>JAKPKY010000228.1 GCA_029553505.1 Planctomycetota bacterium
GCTGGTCGAGCGTCCCGAAGAATGTGATCAGTTCGGAAAGGGAGCCGAGCTCCGGTTCGAGCGCGGGCGGGTCGGCGTCGTCGTCCAGCAGGAAGGTCTTCTGCCAGGGATGGCGGTCCATAATGGTCTTGAGGTGGCGGCAGTACTCGTCGACGTTCACCATGCACGCCAGCAGTCCGCCCAGCGGACAATAGGCGCAGCGGTGCATGCAGCCGACCTGGAGGTGGATGCGCCAGCAGGGGCGGCAGACCTTGTGCAGGCGGGCGGGGTCGCCTTCGAGGTTGTAGTTGGCCCAGTGGAACGCGCCCAGGCCGAGCAGGTCGCCGCCGACGTGGAGCCCCTGTTCCGCCAGCCGCTTGCCCAGCGCCACCGCCTCCGCCTCGTCGTCGAAGCGGAAGGTGTTGAACAACAGGACCGGGTCCTCGACGGTCTCCAGGCAGCCCATTGGCACCCGGCGTTCGAGCAGCCGGTGTTTCCGGATCAGATCCGGCAGGTCGGCGTCGGTGTAGGTCTCGATCGGGCGCGGCTGCGCCAGCGCCGCCACGACGCGCTCGACGCCGGCGCGGTAGGCGGGGTTCTTCATCACACGTTCGTGCGCGAGCACGGCGGACGGGGACATTCTATACATTATGCGCTCCCAACGGGTAAAACCATCGGCGTCGAAAAAATAAAGCATACCATGACGCCGGCGGACGTGCAAACGGCGACAACGGCGCGCTGGCCTTTGCAGCAATTCCAATGATGAGGCGATTGGGTCTTCGGGGTCGGAGTCGGTATCGGAATCGGGGTCGAAATTTCCTTTGTTTTCTCGATACCGATGCCGATACCGACCCCGACGCCGATGGTTACACCTTCATCATTGGAATTGCTGTGGCCTCTGTCCGCAGCCCGCGGTACACTGGGGTGCGTCTGAAACCGCGTGGCGGGCCGCCGCCGCGCCCTTCTGGAGAAACCGCATGAACAAAGCGTCCGAAGCGGAAGCCGCCCTTCCCGAGCTGTTGCGTTTCGCCGACGGCACCGCGGTCGCCGCGCCGGCGGCGTGGCCGCGCCGGCGGAAGG
>JAKPKY010000230.1 GCA_029553505.1 Planctomycetota bacterium
CCGTCGCGCCGGCGCCGTGCGGCGACGCCCCGGTCCCGCCCGAGTCGGCATTGACGGCGGACGGATCGCCCCGCAGCTTGACCACGCTGTTGGCGTCGATCCACAGGCTGGTCAGCGCATAGGTCTGCGCGCTCAGGTAGGCCACGGATGCTCCGACCAAACGGATGCTGTTGGCGATTTCCAGAACATCCATCGCCTGCACCCAGGGCAGGGAGTCGCAGGCGCGGTCGAAACCGAAATGGCCGTTGTGGAGGCGCAGGTCGCCGATGCGCATCGCGCCGCCATGCGCCTCGAACCAGGCGTTGGAGACCGTGAGGTTCCAGAAGTTGGTCGTCGCCGCCGAGGGGAAGAAATACTGAAAGTTGTTCGTCGCGAGCACGGTGAGAAACGACCCGGGGGATCCCTGCATCCCTTCAAAGCGCTTCGGCTCCCACAGCGATCCCGGTTGCCCCAGCAGTGTGCCGGATCCGCCGGCCACGGAGACCAAACCGCTGAAGGTCGAGTGGTTGTAGACAATGGCGACGCGCCCGCCGCCGCCGGAGGAGCCATGGGCGGAGTTGCCGCCGTCCGCGCGGATCGTGCCCGTGCCGGCGAATGTTGTCGCCGACAGCCAGATGCTGCCGCCCGAGCCGCTGCGCGCCACCTGCGCGGCCGTCGCGTCGATCGTGCCGTTGACGGTAAGGGTCTCCTCGACCGCCAGCCGGATCGCGCCGCCGCCCGAGCGGGTGCTTCCCCCCGAACCGCCGCTACCGAGCGCCGTGGGTTCGCTGACCGACCCGTAGGAAGCCGCGGGATGAAAGGGAATCTGGTACAACGGAGGACCAAACGTTCCCTTGCCGCCGTGGGCACCGCCGCCACCGGAGATAAACCCGGGGCCCTTATCCCCGGGAAATCCTTGGCCCACGGCGCTGAGCGTGCCGGCGATCGCGGCGTTGGCGGCGAAGATCGTCACGCCGATGCCGTGCGGCTTGGCGACCGTTCCGCCCGAGGGCTCGTTGACGGCGGCCGGATCGCCCCGGCAGGTGACCGTCGCGCCCTTGGCAACCGTGAACGAGGCGTAGGCCCCGCTGACGGGGTTGGTCCCAGCCGGGATGGCGGGCGCGAACGACGTGCCCGACGGCACGACGACGTCGTCGCCCGTTTCCGGCAGGCCACCGGTCCAGTTGCCCGCGGTCGTCCACTCCGTCGAGACGGAGCCGTTCCATGTGCACTCCCCGCCCACGCCCCGCACCGCGGCCAGGACCGCTACTCCCAGCAAGATGCAACCAGCGATTTTGCGTGTCATGGTCTTTTCCCTCCTGTTGATGGGTCTATTCGTTCCGGTTGGGACACCTGTAAAACTCCGTCGCACGCCCGTGCCGCCGCACGGATCACGCGCCATCGTATTCGGGCAGGCGCCCACCTTCCTCGCGCAGACGGCGGCGCAGGCGGGCGGTGTCCACCGCGTGGACGTCGCCTCCCGCCTGCGAGGCCAGGGCGGCGGCCAGCCCCGCCGCCTCGCCCATCGCCAGGCAGGTCGGCATGATCCGGGTCGCCCCCTGCATCGGACGGTCGCAGGAGATGGCGCGCCCCGCCACCAGCACGTTGCGGACGCCTTGCGGACAGAGGCAGCGGTAGGGAATGCCGTGCGACTCGCCCACCTGGTAATGCTCG
>JAKPKY010000242.1 GCA_029553505.1 Planctomycetota bacterium
AGTCGGCCTTGCGACAGGCGTTCTCGATGGCGCCGGCCACGTTCTTCAGCAGTTCATCCCCGGCCGGATGCCCCCCGGCGTCGTTGACCGCCTTGAAGAAATCCACGTCCATCAAGATCACCGACAGCGGGCGATTGTAGCGCCGCGCCTGGTGGTAGAAGCACTCGAGCACTTCCTCGAAGTGCCGGCGGTTGGACAGCCCGGTCAGCGGATCAGTGCGGGACATAGTCGCCAGGCGGTCGAAGGCGGATTCCAGCCGGCGGGCGAGCACCAGCGGTTCGCCGTGGAGGTTGCGGCCGAGTTCCTCGGCGGACCCGTCGCCCCGCTCCAGATCCTGGAGGCGCCGCAGCAGGCGGACGACCGGACCGGCGATCAGGATGTGTGTGCCCAGGATGACCAGCAATACCAGCCCGACCGACAGGGACAGGATGATCAGCACCATCCGCCGCGAGGCGACCGTCTGCCGGTGGATGTGCCCGACGGACAGCGCGCAGCGGAAATAGCCCAGTGGGCGTCCCACCATGTCCTTCGCGGGCCAGGCGACGACCAGCGTCTCCTCGCCCGACAACCAGCGGCGTTGCGGCGGACCCGTGGGCGACGAGACGAGGATCAGCCCCTGGGCGATGCCCGAGGAAATTCTCGTCAGTTCGTTGCCGTCCAGCATTCGGCAGACCCAGAGGAAGCCCGCCGGTTTGGCTCCCTCGCGGTTGGTGGAGTGGAACGGCTGGCGGGCGAACATCGCCACGCCGTTGTCCAGGCGCACCAGTCCCATGGGCTCGACGCTGCTGGCGGCGCGGACCGTCTGGACGACGGTCGCCGCCTGCTGGCGCAGCGATTCGATGCCCTTTTCGCCCCCGCCCCGCTCGCCGCGCCAGACGCCGACGACGTTCCCGGCGTCATCGACCAGCCAGGCGGCGTCCACCATGGACAGTTCCAGCGCCTGGCGGCAGAAATCGGCGAACGACTTCTGCGAAGGGCCCTTCAGCAGCGTCCGGACGGGCGGAGACTGCGACCAGGCGCGGGCGGCGGTCAGCAGGTTCGACTGCTCCAGTCGCAGGCCCTGCGAGGCGGCCTGTTCGGCCCGGGCAGCCTGCTCCTTGTAGGCGGATTCCTCGTGCCCGTCGACATAGGGGCGCAGGTAGAACACGTCGAGAAGGAAAATCCCGCCGGCCAAGGCAATGGCCAAAATCAGCAGCAGACCGGGAGATGTCAGTTTCAATCTTCCCACAGTCACCCTCGTAATCAATGCATAAACAGCGTGAGCGAACGGCCTTGCCGGGGTCGGGATCCTTATTGCTCCTTGTATCGGCAGGAGAGGCGGCGACTTTAGTGCGGTTGCCAAAAAGTGCCCTTCCCGCCGGTCCAACTGTGCGAGGGACGGTTATTTCGCGGAGAGGGGAATCCTCTTCATGGCCGCGAGCTCGTCGCGCAGGTCGAGGATGCGCTGCGCGTTGCGCAGGCGAATCTGGAGGTCCACCGGCTCGAACGGCTTGATGAGGTAGTCGTCGGCGCCGGCCACCAGAACGCGAATGATCTCGTCCTTCTTGTAGCTGCCGGTCATGAGGATGATGTAGGTCTCGGCGAGCTTGTCCCAGGCGCGGATCTTCCGGCAGAGGTCGAAGCCGTCCATCTTCGGCATCATCCAGTCCAGCAGCACGAGGCGCGGGGCGGAGGCCATCTGGAGGATGTTCCAGGCGCTCTCGCCGTCGCCGCAGCACTCGACTTCGTAGCCCCACTGTTCCATCAGGTCGCCCAGGAGGGTCTGGTAGGTCTGGTCGTCGTCGGCAATCAGGACTCGCATGTGTGTTGTTCCTTTCCCACCGAGGTCAGAATTTCGCAAAGTTCTTCGATCCGCGGCGCGAGCAGGGCGAACTGCCGTTTCGCCTCGGACAGGTTCCCGTCGGACAGCGCCGCCTCGACCGCCTCGATCGCGCCGCTCACCAAGGCGGTCGCAAACACCTTCACCGACCCCTTGAGCTTGTGCGCCGCGCGGCGCGCCGCTTCGACGTCGTCGTCGACCAGCGCGGTCCGCAGCGCGGAAACCATGGGCCCTGCCGTCTCGACAAAAACCACCGCGATCTTCCGCAACGTCTGGCGGTTTCCACCAACAAAGCCCAGGGCCTTGTGCTCGTCATACACGCCGGATTCGTCCGCGGCGCGAGGCCCGGACGGTTCCGCGGGCGGTTCGGCCGACACCGGCGCCTGCGGAACCAGCCGGAGAATCTCCCGCGCCAGTTCGTCGGGGCGGATCGGTTTGGAGACGAACGCGTCCATCCCCGCCGCCAGGCAGGTCTTGCGATCGTCGCTCATCGCGTGGGCGGTCATGGCGACGATCGGCACGTGTCGCCCGTCGGACTTTTCGGCCTGGCGAATGCGGGCGGTGGCTTCCAGCCCGTCCATTCCGGGCATCTGCACGTCCATCAGCACCAGGTCGAACGGCTGGCGGGTGGCGGCCGCGACGGCCTCGTATCCGTCGCCCGCCGTCGTCACCTCGTGTCCCCAGCGACGCAAAATCGCCACGGCCAGCTCCTGGTTGACCGGGTTGTCCTCCGCCAGCAGCACCCGCAGCGAGCGGTTCATTCGCTCGCGGAGGGCGTGGCGCGTCAGCAGGTGTCCGCCCGCCGGTTCGTTTCGCGCGCCCAGGGCCGAGCAGACGGCCTGTCGGAGCATCTCCATCCCGATGGGCTGGGTGAGGTAGGCGGCCACCTTCAACTCGCGGCAGCGGGCGGCGTCGCTTCGGAGCCCTGCCCTCGAGGTGATCAGCACCGCCACGTGGGCCAGCATTCCGTCGCGCAGCACCTCCGCCGCCACGTCGAAGACCCCGGGCTCGCGCAGGCTGGTGTCCAGCAGGACCGCGGCGAACGGAGAAGTTTCCTCGGCGGCGCGGCGCAGTTGCTCCAGCGCCCGCGCGCCGGTCTCGACGCCGACGGGCTTCATTCCCAGTTCCCTCGCCATCTCGGACAGGCGGACGCGGTTGGTCTCGTCGGAATCGGCGATCAGGATTCGCAGACCGCGCAGCGCCGCCGGGTCCACCGGCGCCGCCGGCGCGGACCGCCCGCAGAGCCCGAGGCGCATCGTGAAGTGGAACGTGCTGCCCTCCCCGACCGTGCTGTCCACCCACATCCTCCCGCCCATGCGCTCCACCAGTTGGGCGGAGATCGTCAGCCCCAGGCCGGTGCCGCCGTACTTGCGCGTGGTGTAGGGGCTGCCCTGCTCGAACGCCTTGAAGATCAGTTCCCGGTTCTCCGGGGCGATTCCGATGCCCGTGTCGCGCACGCTGAAATGCACGACGGCGTGGTCGTCGCCACGGCTGTCCAGCGTGGCAGCCACCACGATCTGCCCGCGCTCGGTGAATTTCACGGCGTTGCCCGCGAGGTTGGTGAGCACCTGGCGCAGGCGCCCGGGGTCGCCCTCGAGCACGCCTGGAACGTCGGACGCGACCTGGCAGATCACATCCAGTCCCTTGGCGTTCGCCTGCACCCGCAGGGGCTCCAGCGTGCTGGACAGGCAGTCCCGCAGGTCGAATTCCTCGCAGGTCAGGGGCATGCGCCCCGCCTCGATCTTGGAGATGTCCAGGATGTCGTTGATGATCGTCAGGAGCGACTCGGCCGACTGGCGGGCGAGGTTCAGGTAGCGGCGTTGCTCGTCGTCGAGCGACGTGTCCAGCACCAGGTCGGTCATGCCGAGGATTCCGTTCATGGGGGTGCGGATCTCGTGGCTCATCTTGGCGAGGAACTCGCTTTTGGCGCGGTTGGCGGACTCGGCGGCCAGCCGGCGGTACTTTTCCAGGCGGCTGTGCGCCCGCTCGCTGCGGAACGAGGTGTATCCCGTCGCGAAGTACAGCAGCGCCAGCGCGCCCAGCAGGACGTAGGTGAGTCGCTCGTGCGAGGCCATCGGCACCGAGATGTTGCTCTTGGGCGTGCCCAGGACCAGGGCGTAGCGGCGGTCGCCGAGGGTCAGGGGCGTGTAGGCGACCAGTTCGGAGCCGCCGCGGTTGGGGGAGTTGGCGAGTTCGGCCGTCCCGGACGTTCCCATGGCGATTTTGCCCAGGATGTCCCGGGGGATGCGGGGCGGCAGTTCCCCGTCCGGACCGTTCGGCGTCGACCGGCCTGCCCCGGCCTCGCTGTCGAACAGCACCTGCCCGTTCAGGTCGGCGATGCATCCGTTGCTTGACCGCGCCGCCTCCGGACGCAGCACGCACTTGGCATACAGGCGGACCAGGTTCACCCGCGAGCAGATCATGCCCACGATTTTCCGGTCGCGACGAACCGGCACGAGCACCCGCACGACGGCAGGGTCGTTCCCGTTTCCGTCGCCCGAGAGCGTCAGGTGCCCCCGCTTCGAGGCGATCAGGCGGTCCAACCAGATCCGGTGCGAGACCGTCTCCGGATCCTCCCCGCCGCCCTGCTGATAGAGCACCTTGCCGGCGGCGTCCGTCAGGGCGATCGAGTCCAGCACGTCCGCGTAGGTGTGGAAGTGCATCTGGACCACCTTGCCGGCGTCAGGAGAGCCTTCCATCACGTCCGGGTGGGCGCTGAGGGCGGTCAGGTTCCGCAGGACGTTGTCGAACACCTGCTCCATCGCGCCGGCCGTGCTGTGCGCGGCGTCCGTCTGGATCCGCTGGAAGTTGTCGGTCAGGTCGCGGAGGAACCGCCCGTGATGCCAGCGAAGCAGCATGGCAAACGCGACGGCGGCGATGGCCGCCAGCGTCACCGGGCGCGCGGCGCGAAGGAAATCGCCCCACCGGGAATGCTTTTTGCCTTTCTCGATGTCGTCGAACTCGACTTGCGGACTGGTTGCATGCTTCACGGGTCGGGTCTCCCGCGTGGTTTACGGAACGGCCTACGGACGACGCTCTCCTGCTTCCGCCCGAGAACGGCACAGAGGCTCAAGACCGACACGCCAATCCGTCCGTTTCGCGACGGCAGCAGAATCCTCCCCGACTGGTTCCTGTATCGACCCGCCCGAGGCTCCACTTGATTAGTGATCCTTCGAGCTTCAAGGTTGAAGCTCGAAGGATCACGGAGCAGGCGAGCAGTGGAGCAGGGGAACAGGAGAAAGACCAAATCGAGCCTGCGGTCTCCTGGCCCTGAACGAGCGGAGCGAGGCCAAGGGCTGTTCTCCTGCTCCCCTGTTCCACTCACGGAATCGGCGTGGAAAAGCCTTCAGGCCTGTCCGAATTCCTCCCTCGCCCGCAATAGCGCCGGTTCGCGGATTGGGCAGGTCCCAAAAGCCCGAATCGCCTTGTCGAGTCCTTCTTTTCCCCTGCGGTGTTCACCAGACAAATGGAGGCCTGATCCCAAGATGCGAAAAGGAGGCGAAATCGATAATCGGATTTCTTAGAATTCTTCGAAGATTATTTAAATTGTTGCCGATATGAAATACAACATGTGTGAACGGGGTATTTGTTTCCGGCACAGTGTCACAGGGGCGACGGATCGGCCCAGCGGTAGTACCGGCCGGGATAAGCCGGCCGGCGAGTCGATGCGGACAAGAGAAGCCCTCAAGACCAGATTGAAAAAGGCAAGTGTTTCGACTTGCCGGGCACGGAGCGGCTTCGATACGTTCAAATTGCACAAGAGTTGATTTGGCAGGTTTGCTGGCAACCGCAAGGCAGCGATACCCCCGACCCCTGCTTTGACGCGGCTGCTCAGTCCTTCGTGGGATTGGTTGCGGGCTTGCCAAACCTTTGGCCGGTCGCCTCGCGCGACCGGCCTTTTTTTGCGCTTTGCCTGGCAAACGTCCCCGAGAGGTTCCTTGGCAAGAAGGGGCCGATGGGATACGTATACGCCCGATTCCACCAACTTTTCCCCCAATTCATGGTTCAGACAAAGCCCCCCAGAGGGGTTTCGGTTTTCCGGTTACCGGTCTTCGGTATCCGGTTTTCCCCTCGGTCCTCGGTCCTTCTTTCTTCGTGCCCTTTGGGGTAAGTCTTTTTCCCGACGCTTTTATTTTTCCGTCGTCGGGGGAGGTGGTTTTGCGGGGTCGGCGGCGGGAGAGGCGACCGGCTCGCTCTCTGGCGCCGCGCTGGCGGCCTCGCCGGCGGGGGCGGGCTTGCGGGGAACGTACTTGGGAACTTCCGGTTCGGCGATCGACTCGAGCAGGCGACGGACGATCTCCACCGAGTCCACGCCCTCGCTGCTGGCGGCGAAGTTGCACCCGATGCGGTGCCGCAGCACCGGCACGGCGACGCGGCGGATGTCGGCCGTCGAGACCGTGAACCGCCCTTCCATCGCCGCGAATGCCTTTCCGCCCAGGATGAGATACTGCCCGGCGCGGGGCCCGGCGCCCCAGTCCACCATCTGGCGGACGAACTCCGGCGCGGTGGAGTCTTTCGGGCGCGTCGCGCGGACCAGGCGGGCGACGTACTTGATCACGTATTCGCTGACCGGAATCGACGCGACGACCTTCTGCATGTTCAAAATCTGCCGCGCGTTGAAGACCCGCGTCAGCTCCGTGGTCTTTCCCGCCGTCGTCTCGGCGAGGATCTTCTCCTCCTCCCCCAGCGAGGGGTAATCCACGAAGATGTTGAACATGAACCGGTCCAGCTGCGCCTCGGGAAGCGGGTAGGTTCCTTCCTGCTCGATGGGATTCTGCGTGGCGATGACGAAGAACGGTTCGGGCAGCGGATACGTCTCCTGCCCGACGGTGACCTCGCGTTCCTGCATGGCCTGGAGCATGGCCGCCTGCGTCTTGGGGGGCGTGCGGTTGATCTCGTCGGCCAGGATGATGTGCGCGAAGATCGGCCCCTGGACGAAGCGGAATTCCCGCCGCCCGTGCTCCGACTCGTCGATGACGTTGGTTCCCGTGATGTCCGAGGGCATCAGGTCGGGGGTGAACTGGATGCGCTTGAAGCTCAGTTCCATGATCCGCGACAGCGACGAGACCATGAGGGTCTTGGCCAGCCCCGGCACGCCCACCAGCAGGCAGTGTCCGCGGGCGATGACGGCCGCGAACATCTGGTCCAGCACCTCGCGCTGACCGATGATCATCCGCCCCAGCTCGCGCATCATGATCTGACGCGACCGGGCGAACTGCTCCATCAGGTTCTCGTAGGCTTCCTTGGCCATGACTTTCCCTCAGTGCAGCGTACCCTTCGCGGGATTCGGCCGTTACAATAAGCGCGGGCCGAAAAAGGCTTTCGCCAGGGAGCATGATACCCATGACCGGCGCGATCGACAAGAACCTGTGGCGGATGTTGGCGGTGGCGGCGCTGACGGCGGTCGTCGCGGCGTCGCCCGCGCGCGCCCAGCCGACCGTCACCAGCGAGCAGGTTCGATCGGCCATCCAGAAGGGTATCGCCCGCATCCGCCAGCTCCAGAGGCCCGACGGAAACTGGGGCGGCGGCGGGCACCGCGGGGGCATGACCGCCCTGAGCATGCTGGCGCTGCTGAACGCGGGCGTCTCGGCGCAGGACCCGGCCATCCAGAAAGGCCTGGACGCCCTGCTGCGGGTCGGCGACGAAAAAACCTACGTCGTGGCGTTGAAGTGCCAGGTGCTGGCGGCGATCCGCGAATCGCTCGCGCCGGCCGACCGCGCCCAGATCGACGCCCAGCTCCAGAAGTCCGCCGACTGGCTCGTGAACGCCCAACTGCCCACCGGAATGTGGAGCTACGGAAGCAAGTCCGGGCGCGGAGACAACTCCAACACGCAGTTCGCGGTGCTGGGCCTGCACGAGGCGGCCAAGGCCGGCGCCAAAATCCCCGCGCGGGTCTGGGCGTTGTCCAAGACCCACTTCGAGAACACCCAGAGCGACGACGGCGGGTGGGCCTACCACGGCAAAGGCAGGAGCTACGGCTCGATGACCACCGCCGGGCTCGCCAGCCTGTTCATCTGCGGACAGCAACTCCACGTCAGCGCAGACCGCCGTTTCGTCAACGGCGTGTACCTCGGCTGCGGAAAATACCTCCAGCACGCCGCGCTGGCGGCGGGGCTCAACTGGATGAGCCGGAACTTCTCCGTGCAGGACAATCCCGGACGGGGCGCGACCTGGCTGTATTATTACCTCTACGGCATGGAACGCGTCGGGATGATCTCGGGGCGGAGGAACTTCGGGAAGAACGACTGGTATCGCCAGGGCGCGACGTTCCTCGCGGGTGAGAACCTCCAGAAAGACTCCGGGCAGTGGAACAACGACGTGGACACCGCCTTCGCCCTGCTGTTCCTGGCCAAGGGAAACCGCCCCGTCCTGATCCAGAAGGTCCAGTGGCTGGGCAACTGGAACCGCAACATCCATGACCTGGAGAACCTCACCGCCTTCATCGGCGACAAGCTCGGAAAACGCACCACCTGGCAGACCACCTCGCTGGACCTGCCGCTGGAGGACCTGCGCCAGAGCCCGATCCTGTTCATCACCGGGCACGAGTTTCCCGTCCTGACGCCCGGACAGGAGCGGACGCTGCGGGAGTTCGTCGAGGCCGGCGGAACGCTGCTGTTCGAGGCCTGCTGCGGAAGCGAGGAATTCGCCAAGGGATTCGGCGCCCTGGCGAAGAAGCTCTGGCCGGAATACCTCCTCCGCCCGCTGGCCAAGGACCACCCGCTGTTCAGCAGCTACTACAAGCTGGACGAGACGTACGACATGCAGGGCATCGACGTGGGCTGCCGGACGAGCGTGTTCTTCAGCCCCAAGGCGCTGAGCGCCCTGTGGGAGCTGAAGGACGTCCCGGCGCTGTCGGACCTGGCGATGAAGCTCGGGACGAACCTGGGCGCCTACGCGACGGGGCGCGAGCAGTTGCCCGACAAGCTGGACGTCGTCGTGCTGCCCGCGCAGGACCCGCGGGAGGGTCGCCCGGCCGAGATCCCGCGCGGCGCGGTCCGCATCGCGCGGCTTCAGCACGGCGGGCACTGCAACGCCGACCCCCACGCGATGATCCGCCTGGCCGAGCACCTCCGCGACAAGGCCAAGGTCGACGTCGTCGCCAAGGACCGTTATCTCGCCGCCGACGACGAGAAGATTTTCGAGTACCCCGTGATTTTCATGACTGGGCATTACAACTTCAGCCTGTCCGACAAGGAGATCGAGAACCTGCGGGTGTATCTCCAGCGCGGCGGGTGCCTGGTGGCCGACGCCTGCTGCGGGGAAAAGGCCTTCGACAAGAGCTTCCGCGAGATGGCGGCCAAACTGTTCCCCGACGCCCCGCTCGAACCGCTCGAGGAGGACCACCCCCTCTACTCGGGCAAGATCGGTGTGCCCCTGGGCGAGGTGCGGTACCGCGCCGTGCTGGCCGAACAGCTCAACAGCCGGGGGACCCAGCGACCGCCCCTGGAGGCCGTCCGCCTTGGCGGAAGGACCGCCATCCTGTACAGTAAGTACGATTGGTCCTGCGCGCTGGAGGGCGACCGCCCCTACTCCTGCCGCGGATACCAGGACGAGGACGGCACGAAACTGGCGATCGACATTTTCCTGTACGTGATCAGCTATTGAGGAAGAACGGAACGTTTGGTTTTCCATTCCAGACGACCGTGATGATTCGAGGACTATGTTTGAAGCCCGTAGGGCGCCTGATAAATAGCCACGGGCGCGAGCCCGTGGAAGCGAGCGCAAAGTGTGAACAGAGTCCCGGAGGGACGAGTGAAATCCTCCACGAATCCATCGTCCTGCCGGACTCCAAACCAACAAACCGCATACCCCGGACTGCGCTTCGCTCCGTCCGGGGCTATTCGTCAAACGCCCTGCGGGCTGAAACGACAGATTGGACCGGATTGCTTCGAACGCGAAGGAACGAAACGCAAGTGAAGGGCAGGACGGGATTGGCAATCCGCGCGGCGGTGTGCCTGGCGGCGGTGGTTTCGGCGGCCGGCGCGGCGCGCGCGGCGGGTTCGACGGACGAGCAGGTGGATACCGCGATCCGCCGCGGGCTGGCGTACCTGTACCGGCACGTCAAGGCCGACGTGCCGCCCGCGCCGCAGTTCGACGGTCAACACCCCGGCGGGGCCGAGGCGCTGCTGCTCTACACGGCCTTGTGCGCCGGCGAAGACCCGTCGCTTCCGGCGCTGGCGGTGTTGAAGGCCCGGCTGGAGGCGGCCGACCCGCAGACCGTCTACGCCCGCGCGCTGCGGGCGCTGGCGTATTCCCGCCTGCCCGGCGGGCCCGACCGCGACCGCGCCGTCGAGGACGTCCGCTGGCTCGTCCAGCAGATGCAGTCCAACGGCGGATGGGGATACGGGCCCGACCACCCGACGACCCGCACCCGCCGCGACTGGACCGACACCTCCAACAGCCAGCTCGCCACGCTCGCGCTGTGCCAGGCCGACCCGGCCGGGCAGGCGACGACCGCAGGCCACTGGAAGCGGGTGAACGCCTACTGGCTGCTCGCACAGAACTCCGACGGCGGGTGGGGATACGCCGCGCCGCCGATCCGCGGGGTGCGACTCCGCGCCGACAGCTACGGCACGATGACCGCCGGCGCCGTCGCCGCCTGCCTGCACACGCTCGACGCCCTCGCGCGCGACGAGGAAGCCCCCCTGCCCTCGCGCCGGCGAGCGCCCAACGCCCCCACCCGCCAGCAGCTCGAACCGCTGGACAAGGCGCTGCGCTGGCTGGACAAGAATTACGCCGTCGACAGCATTCCGCGCTGGGGATACGGCATCAACGAGCACTGGCTGCAACTGTACCTGTACAACCTGGCGCGGGCGGCCAACGCCGCCGGGCTGGCGCGCCTCGGCGGAAACGACTGGCGCGAGCAGATGACCGCCTTCCTGCTGGCCCAGCAGCAGGCCGACGGAAGCTGGGTCGGGCCCGTCGGCCCCGACGACGCGCCGATCCGCACCTGCTTCGCGATCCTGGCCCTGCGCGAGGCGCGGCGAACGGTGCTGATCCAGAAGCTCGCGCTCGACGGGCCGTTTTCCCTCGACTGCCGCGATGCCGCCAACGCCACGCGCTGGCTGGAAACGCAACTTCGCCGCCCGCTGGCCTGGCAATCGGTCGATCCGGCTGACCCAGCCGCGATCGGCGGCGCGGGAATCGTCTATCTCTGCGGAACCGGCGAGTTGCGACTCCCGGCGCCGCTGGGCGCGAAACTCGTCGAGCACGTCAAGAGCGGCGGGGTGGTGCTGGTGCAGGCGTTCGCGGGCGACCGGCAGTTCGCGGCTTCGGCCGGCAAGGCCTTCGCCGACTTGCTGCATGCGGCGCCGCCCGTCCTGCTGCCGAAGGAGCATCCGGTGCTCACGGCGCCGCATCGCGTGGACGGCGCGGAAATCGCCGCCATCACCGTCAAGGGCCGACAGGTCGTCTTCGTCGCCACGAGCGACCTGAGCGGGCGGTGGCACCAGCAGCGTGCCGACGAGCGGAACGTCTGGGCGTTCGAGGCGCTGGCCAACCTGGCGGCGTATGCCGAGGCCGGGCGCGCCCTTGCGGCCGGACCGACGACAAAAAAGGCCCCGCCTCCGCCGCCCCCGCCGCCTGCGCACCGCGTGCGGATGGTCCGCCAGATCTCCGTCGCGCGCGTCCGCCACGGCGACGGGTGGGACGCCTGCCCGCGGGCGATGGACCGCCTGTCCGACGTGCTCGCCCGCGCCGTCTCGATGGGCGTCTGGCAGGAGCGGGAAACCGACCTGTCCTCGCCCGTCCCGGCCGGCGTGCCGCTGCTCTGGCTGACCGGCACGACGCGCGTGCAACTGTCCGAGCTCCAGAAACGCAACCTGCGGGACTACGTGCGACGCGGCGGAACGGTGTTCCTCGACCCGACGGCCGGCGGCGACGAATGGTTCGTCTCGGCGCGGAAGACGCTCGAAGAGACGTTCGGGGCAAAGAGCGTCGCGCCGGTGCCGCCCGCGCACCCGCTGGTGACCGGGGCGTTCGGCGGCGGCGCGGGCGCCGACCTGACGACGGTCCGCTATCGCCCCGCCGCGGCAAAACGCGTCGGCCAGTCCAAGGCCCCCGTCCTCTGGGGCGTCGTCATCGACGGCAGGCTGGCCGTCATCCTCAGCCCCTACGGCGTCACCGCACCGCTGGCGGGAACCGCCCCCGCCGACGCGCCCTGCCTGGAGACCGACGACGCGCGCCGGCTGGTCGCCAACGTCACGCTCTATGCCGTCGCCGAGGAAAAGTCCTCGCCCGGGCGGGCCGTCACCACCCAGCCGCGAACGATCGACCTGCCCCCCATCACGCCCAAGGCCAAACCCACTCGCGACGACGGAAAAACCATCTTTGATTTCTGACCGTATCCGGGAACACGGAACAGGGAATCCGGGAAGAGGGACTCGGGACTTGGGACCAGGGACTCGGTCAATCGGTCGATTGGTTAACTGGTGAATTGGTTCCCCGCGCAGCGGCTTTTGTTTCCCGGGTTCCTTGTTCCTTAGTTCCCGGTTCCTTTCCCGTCACGGGGTTGTTTTCCCGGCGTCAACTCGCTATCCTGTAAGCGAGTGTTCGCTAGGGGCGTCCCGTGCGGATGAACATGCGGGACTGAGAACGACCCTTGGAACCTGATCAACAAGGCCCGTCGGGCCGAGTTGCGTAGGGAAGCGGACGGACGGAACCTTCCTTTGCTTTCCTCGTTTCTCCGCCAGGCGCGGCGCGTTTTCGTCGAAAGGCACAGCCATGACACAGCTTCAACAGGCCCGCGCGGGGGTGATTACCCCGGAGATGAGCCGCGTCGCCCAGCGCGAGCGCCAGTCACCCGAGACCATCCGCGACGAGCTGGCGGCGGGCCGGCTGGTGATCCCCGCCAACCGCGTCCACCTCGCCGGCGTGGGCGGCGGCGTCCGCCTGGACCCCTGCGGCATCGGGCGGGCCCTGACCACCAAGATCAACGCCAACCTCGGCGCCTCGCCGCTGAGCTCCTGCAAGGACCTGGAGCTCACCAAGCTCCGCTGGGCCGTGCAGTACGGCGCCGACGCCGTGATGGACCTGTCCACCGGCGGGAACCTCGACGAGATCCGCGAGCACCTGATCGCCCACGCGGCCGTGCCGCTGGGCACCGTGCCCATCTACTCGATGATCGTGAACAAGCCCGTCGAGGAACTCACCTGCGACGACATCCTGCGGACCATCGAGGCGCAGGCCGCACAGGGCGTGGACTTCTTCACCCTCCACGCGGGCATCCTGCGGGCCCATCTGCCGCTGGCGAACCGGCGCAAGCTGGGCATCGTCTCGCGCGGCGGCAGCCTGCTGGCCAAGTGGATGACCGTCCACCGGCGCGAGAACCCGATTTACGAGATGTTCGACGAGATCAGCGCCATCCTGCGCGAGTACGACGTGGCCTACTCGCTGGGCGACGGCCTGCGCCCGGGCTGCCTGGCCGACGCGTCCGACGACGCGCAGTTCGCCGAACTGGACACGCTGGGCGAGCTGGTGCAGCGGGCGCGCGAAGCGGGCGTGCAGGCGATGGTCGAGGGTCCGGGGCACATCCCGTTCGACCAGATCGAGATGAACATGAAGCGCCAGCAGCAGGCGTGCGACGGCGCGCCGTTCTACGTGCTGGGCCCGGTGGTCACGGACATGTTCCCGGGGTACGACCACATCACGTCGGCGATCGGGGCGACCGCGGCCGCCTACTGGGGCGCGAGCTTTTTGTGCTACGTCACCCCGGCAGAGCACCTCGGACTGCCCACGCCGGAAGAGGTCAAGCAGGGATGCATCGCGTACAAGATCGCCGCGCACTCCGCCGACGTGGCGCGCCGACTGCCGGGCGCGCGGGACCGCGACGACGCCATCTCCGACGCCCGCGCCGCGTTCGACTGGAAGAAGCAGTTCGAGCTGGCCTTCGACGGCGAGACCGCGCGGACCCTCCGCCGGCGCGACCTGGCCGACGACGAGGAGTACTGCTCGATGTGCGGGCGCGAGTGGTGCGCGGTGCGGATCTCGAAGGAAGTCAAAGCCGCGGCCAAGGAACTCTAATGCTCTGTTGAAAACATCCCAAAGAAAGGGTGGCACGGCTTGCTTGCAAGCCGTGTTCTCCTCGAATTCGAGCAACACGCCCGTACGGGCGTGCCACCCATCCAGCGAACGGATGTTTTCAACAGAGCAGAACTCCAACAGAACCTACGATGGTCGCGCGGAAATCCTCCCCTCGCGCGCCGCACGCGGGCGCGAACCCAAGCACCCTCTTGAGCGCCGCTTCCCGCACGGGTATGCTCTGACGTCAAATCCACAGGGAGACCCCCATGCGACGAACCACCCTCCTGCTCGCGACGATCGGAACGGTTTCTGTCCTCTGCGGCGCGGCCCGCGCCGGCGATGGCGCGCTCGGCGAGGCGCTGGCGCGGTACGAGCGGAGCGACGCGGCGCGCGGACCGGCGGCAGCGGCGCCCGCACCGTCCGGCGCGAACACCTGGCTGACGCTGGCGGCTGGCAACGCGGACAAGGCCCCGGCCTCGGACAAGGCCTTGGAAAAAACCTACGTCGATTGGCGCACGCGGCGCGGGCCGGCGTATCCCGGCGACTTCTGGCGGAGCCTCGGCCGCTGGGGCAAGGAAATGCCCGCCACGTTGTGGGACGACACCAAGGCCGTCGCCACCAACCCCTGGTCGCTGGCGGGCATTGCAGCCGCCGGCGTTACCGGAATCGTGCTGAACGCCTCCGGCTCGGACAACCGCGTGGCCGACCACTACACGAAGCACGGACACCAGCTCAACAAGTTCTGGGACAACGTCGGCGACGTCGGCGGGAACCCCGGAACGCACTTCGCCGTCGCGGGCGCGATGATGCTGTCGTCGCTGGCTGCCAACGACGCGAAAAACTACGAGAAGTCCCGCACGCTGATCAACGCGCTGGCCATCAACGGCCTGACCACCATGGCCCTGAAGGGCATCACGCGGACGCGCAGCCCCAACGGCGACCCGCTCGGCTGGCCCAGCGGGCACACGTCCAGCAGCTTCTGCTTCGCCACGGTCATCTGGGAGGAGTACGGCCCGCTCTACGGCGCGCCGCTGATGGGCTTCGCCGCGTTCGTCGGGTACGAGCGGATCGACGCGAGGAACCACGACTTCTCCGACGTCGTCTCCGGCGCGCTGCTGGGCATGGCCATCGGACACGCCATCGCGCAGAACAACAAGCACAAGTTCCTGGGGATGGACGTCGTGCCGGTGGTGAACGACGAGATCGCCGTCGGCATCGGCCTGTCCAAACGCTGGTGAAAACGGCAGGCTACAGACCACAGGCGACAGGCTTCAGGAACGGCAGGCGTCAGGGGGGATTCGGGGCGTTGGTTGACGGGTTAACTGGTCGATCGGTCGATCAGTCCCGCGGTCTTCGGTATCCGGTTCTCGGCCTTCCAATCCAAAATCAACAATCCCAAATTTCAAATTTACGATCTCGAATCTCTCCCCACTCTCCACTCTTCCCTCACCCGACGGTATGGACGACGAGGGTGTTGGTGTGTCCGGGTTTTCCGATGGGCCGGCCTGAGACCACCAGGATGCGGTCGCCGGGCTTGGCCAGGCCTTTTTCGACGGCCAGCCGGGACGCGATCGCGAGGATCTCGCGGGTGTGCTCGGGCGGGTCGGCCTGCTGGACTGCCGCCACGCCGTAGTACAGGCAGGTGCGGCGGACGACCTCGCGCGTGGGCGACAGCGCGAGGATCGGGCAGGGCAGGCGGTTCTTGGCGAGCAGCCTGGCCGTGGCGCCGGTGGCGGTGAAGACGGCGACGGCCTGCAACCCGCCCAAGGCGACGATCTCGCGCGTCGCGTGGGCCAGCGCATCGACGGTCCGGTCGCCGGCGGCGCAGGGCGGCGCGGGGGCGTCCTGCTCGTCGTGGTAGGCCTGCATGGCCGAGACGATCCGGTTCATCATGCTGGCGGCCTCGACGGGGTATTTTCCGACGGCCGTCTCGCCCGAGAGCATCACCGCGTCGGCGTGGTCGAGCACGGCGTTGGCCACATCGCTGACCTCGGCGCGCGTGGGGGTCTCGCAGGCGGTCATCGACTCGAGCATCTGCGTGGCGATGATGCACGGTTTGCCCGCCTGCCGGCAGAGGCGCGCGATCCGCTTCTGGGCGATGGGCACCGCGGGCAGGTCCATTTCCACGCCCAGATCGCCGCGCGCGACCATGACGGCGTCGGACGCGGCGATGACCTCGTCGATCCGCTCCAGCGCCTGCGGCTTTTCCACCTTCGCCACGATGTGCGCCCCGCAGCCGCCCGCACGAAGCATCGCGCGCAGCTCCTGAACGTCGGCTGCGGCGCGAACGAACGACAGCGCCACGTAGTCGAACCCGTCGCCGCCGGGCGCGCTCGTCTGGCAGATCCATTCCACGTCGCGCCGGTCCTTTTCCGTCAGGGCCGAGAGCTTCAACTGCGTGCGCGGCAGGTTGACGCCCTTGCTCGCCGCCAGCACGCCCCCGCGGACGACGCGGCAGCGGACCGCGTGCGGCGGGTCGGGCGCGACGACCTCCAGGCGCAGCTTTCCGTCGTCCAGCAGGACCGGCTCGCCGGGTTTCAGCGCGTCGATCATCTCGCCGAGGGTGGTGCTGATCCGCGTCGCGTCGCCCTCGACGGGCTCGCGGACGAGTTCGAGTTCCTGCCCGTCGGCCAGCAGCACCGCCCCGCCGGCGATCCGCCCGACGCGGATTTTCGGCCCGCACAGGTCGGCCATCACCGCCACCGGCTCGCCCAGCGCCGCCTCGGCGGCGCGGATGTTGGACAGCAGCTCCGCGCGCTGGGCCGGATCTCCGTGGGAGAAGTTGACGCGGAAGACGTCGCAGCCGGCCTGGATCAGCCGGCGCAGCGTCGGAAGGTCCCCGCTGGCGGGGCCGACGGTCGCGATGATCTTGGTTCGGATGGTCATGGGCGCGATTGTACCGTACATCGTCGTCGGAATCGCGTATCGCGCCCAAAACAAAAGCCCCCGCCGTCAGGCGGGGGTGGTTTTCGATGAAAGGCAATACGCGAGACAGGACTCGAACCTGTAACCTTCGGTTCCGTAGACCGATGCTCTATCCAATTGAGCTACTCGCGCGTGGTGTGCGACAGACAAGCCAGTGTAGCAATTTACCAAGCCGCGTCAAGGGAATCTGCCTTCGGGCGTTCAGCCCCCCGACAGCGCAGTCAGGATTTGCGTCGCACGGGCGGCTGGACCATCAGCGCCTCGCAGACGCCCTCGACGTAGCGGTCGTTGGGCCGGCCGTCGGGCAGCTTCTTCTTCAGCAGGTACGCCTGCCCGCCAGATTGCAACAAAATGCTCTCCGCGATCTCCTCTCTACTTTCCACTCTCTTTTTCCGTTATCATGCGACTATGCTCGAAGGCGTCGTCGTCAAGATGATGGGGCCGGACTTCCTGCTTTGGCGGTGCCTGCACAGTGGTCCGCTGACAAAGGAGACGGTCGATCAGCCCCAGCCGCATCCGGCTTGTCCGTGGGAGGAATTCAAGCGCCGCAACGTGCCCCTGCTTGCCAAGCTGACGGAAGTCTACGGCGCGTGCGCGGTCGTCGCGATGGACGAAGACCGGATCGTCGGGCAACTCCGCTTTTATCCCGCGTTCCTTTGCTCCATGGCGGCGTCCGGGCCGGGACTTTGCCTCCAGCAACGGTTCCCCGCCGGTCCGGCCGACGACTTGGCGGCCCGGACGTTCCCGCCCTTGAGCCGGCTGGAGGACAAGACCCTTTTCGTCCATTGCCTGATGACGGGCTCGCCCCAGCAGGAGCGGAATCCCTACCAGCGGAAAGGCCTGGGCGCCGCCATGGTCCGCCGCCTGGCCGAATGGGCAAAGGCCAACGGCTGGCAGGCCATCGAGGCGAATGCCTTCGAAGACCTCGACCTCATCTACGCCGTCACGGGCTCCGCGGGGAAGATGTTCTGGGAAAAGCTGGGGTTCCGCGTCGTCGAAACCCGCGTGGAACCCGCCCTGATGCGGGAGAATGATTTCGTCAAGGCGCTGCGCCGGCAGGCGGCGGCGCGCGGACTCAGTGCCAAATGCGTGGCGAATCAATACCGGATGCGACTCGATTTGACGGGATGACTTCCCGTGCGGGAGGGTCATCCGGTTGGACCAGGGGTTTGCCAAACGGCGCGGTCAGGGCTTGCGCCCCGCGGGCGGCTGGACCATCAGCGCCTCGCAGACGCTCTCGACGTAGCGGTCGTTGGGCCGGCCGTCGGGCAATTTTTTCTTCAGCAGGTACGCCTGCCTGCCGTCGCCGCCGGCTTTCCACTCGAAGGACATGTCGGGCTTGAGGTCCATGTAGCCAGTGTCGTGAAGGTCCCAGTAGTCGCGCAGGCCCCGCACAGCGCAGAGGACCGTCACCGGGTCGGCCACGTGGCGGTCCTTCGCCTCGCCGCCGAAATAGCACTCGTAGGCGATCCGCACCGGGTTGTCCGGCGGGGTTTCGGCCAGTCGCCGCCCGGCCTGCAGGCCGCTGGGCACCGACCCGACCTCGCGCCCGGCGAAGAGGATGCGCCCCGGCCAGCGCGAGATCGCGTACAACGTGGCGGCAGGATCGATCAGGAAATTGGCGTTGCCCAGCGACAGGTCGTCGCGCGCGGGGTTGCCGATGAAGTTTCCGCCCATGCACACCCACTGGCGGACCTTCCGGACGATCAGGTCCAGCCCGGACGCCTCGCCGCCGGCGGCCGGCGACCGCAGCAGGTTCGCGACGTTCGTGTGATAGCCGATCGTCACCAGCGTGACGGAGCCGTCCTCGGCCTGGTTCAGCAGGCGGCGGTAAAGTTCGACGGCGTCGTGGGCCTGCTCGCTCGAGCGGAGCGCATGCGGGCAGCGTTCGGCGACGGCTTGCGTGTAGCGCGACGGGCGCAGGGGGGCGTCGCCCTTGGCCGCGCCGACGGGGATTCCCGCGCGCCCGTAGTAGGTGTTGATCGCGTCGATGGTCAGGGGCGACCAGGGATTCCGCCCGCAGGTTCCGACGGCAAGGATTTCGGCCTCGCCGTTGTCGGCCAGCGCGTGCAGGACGGCCAGGGCGCCCGCGTCGTCGCAGTCGCCGTCCATGTCCGTGTCGAGGATGACCTTCACCGGCTGTGCCTGTCCCGTCGCCATGGGTCGGCGTCCTTCCGTATCGCTCTGTTGAAACCATCCGTTCAGGGGATGGGTGGCACAGCCCGTACGGGCGTGTTGCCGGAGTCGCCCAGAACACGGCTTGCAAGCAAGCCGTGCCACCCTCTCCATAGAGGAATCAGAAAACAAAACGTATTTCTTCTCTGCGGTGAATCTTTTGTCTTTCCGTACGGCCCGCGCCGTCAATCCATTTCGATCTCGAAGACGTCCTTGAACACGCGCAGGTACTGGCGGAACTGTTCCAGCGAGCAGTCCGGCGGAATGCGGTGGTCGGGGATGGGAAGGAACCCGCCCTCCTCGACGAGCGGCTTGAGCGGCTCCAACTCGGCGCGGATCGCCCGTTCACCGCGGGGAATGACGTGCTTGTTCACGCCGCCGAACATCCGCAGGGCGCGCCCGAACCGCCGCCGGAGCTCCACGGGGTTCGCCTTCCACGTGCCCACCTCGATGGGGAACACGATGTCGAAGCCCGACTCCAGCCAGCACGGGATCAGGGCGTCCACCTTCCCGTCGCTGTCCATCAGCGTCAGCGGGACGCCGAGTTTGTGGTAGGCCTCGTTCATCCGCAGGTAGTGCTTGTGGTAGAAGCGGCGATAGATCTCCGGCGAGATCAGCGGCCCGGTGTTGAAGCAGCAGTCCTCGTGGAAATACGCGAACTCGAATTTCGCGCTCGTCAGCAGGCGGGCGTGCAGGGCGAGGTAGTTGTTCGCGATGGTCTCGATGATCTCCTCGTACAGCGCCGGGTCGTCGTAGGGCAGGCACGACCAGGCCTCCACGCCCATCCACGCGCGGGGCTTGGCGAACAGGTCGCCCGTGGGGAACGCGCGGACCGCCTGTCGGTCGTTGAAGGCGCGGACTTTCTCGTCGAAGTCGGCGGGGAACCGCCCGGGCAGGTCCGGGTCGAGGTATTTCCGGAACCGCGCCCAGTCCTCGCGCGTGGGCTTCAGGTCCGGCTCGAGCATGTGGTCCATCGTGCTGCCGAGCTTGGACTTCTTGAACAGCCCGCCGAAGCCCGATCGCACGATGCGGTACTCGTCGGCCTCGGTCACCACTTCCGACTTGCGCGGGGCAATGGGCCCGTGCGCCAGCAGCCCGTGCGTGCCGAACAGGCCCGCCTCCCAGTCGGGGTCCATCCCGGGCACATTCGGGCCTGCGCTGGCCGACGTCACCACGCCGTCCAGGCCCTCCTGCCGCCAGCGCTCCTTCGTCTCCCGCCACGTGCCGAAGTAATACACCGGCAGGCGGTCGTACGGCTGGTACTGGAAGATCGCCACGAATCGTTCGCGGTGGTTCATCGATGAGGATCCTTATTGCGCCGCGGGAATCTCGGCGTCGGCGGGAACGCCCAGTCCGACCTCCGTCTCCCAGTCGCGGATGAGGCCCAGGGAGATGTCGTGCCGCCCGCCCTCGTAGGAATTTTCCAGCCAGGCGCCGACGATGTCCAGCAGTTCGAAGATTCCGGTGATCTTTCCCCCCAGGCACAGGACGTTGGAGTCGTTGTGGCGACGGGTCATCTTGGCCATGTAGGTGCTGGTGCACAGGGCGGCCCGGACGCCGCGGACCTTGTTGGCGATGATGGACATCCCGATTCCCGTCGAGCAGATCAGGATTCCGCGGTCGCACTCGCCGCGGGCGACCGTGCCGGCGACCCGGCGGGCGTAGTGCGGGTAGCGGACGATCGCTTCGGAGTCGCAGCCGACGTCGCGGACGTCGTGCCCGGCTTCCTGGAGGAAGCGGACGATCTCCCGCTTGGCGGCGTATCCGCCGTGGTCGTTGCCGATGAAAATCTTCATGCGCCGGTCTCCATGTTGCGAATAAGGGAAAAGTCGCCCGTCCGCGCGGCTTCCAGGATCGGGGCCATGAACTCGTCGACGGTCCCGGCCGACAGCGGCACGGGCATGTTGCGGAGCTTGCTCTCGAGCTGGGGGTTCTTTGCGGCCTCCAGCGCCCGCCGGATGTGCGCGTCGCCGAAGCCCGGCACGTCGCCCAGGCGGGTGGGGAAGCGGATTTCTTCGCTGAGGGCGATCATGGCCTCCGCGACGGCCAGACCCAGGTCCCTGCCGCGAAGGCGCTCGACGTTTTGCTTCAGCAGACCCGCGCGGCGGAAGATGTCCGCCACGTCGCGGAGTTGCGGTTCGACGGCCGGCGCGAAGAACACCGTGTAGTACGGGTTCAGCACCGCGCACGCCCGCCCGTGCGACAGCACGTCCACCAGCGAGAAGCTCGTCAGGTGCGCGCCGTTGGTCCCGCCGATCATGATGGCGTATCCGCCCAGGTCCGTGCCGAGCCCGAGGGCCTCGCGGGCGGGCAGGTCGGACCCGTCGCGCCAGGCCTGGCGGACGTGATTGACGATCAGCTCCACGCCCAGCGCCGCGACCGGGCGGACGCGATCCAGCGCCGCGCCCTTGAGCCCGTACCAGACCTCCAGGCAGTGCGACAGCCCGTCCAGCGCGCCGTCGGCGGTGAAGTCGGGCGACATCGACGCCGTCAGCGCGTAATCGAACAGCGCCGCGGGCGGAACGATCGCGTCGTCGATGATCAGCTTCTTCTGCGCCGCCGACAGGTCGGTGAGATTGGAGTACTTCGTCAGGTGCGCCCCCGAGCCCGACGCCAGCTGCGCCGCGACGAGGGGCGTGAGCGTCCGGCCGGTCTCCTGGAGCATGGCCGAGACCTTCCCCACGCCGAAGTAGTCCTCCAGGTCGCCGCGCACATCGGACAGGACCGACAGGGCGACGGCGCCCTTGGCGGCGTCGATGACGCTGCCCCCGCCGATGGCGACGACCACGTCGGGGTTCAGTTCGCGGATCGTCGCGGCCAGCCGGTGCACGTCCTCGCGCGGGGAGTTGGGTCGCGCCCCGGGCAGGATCGGCCCGGCCGGCGAGACGCCCGCGGCTGCCAGGGATTTTTCCGCCGCCCGGCGAAATCCCGCCGCCCAAGGCTTGCCCGCGCCGCTGGCGACGACCAGCGCCCGCCGGCCCAGCGGGCGGACGAGTTCGCCCAGGCGCCCGAAGCAGTCCAGGCCGAAGACATATCGCCTGCCCTTGAATTCGTTCAGCAGGTTCCGCGCCTGCGTTCGCTGTTGGGGGGTCATGGGGTTTCTCCTTCGCTTTCGACGGTGGCACGGATGTGTCGGCGCATGCGCCGCTCGGCCTCGGCGGCGTCGCGGAGCGCGACGGCATCGAGGATCTCGCGGTGGACGGCCACGCTGGCGCGGACCTTCGCGGCAGAGACGCACGCGAACGCCCGGCAGAGCTGCACCTTCACGTCCAGGCGGCGGAGCGTCTCATGAAGGCAGCGGTTTCCGCAGCGCGCGGCGATGGCCAGGTGCAGCCGGCTGTCCGCGCGGAAGGTGTCGAGGCGCCGGTCTTCGTCGGCCGCCCGCTCGCAGCGGTCCACCAGTTCCCGCAGCGTCTCGATGTCGCGGTCGGTCAGGCGCGGCACGGCCAGGCGCAGCGCCAGGCATTCCAACTCCTCGCGGACCTGGTTGATCTCGACCAGTTCGCGCGGGTCGGCGCCGGCGACTTCCAGGCGAGCGCGGGGATGGACCACCACCACGCCCAGTTCGGCCAGGCGCTTGACCGCCTCGCGCACGGGCGTCCTGCTGGCGCCGAAATCGGCGGCGAGCTGTTCCTCGGTGATGCGCTGGGCGGGCTTGAGCTCGCCGCGGACGATCTTCTCGAAGACGTGCTCGGCCAGGCGGTCGCCCAGCGTGGGGTGCCGCGCAGCGGGCCCGGCGAACAGGCCGGCGCCTTCTTCCGTCGCGGCGCGAGTTGAACCGGCTGGCGGCATCAGCGGGCTCCTTTCCTTTCGACGGCCTGTCGCGCGGCCCGGCAGAGGCTCCCGACGTCCAGACCGGCGCGGGCGAGGATCTCGCCATACGCGCCGGACTCGCCGAAGCGGTCGGGGATTCCGCAGCGGACCACCGTCGTCGGCCGGCGGGCGCAGAGGGTCTCGCACACGGCGGAGCCCAGCCCGCCGAGCACGCTGTGCTCCTCGACGGTGACGATGGCGCCGGTCGCGTTCGCGGCCCGGACGAGGAGGTCTTCGTCGAGGGGTTTGACCGTGTGCAGGTCGATGACGCCCGCCGAGACGCCCTCCCGCTGGAGCGCCTCGGCCGCTTCGCGCGCCAGGCGGACCATCGTGCCCGTGGCGACGAACGTCACGTCCGCGCCCTCGCGCAGGACGATCCCGCGCCCGAGGCGGAACGGGTGCGTCGCGGGGTCGTAGTCCTCGCCGACGGCCTCCCGCGAGACGCGCAGGAACACCGGCCCGTCGTGGGCCACCGCGGCGCGGAGGGCCTGGCGCATCTCCACGGCGTCGCTGGGGGCGACGACGGCGAGGTTCGGGATCGCTCGCAGGACGGCGAGATCCTCGACGCTCTGGTGGCTGGCGCCGTCGGCGAAGTCGGACAGGCCCGCGTACCCGCCGACGAGTTTGACGTTCAGCCCGGTATACGCCACCTGGGCCCGCACCTGCTCGCCCGCGCGGAGCGACAGGAACAGCGCGAACGTGCTGACGACGGGGACGAACCCGCACGTGGCGAGCCCGGCCGCGGCGCTGACCATGTTCGCCTCGGCGATTCCGAAGTTGAAGAACCGCTGCGGGAAGGCGGCCGCGAACAGGCGCGTCTGCGTGGAGCTGCTCACGTCGGCGTCCAGCACGACGACGCGCGGGTCGGACGCGCCGAGTTCGACGAGGGCCTCTCCGAAAACCACGCGCTGGGGCTTTCCGGCGGGCGGGGTCATTTCGCGCCCCCTTCCGCGCCGGCGAGTTCCCGTTTGGCGATTCGGTAGTCCTCGTCGGAGATGGGTTTTCCGTGCCAGGCGCTCTGGCCTTCCATGAAGGAGACGCCCTTGCCCTTGACGGTGCGGGCGACGACGGCCTGCGGACGCCCCCTCTCGCCGGCGGCGTGGAGCAGCGCCTCGTGGATCGAGCGGCAGTCGTGCCCGTCGCACTCGTGGACGGCCAGCCCGAACCGCGCCAGCTTGCCCGCCAGGTCGCCCAGCGGCATGACCTCATCGACCGTCCCGTCGAGCTGCACGCCGTTGCGGTCCACCACGACGGTCAGGTTGTCGAGGGCGAACTTTGCGGCTGACATCATCGCCTCCCAGTTCTGCCCCTCGTCCAGCTCGCCGTCGCCGACGAGGACGTAGACGCGGGAATCCTTTCCTGCCAGCCGGGCGCCCAGCGCCATTCCCACGCCCGCCGAGATGCCCATTCCCAGCGATCCGGTGGACATCTCCACCCCGGGGACCTTGGTCATGTCGGGGTGTCCCTGGAGGCGCGAGCCGGCCTGCCGGAGCGTCGCCAGTTCGCCGGGATCGAAGAATCCCTTCTCCGCCAGCACGGCGTACAGCGCCGGGGCGGCGTGCCCCTTGGACAGGAGGAACCGGTCGCGGTCGGCCCAGCGCGGCTCGCGCGGGCGATGGCGGAGCACCGCGCTGTAGAGCGTCCAGAGGATCTCCACGCACGAGAGGCTGCCGCCGCTGTGGCCGGAGCCGGCGCGGTGGATCGCGTCGACGATCCGGTTGCGGATTCGCAGGCAGTCGCGGCGCATGGACTGGTAATCGATCATGGCGCTCCTCACACCGCCTTGCGGCAGTACTCGTGCAGCAGCCGGACGTACTCGCGGAAGCCCTCCACGCTGACGTCGGGCGGCGTCTGGTGGTCCGTCGAGGGAATGTATCCGCCGGTCCGCAGACCGGCAGGAGGCGTTCGAGTTCGGCGCGGATGGCGGGCTCGCCCAGGTGCGTGCGGGTCTTGTCGTATCCGCTGATCATGCGCCATTTTGGGTATCGGCGGCGCAGCTCCGCGACGTCCACGCCGGCCATTCGCTCCAGCGGCAGGCAGCCATCGAAGCCGACGGACTGGAACCACGGGACGGCCTCGGTCACGTCGCCGTCGGTGTCCACGAACGATACTATTCCGCGTCCGGCGACCTCGGGGATCATCCTCTTGAAATACGGCGCGACGAACTCATCGAAATGGGACTTCGAGAGCATAGGGCCGTGGTTATATGACATATCCTCCGTGAAAGTCACGAACACTGGCTTGCAGATGGAGCTGAACTCATCGAGCACGCGGATGTTGAACTCCAGCAGATCTTCGTTCATTTCCT
>JAKPKY010000246.1 GCA_029553505.1 Planctomycetota bacterium
GCTGGCGCGGTTCATGGCCGCCCACTGGGCGACGGGCGCGGTGCACATCGTGCCGGTGTTCGGAGAACACGGGGCCCTGCTGGAGCACGCGGTATTCGACCTGTTCTACAACCGTCCACTGACGATCCGCCGGCGGATGAAGGAGCGCGCCGCGCTGCGGGCGAACATGCCCGCCCGCTCGTGGCACGCCGTGCCGCTGACTGCGGCGGCCGTCGGGGTGTTCGCCCTGGCCAACTGGCTCTGCCTCCGGACATGGGGCACGCTGCCGACGCTGGCGAACCTCTGGGCGGTCGTCCTGCTGGCGCCCGTTGCGCTCGGTGCCGCCGTGACGCTGCTGGCCGGCGGAACGCCCACGGTCAGGCGGATCGTCCTGGCGTTCGTCGGGGGGGCGATGGCGGGAATCGCGGCGGCCGCCATTCACGTCGCCGTCGGGCACGCAATGGGAACCTTCCCCGAAACCGGATGGCTCCTGGCGTGGAAAATCGCCTCGCGGGGGCTTTGGATGGCGTTCCTTCTGTCCCTGCTTTCGTCGGTGGCGGCGTTGGTGACGGAGATCAGCCGGCCCGACCCGCCCCCGCAAACCGCCTAGGAACCCAATCCCGCGGCGCCGGCCAGCCAGTTCCACCCCGCCGTCAGGGCGTTTGTCCGCACCAGCAGTTGCACCACGACGTTGGCGTAGACGCCCGCGATCAGGTCGTCGGCGAGGATTCCCCACCCGGCCGGGAGCTTCTGGATGCCCCGCGCGGGCGGCGGCTTGACGATGTCGAACAGGCGGAAGGCGAGGAACGCCAGCAGCACGATCGCCCAGGTGGGCGCTTGCCCCAGCGGCATGGCGACGAGTGCGACGGCCTGGCCCGCCCATTCATCGATGGTGACCTGGCCTGGGTCTTTCCGCCCGAAGGTTTCCTCGGCGAAGCGTCCCAGCGCCACGCAGATTCCCGACGCCGCGACCGCCAGCGAGACCATTCCGACCGACAGGCACAGCCAGCGCCCGTTGCCCGCCGCGAAGGCGAGAAAAAAGTAGATCGCGCAGACGGCCGCCGAGCCCCACGTTCCGGGCGCCAGCGGAAGATGGCCCGTCGCCAGGCCGGTCACGAGGAATTTACGAAGCCGATCCATCGCCGATCAGGAGCTTTCGCGCCCGTCCCACGTAGACGAATCCGCTCAACACCGTCGCCACCACCGCCAGCCAGACCGACGCCAGCTTGACCCAGATCGCCCAGCGGGCGTCCGGCAGGTTCGCCAGCTGGAACAGCGTCGCGCAGATGGCGAACGACTGAATGAACATCTTGATCTTTCCCGCCGGCGTGGCGGGGAACTTGATTCCCTGCGACTCGCTGTATCCCCGGACGGCCGACACGATGAACTCCCTCGCCATGATGACGACGACCATCCACGCCTGGACGGCCGACGCCATCCGCCCCGTCAGCCAGGTCGGCAGGTTCCACTCGTAGGAATTTCCCGCCAGGGGCGCCGGCATGGAGAAGTTGGAGCCCGCGAGCATGGCGAACGCCCCCACCACCAGCACCTTGTCCACGAACGGATCGACGATCCGCCCGAACGCGCTGGTCCAGTGGAATTTCCGGGCGATCCAGCCGTCGAGGACGTCGGTGATGCCCGCGACGATGTAGATCACGAACGCGGCGTTCAGCAGCCAGGCCGGCCTGGCGCCCCAGCGATGCTCATAGGCGCCCAGCATCGCGAAGAACACCGCCGCCAGGACGATCCGTCCGACCGTCAGTTGATTGGGCAGTTTCCAGTTCATGCGCTTCTCGTCTCGGATTTCGGAGTGCGGATTCGTTCTCCGCCATACAAGATCATTCGACAATCAGGTCATACTGGTCAGACTCTATCACCTTGCCGGTCACAAAGCTACCGGACGGACGGGGAGTTCGCAGATAACACACGCTGTCGATGTCGGGCGCCTGCCCGGCATGGCGGGCGATGCAGCGGCCTTGCGCGTCCGTGCCGTCCACGAGCACCGTGATTCGCCGCCCGATCCGCCGGCGGTTTGCGGCGAAGGCGATTGCCTGCTGGGCGAGCATGACCTGCTCGGCCCGGTCCCGGCTGACGTCCGGCGGAACCGGCTCGTCCAGGCGGGCGGCCGGCGTGCCGGCCTCCGGCGAAAACTCGAACACTCCCAGCGCGTCGAAGCGGAAATCCTTCACGAACGCCAGCAGTTCCGCGAAATCCTGTTCCCGCTCCCCGGGGAAGCCCACGATGAACGTCGTGCGGATGGTCACGCCGGGAATCCGCCGGCGGAGTTTTTCCAGGAGTCGCTCGGCGCCGTGCCGCCCCACGCGGCGCCCCATCCGCCGCAGCACGCGGTTGGACACGTGCTGGAGCGGCAGGTCCACGTACTTGACCACGCGCTCGCAGTCGGCCATCGCGCCGATGACCGCGTCGGTGAAACGCAGCGGGTAGGCGTACATCAGGCGGATCCACCGCGCGCCGTCCAGGCGGTTCAGCGCCCGCAGCAGGCGCGACAGGCTCGCGCCGCCCAGGTCGCGCCCGTAGCTGGTGGTGTCCTGGCCGATGACGTTGAGTTCGACCGCGCCGTCGGCGATGAGTTCACGGGCCTCGTTCAGCACCATGGCGGGCGGCTTGGACCGCAGCGGCCCGCGGATGGCGGGGATCGTGCAGAACGTGCATTTCTGCGAGCAGCCCTCGGCGATCCGCAGGTACGCGGTGTGGCGCGGAGTCAGGCGGAAACGCCCCGCGTCGCCGGAGTCGCAACCCTGGCACGCGAGGTTCTCCGCATACGGCAGGGGCTTTCCGTCCAGGCGCGTTTTCCGCCCCTTGCCCGTGACGGCTTGGACGATGTCCTCGCGGTTGTCCACGCCCACCACCGCGTCGATTCCGGGGACCATGCGGTAGAGTTTTTCCGCGTCGCGGCTGGCCAGGCACCCCGCCACCACGACCCGGCGGATGTGCCCGCGCTTCTTGCACGCGACGGCCTCGGCGATCACGGCCAGCGATTCGGTCCTTGCGGCAGAGAGGAACCCGCACGTGTTGACCACCACGACGTCGGCGGCGTCCATCGGCGCACCGACAACGCACCCCGCCTCGGCCAGCGCGGCGAGCATCTTCTCGCTGTCGACGAGGTTCTTGGGGCAGCCCAGCGAGACCAGGCAGACGGTCAGCGGCGGTTTCGTGCGCATGGGAGGGATGATACGCGGAAACGCCCGCGCGGGCAGGCGAAAAATCCTCCCGCGCCACCCTTCCCATGCCGCCCGCGGGGAGGGTGGCACTGCTTGCTTGCAAGCAGTGTTCTTACGGCTACACGGTTTGACAAGCAAACCGTGGCACCCCCTTTTCAAGCCGTCCGCGTGCGTGGCAAAGCCACGCCCCCTCCCCCTACTGATAGCGCCCGTAGGTCCGGGCGGTCTCGACCATGGCGTGGAGGTTTTCGTCGGGGGTGTCGCGCCCGCACTGGTCGCCGGTGGAGAGGATGAACCGCCCGCCGGCGGCAGCGTCGTCGATGGCCTTTTTCGACGCGGCCACCACGTCCGCCACGCTGCCTCGCAGCATCACCTCGGTCGTGTGCAGGTTGCCTTTCAGGACGATCCGGTCTCCGTAGAGCCGCTTCAGGTCCGCCAGCACGCAGTCGCCCATCGGCGGCACTTCCAGCGGGTCGATGACAGTCAGGTCGGTCTCCTCGGCCATGATCTTGACCAGTTCCTTCTCCGGCCCACAGGAGTGGACGTGCGTGGGCAGTCCCACTGCCGTTGCCAGCTCGATGCCCCGCTTGACGGCGGGGAAGGCTAGCTGGCGGAAAATCTCCACGGTCTGGTAGACCAGCGTGCCCGACCCGCCGACGCAGAGGAAATCGGGGCGGACCAGCATGTCCATCAGGCGGCGGAACCGCTTTTCGACCTGCTCGACGCGTTCGGCGGCCCATTGCTCGTGTTTGTCGGGGTTATCGTAGTACCGGTAGATGTCCTCGGGACTATGCAAAGCAGAGGAGCCCGTCAGCCAGACGCCCACCAGCCCCTGGTCGCCCACCAGTTGCATGAGGCGGCGCAGCCCTTCCGGGCCCCGATCCGCCGGTTTGACGCCTTCGAGCGGTTCGAATCGCCCGGGGACCGGGGGCAGATGTACGGCCGCGGGGTCCACGCCCCACGTAGGCGAGTCGGAGACGTAGAACACGTCCACCCTGGGCGCCCAGACGCGTTTTGTCCCGTCCACGAACGACCGCTGGGTGACGATGCGCTCGGCGTCGCGGTAGACGATGAAGCGCTCCCAGGGCGGGCCCTTCGGCACGTCGGGGTCCGGCAGTTCCAAGGGGAAATAGCCGTCCATCAGCGCGTCGATGTCGAAATGCCGGGCGCAGGCAACGTAGGCTTCCCAGATCGGCGGGTCGTTGTAGAGATACAGGTCCCAGAACGGTTTGCCCGTGAGCCTGGCCGGGATCATGTTCGAAAAGTCCGGCGCCACCGGAACGCAGTCCGGGATCTCGCCTCGCAGGACCGTCAACAGACGTTCACGCGGAGTCATTGCTTTTCCTTGACTGAACCGGTAGCTCTGTTGAAAACATCTCAATATGGGGTGGCACGGCTTGCTTGCAAGCCGTGTTCTTGGGCAAATTCGGCAACACGCTTTGCGAGCAAAGCGTGCCACCCATCCCGTGAACGAATGTTTTCAACAGAGCAGGAACCGGTCTGAAAAAACAGCCGTCGCGGGAAGTCCCGCGACGGCTGGGCAAAACAAACGAAACCGATCTTACTTGCCCGGGACGATCAGTTGGATGATCTTCTCGCTGGGCAGGTTCATGGCGCCTGCGGCCTGCGCCGCGGCGTTCTTCAGTTCGGCCGATCCGGGCGCCTGCACCACGTCGAGGACGGCCTGGGAGGCGGCGTCGGCCAACTGGTTCCCATACGTGCGGATGGACTCGGCCAGTGCGGCAAACGCGGCGATGCGGACCTTCTCGTCGCCGGCTGCGTCGGTGGCGAACTTCGCCAGGGCGCCCTGGGCGGCGGCGTCGTTGACGACCGCGAGGGCCTTGGCGGACGCGACCTGCACCGCCTGGCGCTTGTCGGACAGGGCCGAAACCAGCGCGTCACGGACCAGGACGAGGTTGAACACCCTGGTTCCGGTCAGTCCGAGCATTCGGACGGCCTCGGCGGCGCGGATGGCCCAGGCTTCGGCCTCGGCCTCGTCCATCGGGGCGCCCGGCCCGAGTGCGACGGCGTCACCGAGTGTCTTGGCGACGTCGGCATCCTCGGCCAGCAGGACGATGCGCTTGTCCTTTTCGGCCAGGGCGCGGACGGCGGGGGTTTCCGAGGCAACGACAACGGGCACGATCGCCAATGCCGGCGCGGCGCGAACCGCGCGAACCGTCGCGGCGGGGTCGCTCAGACCGGCCAGCACGATCACGTCGACTCCGGCGCCGACGTCGGTCTGCGCGGGGTCCGCGGTCTCGACCAGCTCGAAGCCTGCCGCCCGGACGGCGTCCTTGAGTTTGTTGGCCTGGTCGCCCTGGACGGAGATCAGCGCCCGCTTGGCGCCGGTCTGGGCGAGGGCCTTGGCCAGCACGAGCATGACGACGTGCTCATCGCGCGCCTGCCCGATGCTCTTGTCGGGGCGGGCGTTGGCCAGTGCCCAGGCGGCGAGGAACTGCACCCGCCGGTCGCCGTACGTCAGCGCCTGCACGAGAGGCTGGGCGCCGCCGGTGACTTCCACCAGGCTCTTGACGCCCGCGGTCTGGGCCAGCGCCTCGATGGCGCCGATGGCCACCGCGCTGTCCTGGTCCTTCAGGGCCCGCGCCAGGACGTGCTGGAGATACTTCGCCGGGCTGGCCAGAGCGTAGAACTCCGCCGTCGGCTCGTCCTTGGCGAGCGTCGGGTCGGCCTGCCCGGCGGGCAGGTCGGACGTCCGCTTCAGGTTCGCCGCCAGCCAGAGCGACACGGCCGGGTAGAACTTCGCGTCCAGTTCGAGCGTTCGGGCGGCGCAACGCATCGCGTAGACGTCGCAGAAAATCTGCCGCGGAACCGCGGTGTGCGCCAAGCCCAGGCCCTTCTGCCACGACCAGACGTTCGCCTTCTCGTAGCGGGCGTCGGGGGCGACGGACTCGGACTGGTAGTAGTATCGCTCGGCCAGCTCGAAATACATCTCGGCGGCGCTCTTCTTCTCGGCCATCAGGCCTCCGCAGGCCAGCAGCGACGCCTGGGCGACCTTGCGGACGCTGTCGAGGGTGTCCTTGCGGTCGATCAGATCCTTGAGCTGCGGCGCGGCGTGGGGATAGCCGATCTCGCCGATCGCCCGGGCCAGCCACTCCTGCACCTTCGCGTTGTCCACCGAGACCAGCGCCAGCGCCAGCGGGCGGACGACGTCCTTGCCCAGTTTGGGCAGCGCGGTGACGATGCGCTCCTTGAGGGCGTCATCGGCCTGGGGGTCGGTGAGTTTCTGGACGAGTTGCGGAACGGCGTATTCCCCGCTGCGTTTGAGGCGTTCGACGCCCACGCTGTAGCTGGTCACGCCCTTCTGGAGCATGTCGATGGCCTTGGCGATCTGGTCGGGGTCGGCGCGTTCGGACTCGTATCCGTCCTCGATCATCTTGCGGATCTTGTCGAGGGTGTCCTTGAGCCCTTCGATACGGCTGCCGCGGGCCAGGTCCGCCATCCACGTGGGAGTCTCGGTGCTCAGCAGGTAGAGTTCCCTCGGCTGGGCGCCGCTGGCGAGGATGGCCTCGGCGTAGTTCTTGGCCAGGTCGCCCCGCGCCAGGCGAATGTAGTGCAGCATGTCCTTCCACTGGTCCGCCAGCTTGGTGGGCATCTTGGTGTCGGCGGGTTCGGCGGCCGGCGCGGCGGCCGGGGCCTCTTCTGCCGCTGCGGGGGCCTCGGCTGCCTCCTGCGACCAGGCCAACGAGCCTGTCAGCAACAGGCATCCCATCACCACCGGAACCAGAAGCGTGCGAGTCTTCGGCGTGTCCATGCTTTCTCCCGTACTGATTCGAATGAGTTGACTACCTTGTCTCGGTTGTGCGTCGCCTCAAACCGTCTCGGCTTATGAACGTATGGAATGACAACGCCCCGCGCGGCCGACGCCGCCCGGTGCTCGTGCGATTATATGAGGCCGCCAAACCATGTCAACAAAATACAAAGCCCCCGGCGAAACCGGAAAATCCGGGTCCCCGGGACCGCTTCGGGCGGATCAGGACAAGGGATCGGAGAAGGGAATTTCGGATTGAAGAGCCCGAGGACGGGTGCCACCCTCAAGCGCTGTCTGCTTGAGGGTGTCTCTCGCACGGCCAAGCAAACAGCGCTTGGCCGTGGCACCCCCTCCGCAATCCGCAATCCGAAATCCGCAATGAAATCCTTCGCCCAGACGGCATGCGCCCGGGGGGGGACGAACTGCGCGATCCGGCCGGAACTCGCCGCCACTTACTCCCCCCCGCCCCAGGCGTCGGGCGGGGCGGGGAACTTCGGCGCCTGGCCGGAGAGGATGGCCACGATGTCGTATACCACGTCGCTCATGCGTTCCATGGCTTCGGGCACGCGGGCGGCGGCGTGGGGCGTCAGGATGACGTTTCCCTGCTTGTCGCCCAGGTGGAACAGCGGGTAGTCCGGGGGCGGAGGCTCGGGGTCGTGGCAGTCGATGACGGCGGCGGACAGCCGGCTGGCGCGGAGGGCGTCGGCCAGGGCCGCGTAATCGACGCACTGCCCGCGCGCGGCGTTAATGAACTGCGCGCCGTCCTTGAACTGCGCGAGCGACTCGGCGTTGATGAACTTTCGCGTCAGGTCGGTCATGGGCACGTGGATGGTCACGATGTCGCTGCGGGCGTAGAGCGTGGGCTTGTCGACGGCCTGCGCGGGATAGTCCAGGCGGATGGGCTTGATGTCGTTGTAGAGGACCGTCATGCCCATGGCGGCGGCGATGCGTCCGACGCGGCTGCCGATGCGCCCGCAGCCGACGATGCCCAGCGTGCACGACGAGAGGAATCGCCCGAACGCCTGCTTGCGGATCTTGTGGAACTCCTCGGGCGGCACGTGCCCCGCCAGCGGCCAGAACCGGCGGTTCATCTCGATCATCATCCGCGTGGTGTAATCGACGACGGCGAGGGTGTTGGCCTCGGGCGTGTGGACGACCTCGATGCCTCGCTGGCGGCAGGCGGGCACGTCGATGTTCTCCAGTGCGACACCCGCGCGCCCGACGACCTTGAGCTTTTTGGCCCGGTCCAGCAGCGGCGGGCGGACCTGCGTGTAGGTGCGGACGATCAGCGCGTCGGCGTCGGCGATGTGCCGCTCGACGTCCTCCATGGCGATCTTGCGCACCTCCACGTGCTGGCGCAGGTAGTCCAGCGCGCGCTGCGAGAGCGTTTCCGTGACGACGACGACGGGTCTTGCGGATGCGTTCATCAGGCGGATTTCCCTGTGTTGGAAGCCTTGCAGATTCGCCGGCGCGGACGGGCTGACGAGGCTACGGGCTCGTTTTTGGGGGCGTCTTTCCGGCGGCGCGGCGCGGGCGAGCGACCAGTCTCGCGCGGAGGCGGTCCCACAGGCCCGACATCCCCAGCCGGCGCGACAGCAGCAGCACCCGCCGATCGGTCGGCGCGACGGTCAGCGCCCGGGCGGCGTAGCGCCGGGCCCGCGAAAGCTGCCCCTTCTGCATGTGCGCCAGCGCCAGGTTGTACAGCGCCAGGAGGTATCCGGGCTTGATCTTCAGCGCCCGCCGGCAGTGGCGGATTCCCTCGTCCATGCGGTCCATCAGGAAGAAGCTGACGGCCAGGTTGTGCTGCGCCGCCGCGTCGTCGGGCGTCAGTTCCACCAGCCGGCGGAGGATGACGTTGGCGCACTCGGCGTGGCGGGCCTCCATCATCAGTTGCCCGACGTCCTGGAGCGTCTCGGGGTCCTCGCCGGAGCAGGCGATTTCCTCGAACAGGCTGCGCACCGCCTGGGTGTACTGGCGGCGTTTGATGAGCAGTTGCCCCAGGCGCACGTGCGCGCCGGGGTACTTCGGGTCGGCGCGGAGGGCCCGGCAATAGGCCTTTTCGGCCTGGTCGAGGCGCCCTCGCTTCATCGCCAAATCGCCCAGTTGCACGTGGGCGGCCGCGTTTTCCGGCTCGAGCTCCAGCACGCGGCGGAACTTCTCACCGGCCTGGTCGTACTCCTTGCGCTCCATCAGCAGTTCGCCCAGGTCCAGCAGCGAATCGATGTCGCCGGGGTTCAGCCGCAGCTCCGCGAGATATTCCTCGCACGCCTCGGGCAGCTTGCCGGCCGCCCAGAGCGTCTCGCCCAGGCGGCTGTGCACCTGCGGGCACTTCGGGTCGAGTTCCAGCGCCTGGTTGAAGCACTGCGCCGCGCGGTCGTACCGGCTTTGCGCGAAGTAGCTGTTGCCGATGTTGTACAGGCAGAGCGGGCAGGCGTCCTTGACCTGGCGGGCGAGGTAGAACATCGTCTCGGCCTTTTCGTGCTCGCCGATCTCGGTGTAGGTGATGATCCGGTTGCAGTAGGACGGTTCGAACGACGGGTCCATGCGCTCGATGCGCTCGAAGCACTCCAGCGCCTCGGCGTAGCTGCCCATCCGGCTGAGGTTCACGCCCAGCGAGTTGAGGGTCTCCAGGTCCTGCCCGTCGAGTTCGCCGGCGCGGCGGAAGGCCTCCACCGCGTGCTCGTAGTCCTCCATGGCCTCGAGCGTCAGCCCGAGGTTGAAGTGCCACGACGCGTTGTAGGGGTTGACCTCGATGGCGGCGCGGAGTTCGGCGGCGGCCTCGGCCAGGCGCCCCTCCTCGTACAGCTCCTGCGCCCGCTCCACGCGAAGTTCGGAGTTCGTCCAGTCGTTCATGTATCGTCAAGCCCGATATCGGCTGGGTGGGTTCCACGTCGTCCGGCGTCCGCGCCGGGTCCGGAGCGCGACCCTGGATCGCTCCGTGACGAGAAGCATTATACCGCGGAAGGGCAAAATTGAGAAGTCGTTCGCGCGCCTCGCGCGATTCTCAGCCGATGGCGAAGGCAGCCGGCGCGGCGCGGGTGAGGAAGAACGCGGCGCGTTCGGCCGGGGAGGGGAAGGCCCGGCGGTAGCGTTCGGACCAGGCGGAAAGGAATGCCTCGCCCCGCGCGCGGGGCACGAGGGCCCAGACAGCCCCGCCGAAACCCGCGCCGAAGGCCGAAGCCGCCCACGCCCCCTGCTCGCGGGCGCCGCGGGCGAGGAAGCGGGTCTCGGGAATCTGGTTGTCCAGCAATCGCTCAGCGAGCCCCTGCGAGCGCTCCACCTGCGCGCCGAAACCCGCCAGGTCGCCGTGGCGGAGTGCCTCGATGGCCGCCGGAATGATCTCGAAGCTCTCGGCGTAAAACTGCTCGAACCGGTCGGCCAGGTCCGCGCCCGAAAATTCGCCGCCCGTCGCGGCGAGGAGAATCTTCCGAATCCGTTCCGGCGCGCCGGGGTCGGAAACCGCCGCTGCCGCCAGGCGCCGGTCGCTCCGCCCTGCCGCGCGGTTCCACGCCTCCAGCGCCGCCCGCGCCCTGGCCGAGACGCGGTTGTACCGCGCCAGCGCCTGGCCGGTCTTTTCCGCCACGACGCCGCTGGCGGCCACCGCGAACACCGCGTCCGGCGGCAGCGGAACCGTCGCCTCGTGGCGGACCGGGCAGTAGGAATACAGGCTCAGGGCGTCGGCCCGGCAGCAGAGGATGGCCGTGTGGTCCTCGCTCCCGCCGAAGGTTCCGACCCCCCGCCCGCCGGCGAGGTCGCCGAAGTCGCTGCCGTTTTCCACGCAGCCGAGGTAGCCCGCCAGGTCCTCCGGCGTGCGGAGGTTCCGCCGGTACTCCTGGCGCGAGGGCAGGTCGTTGGCGTGCGACAGGGCCAGGAATGTTGCGACGACCATGGCGCTGGAGCTGCTCATGCCGGCCGCGGGCGGCAGGTCGCTGACGAAGGCGATGTCCGCCCCCCGCAGCGGACCGGGGAAGTTCCTCGCCAGCCGCCGGGCCACGGTCATCGGGTAGTTGGACCAGTGCCCCGCCGCGGGCGACAGCCCGGGCCCGATGGCGAACTCGCAGGGCGCGTTGCCCTCCACCGGCCAAAGCCGCACGCGGTTGTCCTGCCTCGGCGCGGCGAGAAGGGCGAACCCCTGTTCGGCGCAGGCCAGGAGGCTTCGCCCGCCGGCGTAATCGGTATGCTTTCCGAGGACTTCGATCCGCCCGGGCACAAGGAACGCGCAGGCCGGGGCGCGGTCGGGCAGGTCCGCTTCCCTCATCCTGTCTCGGCAGCGGGCCAGGGCGGCGCTCTTGCGCACGGCCACGAACTCGTCCAGCCCCCGCGCCGCCAGGGTGTCGCGCAGGGCGGGCCCGTCGGCGAAGTTTCCCAGCGTCGCACCGGCCGTCACAGGTTCACCTCCAGGCGCGCGACGCACTGGCGGACGGCGGCGACGTCGGCCCGGCAGGACAGGTCCAGCACGGGCAGGTCGAAGTCCAGCACCCGCAGGCGCTGGCCCAGGCGGTCCACGGCGAACTGGACTGCCGCCGGCAACTCCAACTCGCCCCGCGGCGAGGGCGTCACGGACCGGCAAGCGGAAAAGATCCACGGCCCGAACCGCCAGCAGTTCATGCTCACGCGAACCGGGCCGGAAAGCGACCGGAGGATCGCGGGGTCGGGTTTTTCCATGATCCTCCGGAGAAAACCACCGGGATCGACGTCGAGGACGGCGAATTTTTCGATGCGTTCGGCGGCGATGTTCCCGCGCAGCAACCCCTCGCGCCGGAAGCCCGCCAGCGCGCCGCCCGAAGTCTCGCGCAGGGCCCGCAGCGCCTCGGGCGGGTAATAGTTGTCGGAGTTGACGACGAGGAATTCGTCACCGGCGGCGAACGTCTCGGCCGCCCGCACGGCGTCGGCTGTGCCGAGGGGCTTTTCCTGCACGGCGAAGTCGATCTCCAGCCGCCGCAAACGCCCGCCGCCGTAGCGCTCGGTCAGCGCGCCGTGCTCGGGCCCGACGACCAGGCAGACGCGGCGATATCCCGCGTCGGCCAGCGCGGTCAGCACGTAGTCCAGGAACGGTCTGCCCTCTCCGACGGGCATGAGCGCCTTGACGCCGGTGTCGGCGACGGCCGCCTGGGCGGCATCCAGCGGCGCGGCGTCGTCGGCCTTGCGCATCCGCGTGCCCAGTCCGCGCGCCAGGATGACCGCCTTGTCCGTCATGCTCATCCCCTCCAGCGGACGAACGCCTCGATGCCGTGGTACTGGGGCAGGCCCAATTGGTCGTACAGGGCGGCCGTGCCCCGGTTACGGTCCTCGGCGCGCTGCCAGAACTCCCGGCTGTCGTACGGGCCGGGGAACATGGCGCGGTCCTTCTGACTCTCGTGTCGGAAGATGGCGTGCCGCTTGTGGTACAGTTCGTCGGGGCTGATGGGCACGGCCATGTCGATCTCGTGAGGCTCCCATTCCTGCCAGGCGCCGCGGTAGAGCCAGACAGCCGGCAGTCGGTCCACCTCGCGCCGGTACGTTTCCAGGGCGCGGAAGATGGCCTCCAGGCACATGCGGTGCGTTCCGTGGGGGTCGGACAGGTCGCCCGCGGCGTAGACCTGGTCCGGGCGGACCGCCCGCAGCATCTCCAGGACAATCCGCACGTCCTCGTCGCCGATGGGGAGCTTCTGAACCATCCCGGTCTGGTAAAACGGCATCTCGAGGAAGTGGCACCGTTCGCGTTGCACGCCGCAGAAGCCGGAGGCCGAGATCGCCTCGATCCGGCGGATGAGCGTCTTGACCTGCTGGACCTCCGGCGAGTCCACCGACGCGGGGGGCTTCTGGCGGAGGAACTGCTCGATGTGCAGGTCGATGCGGGCCGTCTGCTCCGGCGCGAGCCCGAAGATGGCGTTGAACTCGGAGACGAAATCGGCGAACCGCAGGACGTTGTGGTCGAAGACGGCGATGTTCCCGCTGGTCTGGTAGGCGCAGTGGACCTCGTGCCCCTGCTGGCAGAGCTTCTGGAGGGTGGCGCCCATGGAGATCACGTCGTCGTCGGGGTGCGGGCTGAAGACGAGGACCTTCTTTCCGGGCTCCTTCCCGGCGGGCCATCCGGTGATCGTGTTCATCAGGCGCTTGAAGACCTCGAGGTTGACGTGGTACGCCCCGCCCCGCGCCGCCAGCAGCTCGTAGAGGTGGTTCTCGGCGTAGTCCTCCTCGGTCAGGGAGAGGATGGTCTTTCCGATCTTCCGCGCCAGCCAGGTGACGGCCTTGCCCGTCAGGAGTTCGTCCCATTCGCAGGGGCCGAGCAGCCAGGGCGTCGCCACGCGGGTGAGCTGGGCGCCGGCGGAGCGGTCGACGTAGAACGCGGCGTCGGGATGATCCTGAAGGAAGCTGGCGGCTACCTGCGGCGAGGGCGGCTCCTCGACCGCGCGGTAGAGGATCGGCGCCTTGTGCTCGCCGAAGGCCAGCAGGCAGATGCTCCGCGCGGAAAGGATCGAGCGGATGCCCATGCTGATGGCCTGCCTGGGGACGTTCTCTTCGCCGAAGAAGTCGCTCGCGGCGTCCATGCGGGTGACGCGGTCGAGGCGCACGAGTCGCGTGACGGTCTCGCGCGAGGAGCCCGGCTCGTTGAAGCCGATGTGTCCCGTGCGCCCGATGCCCAGCAGTTGGAGATCGATCCCCCCCGCGTCGCGAATCTGCCGCTCGTAGCGGGCGCAGAAGGCGTCGGTCTCGTCGGCGGGAACCGACCCGTCGGGAATGTGGATGTTCTCCGGACGGACGTTGATGCCGTGGAAGAGGTTCTCGTGCATCCAGCGGTGGTAGCTCTGGATCGCGTCCGGCTGCATGGGCCAGTACTCGTCCAGGTTGAACGTCGTGACGTGCGAGAAGTCCAGCCCCTCCTGGCGGTGCATGCGGATCAGTTCGCGGTAGACCTCGATGGGCGTGTGGCCGGTGGCCAGCCCCAGCACGCAGGGGCGCCCTTCCTTCCGCCGGGCGCGAACCAGTTCGGCGATCCGCCGGGCGACCTCGTGCGCGGCGCCGCGGGCACTGTCGAACACCTGAATCGGAACTCTCTCACTCACGATCTGCTCCCGTCTGGTTGGTCCTGGAGGGCGCCCGCCGGCGCGAGTCGGAATTCGCCGAACTGGTCCGGGCAGTGGAAGTCCGGGCGCGGCCGGTCGATCGCCTGCCAGCAGGCGTACTGGGGGTCGGTCTTTCCGCCGCAACGGTAGAGGTTCCCGCGCCACACGTCGCCCGCACGGGCGCGGACCGCCCGGCCGGCGAATTCGCCCAGCACCGCCAGCGGCAGGCGGGCGGCGACCCACCAGCCCACGTCATCGGGACGCTCGGCCCGCGTGGGCGGCGGTTCGGAGGCCGCCATGGAAATCCCCGCCGCCAGGGCGGGCGAAATCAGCCTGCGCCCGTCGCGCCCCTTGCCGTAGCCCAGCAGGAACACGCCGCAGCAGTTGACCTCGAAGTTGAAATATCCCCCCGCCGGGTCGGGCTGGAAGAACCACTCCACGCAACTGTCCCGCCAGACCGGGCCGTTCAGGTCCGTCGCGCGGGAGAACACGTGGCGGTCCTCGCAGGCAAACTGCACGTGGAGGGCCGATTCGTCGTAGAGGATGCGGGCCTGCGTCGCCTGGCGCGAGCCGTCGGCGTGCCAGGGGAACGCGTCGATGCGGGCGACTTCGGCCAGCGCCCAGGGCGTTCCTTCCACGCGCCCGGTCAGGGCGGGCGGCTGGGGCGCGCGGGCGATTGCATAGGTTCGCGTGGTCATGGTCCTTCCGCGAGTGAACGGGCGCGACGGAGCGTCCGGGCGGGGTTCCTTTCCGCCATACCCACTTTTTATCAGTTTGGATAAAAACTGTCAACCCCCTTCCCCGTTCCGTGCGATATACTATCCGGGCATGAAGACTTCGCCTCGCAAATCATCTGTCGGCCCCGGGCTTCTGGGCGTGCCCCACCGACGCGTCCTGCGCCGGCTCTGGCGGGAAGGCGGCATGAGCCGCCTGGAACTGTCGCGCCGGATCGCCTTGCGCCCCAACGACGCGGGGCGGCTGGCCGGGGCCCTGCTGGCGATGGGCGTCCTGCGGGAAGGACCGGCCAAACCCTCCACCGGCGGGCGCCCGCGCGTGCCTCTGGAGATCGACCCGGAGCGCCGGCACGTGCTGGGGCTGGCCGTCGAACCCGGAATGGTGGCGGCGCGGCGCGTCAGCCTGCTGGGCGAGCCCGCCGGCGAACCGTGCGAGCTGCCGGCGAACGACGCCGCGCAGGTCGTCGCGGCCACCCGCAGACACCTCCGCCGGCTCGCCGACGACCAGACGCTGCTGATCGGCATGAGCGTGACGGGGTTCGTCGACCCGGACGCCCGGAAGATTCTGCTGAGTTCGGCACTGCCGGACAGCCCGGCCGTGAGCCTCGCGCCAGTGTACCAGGCGGCGGGCCCGCTGCCCGTGCTGCTGGAAAACGACATGCACGCGCTGGCGGCGCGGTGGGTAATGACGCGCGGCGCGGCGGCCGCCGAGGACGTCGTCTTGGCGCTGCTGGGCGACGGGCGCGTGGGCGCGGCGATGCTCATCGGCGGAAGGCCCAACCGCGGGTGCGCCATCGGCGCCAACGAGCTGGGGCACGTGCGGTTCTTCGCCGACACCGAGCGGTGTTACTGCGGGCACAAGGGCTGCCTGGAGCGGATTTGCAGCAGCCGGTTCCTGCGCGGCCTGGACCGCCGGAACCGCGCCGGCCTGATCGCGCGGGCACGGCGTATGGACGCTTCCGACCGCGCGCTGCGGGTCGTGCTCGACCACCTGGGCATGGGCCTGGCGAACGTGGTGAACTTCGTCCGCCCCAGCCGGCTGGTGCTCGCCGGGCCGCTGTCGGCCTGCGCGGAGTTTCGCGCGGCGCTGGCCGAGTCGATGCGCGGCTCGCTGCTGCCTCTGCTGGCCGACCGCGTGATCGTCGAGGCGTGGGATCCGCCGCTGGCTGCCGACCCGGCCGAGACGGCCGCCTGGCTGGCGCTGGCGAGCCTGTACTGCGAGGAGTGGAACGGCCATGCCCTGCCCGCCGCGCCCGCCTCCGCCGACTGATCCGCCAGGACACGGCCTTGCAACCGCTCGCGCATCTGATATCCTTTCCCGAACACTCGCCTTTCGGAAAGGAATTCCCGCCGATGAGTCGCAAGCTCGCCAAGTCCGCCTGTGACGCCCTGGGCCTGCTGTGCCCTCCGACGTCGAATGAGACGAAACCCGCCAAGCGCCCGAACATCCTGTACATCCACTCGCACGACACGGGGCGGTACATCCAGCCGTACGGATACGCCGTGCCGACGCCCCACATGCAGCGCCTGGCCGAGCAGGGAATGGTCTTCCGACAGGCGTTCTGCGCGGGCCCGACGTGCTCGCCCAGCCGGGCCGGACTGCTCACCGGGCAGTGCGCCCATCGCAGCGGAATGCTCGGTTTGACGCATCGCGGCTTTTCGCTGAGCGACCCGAACCAACACCTTGCCGCGTTCCTCGGGCGCAACGGTTACACCACCGCCCTCTGCGGTTTCCAGCATGAGGCACGGGACCCGTCCACGCTGGGCTACCAGACGATCCCGCAGTTGCCCAGCAGGCACGTCAAGGACGTGGCGCCGGCGGCGGTGGAGTATCTGCGCAGCCGGCCCGCGGAACCGTTCTTCCTCTCCGTGGGCTTCACGGAGACACACCGCCTGGCGTCGGCCAAGGGCGCGTTCGCCTTGACAGGCCCCTGCGGCGACGGGCGCTACGTCCGCCCCCCCGCTCCCCTGCCCGACACCCGCCAGACGCGCGACGACATGGCCGACTTCATCGAGTCCGCCAGGGAGTACGACCGCGGCGTGGGCATGGTGCTCGACGCGCTCGATCAGGCGGGCCTCGCGGAAAACACGCTCGTCATCAACACCACCGACCACGGCGTGCCGTTCCCAGCCCTCAAGTGCCACCTGACCGACCACGGCATCGGCGTGATGTGCATCCTGCGCGGGCCCGGCGGGTTTTCCGGCGGAAAGGTCTGCGACGCGATGGTCTCGCAGATCGACCTGTTCCCCACGCTGTGCGAGTTGGCCGGCCTGGAGGAGCCCGACTGGCTCGAGGGCCGGTCGCTGGCGCCGCTGGCGCGCGGCGAGATCGAGCAGGTGCGGCAGGCCGTCTTCAGCGAGGTGACCTACCACGCCGCCTACGAGCCGCAGCGGTGCGTGCGAACGCAGCGGTGGAAATACATCCGCCGCTACGGCGATCGCGTCAAGCCGGTGCTGTCGAACATGGACGAGGGCCTGTCCAAGAGCTACCTGCGGGAGCACGGGCTGGCCGACCGCACGATCGCCCAGGAGCAGTTGTACGACCTGTGCTTCGACCCCAACGAGGTGAACAACCTCGCGGGCGATCCAGCCCGCGCGTCGGTGCTGGAGGAGATGCGCAACCGTCTCGCGCAGTGGATGGAAGCCACCTCCGACCCGCTGCTGCAAGGTCCGGTTCCGGCGCCGGCCGGCGCGATCGTCAGCAGCCAGGACGACGCCACCCCCGACGACGTCGATAACCGACGGAAGAAAAAAGGGTAGTTCCCTGCGGTCAGCGTGGTTGCTCCGCTGCGCTTCGCAAACCACGGCACCCCGCAGCGCCTACCATCGTCGCGGCGCGGACACGTCCACGGGCGTCGCGCCGGGCGCGGAAATTCCCCGGCGCTCCAGCAGGGCCCCTTCCTGGAGGTGCAGCCCGATCAGCGCCTTGAGGCAGCTGACCACCGCGCGCACCTCGCCGATCTGGCTTTCGAGCAGGTCGCGCTGCGCCTGGGCCACCAGGAAGCTCGTGGACTTGCCCACGCGGAATTTTTCCGTCTCGGCGCGCAGGGCCTCTTCCTGGAGGCGTCGCGTCGCGGCCGTCGCCGCCACCTGCTCCCGCGCCCGGTCCACCTCCACGTACGCCGACCGCACGTCCACCTGCGCCAGCTGCACGAGGTTCCCCACCGCCCGCATCGCCTGCTCGCGCGACCAGGTCGCCCGCTGGTGTTTCGCCTCGGCGGCGCGGTTGCCCGGGGGATATTCCAGCCGCAGGCCCGCCAGCGCGTCGTAGTCTTCCCGGGCAATGTTGGCGAAGCTCTCGCCGAACGAATCGGCGTATCCGCTCTTGCCCAGCGTCAGGAACACGTCGAGTTTCGGCAGCAATCCGTTGCGGGTCTTGACGAGTTCCAGGTCTCCCCGCTGCACGCCCAGTCGCGCCTGGTTCAGCTCCGGGCGCATCCGCAGCGCGACGGCCACGTACACGTCCACCTTGTCCAGCTCGATTTTCGGCACGGCAGGGACGCTCTGGAGAACGACCTCGCGGTTCCAGAAGTCCGTCTCGGTCGGGTTGAGCAGTCGCAGCAGGCGCAGGCGCGTCTTGGCCAGGTCGCTGCGCGCGTTGATGAGGTTTTCGCGGCGGAGGGCGACTTCAGCCTCGGCGGCCGCAAGTTCCGTCTCGGCCAGCCTGCCGACCTTGATCCGCTCGCGGATCTCATCGAGCTGCTGCTGGGCCAGCTTCAGCGAATCGGTGACGATCTCGATGGTGCGCTGGGTCAGGGCGTAGTCCCAATAGGTCTCCTCGGTCTGGGCGACGAGGGCCTCGGCGAACCCGCGCAGCTCGTATTCCGAAATCAGCGTGTCGATGCGCGCCTGGCGGACGGCCGCAAGGTTGACGTCCAGCCCCGCCCCGCGCAGCAGGGCCTGGTTGACCGACAGGCCCAGGCGGTTGACGTAGCGGTCGTCGTGCAGGCCCGTCGTGGAATAATCGGACGTGATTCCGGCCGAAACGTCCGTGCCGGTGGGCAGAAACTGCGTGACGACTGCCTCGGCGCCGGCCGCCTTTTCCGTTGAGCGGCCGCCGGTCCGGGGCTTCCGCTCGCGCGAGGCGGAGGCCTCGAGGCTCAGCGTGGGGTCGAAAGCCGCCCGCTCCTGCTGTTCGTAGGTGCGGGCGATGGCGGGGTTGAGGCGTTCGACGCGGAGGGACTGGTTCCGCTCCAGGGACAGGAGGATGGCCTCCTCGACCGTCACTTTCAGCGGTCCGTCGGGCGCGACGGTCGGGCGGGCCGGCGCGGTCGCGGGTTGGGTGGCCGGGGCGGTCGTCGGCGTAGTGAGGATCGGCCCGATGTAGTCCGCCGCGGGCGGCGCGGGGGAGAACACGTCGCAGGAGCTCAACAGCAATCCCGCGGCCGCCATCATCGCCGCCAACAGTCCCGTGGTGGTGCGCCCGTTGTCCATGTCCGTTCCACCTTCCCGTCGCGCCCGTCACGACGACGGCGCGGATGCGCCGCCCTCGCCGGGCGCGGAAGCCTTTTTCATTCGCCGCTCGAAGATCGAATACATCACCGGCACGAAGAACAGCGTGATGAACGTCGAGCTGAGCAGCCCGCCGATGACCGCCCGCGCCATCGGCGCCTGGGCCTCGCCGCCCTCGCCGATCCCCAGCGCCAGCGGAACCAGCCCGAGCACCGTCGTCAGCGCGGTCATCAGGATCGGGCGCAGGCGGCGACGACCCGCCTCCTCGATCGCGTCACGCAGGGGCATCCCGTCGCGCCGGCGCAGCAGGTTCGTGTGGTCCACCAGCAGGATCGCGTTGTTGACCACGATCCCGCCCAGCATGATGCACCCGATGAAGGACTGCACGTTGAACGTCGTGTTCGTCAGGAAGAGCATCAGCGCCACGCCGATGCCCGCCAGCGGGACCGAGAACATCACGACGAACGGATCGCGCAGGGACTCGTACTGGCAGGCCATCACCATGTAGACCAGGATCAGGGCCAGCACGAAACTCAGCAGCAGTTCCCCAAAGGCCTTCTGCTGCTCCTCGTAGTCGCCGCCGTAGACGATGTTGAAGCCCCTCGGCACGGGCACGGATCGCAGGGCTTCGCGCACGTCGGTCAGCACGCTGCCCAGATCCCGCCCGACGATGTTGGCGGAGACCGTGACCAGGCGTTCCTGGTCCTTGCGCTCGATGCGGACGGGCCCGCTCCGCGGCCTGGTGTCCACCACGTTGCGCAGGACCACCGGCTGGCCGTCGGAATTGACCAGCGTCAGGTCCAACACTTCCGACAGGTCCATGCGTTCGGCGTCCTTCATCTGCACGAGGATCGTGAATTCGTCGCCGCCTTCGCGATAGTTGCTCGCCCGCGTGCCGGACAGCACCGTCTCCAGCATGTCGGCGATCTGCGAGACGGAGAGCTTCATGTCGGCGGCCTTCTGGCGGTCCACGAGAATCAGTTCCTCGGGGCTGCCCGACTCCCGGCTGACTTGGGCGTCGGTCACGCCGTCCACTTTTTCGACGGCGGCCTTAACCCGCTCGGCGAGGGCGTCGGCGACGTCCAGGTCGTGCCCGCGGATTTCCACCTGCACGCGGTCGTCGCCTCCGGCGCCCATGCGCAGGAGGAACAGTCCTTGCCCGGCGCGGGTGCGGACCGTCACCCCCGGCAGGTGGGACAGGTGCTTTCGCAGGTCCACGGCGATCTGCTCGCTGCTGCGGGAGCGCTGGGATTCGGGTTTCAGGGCGATGCGCATCTCGCCCCGGTGCGAGCCCGCCGAGCGCCACGATCCGCCGGCGCTGGACACGGTGCTTTCGACCTCCGGCACGTGGGCGGCCACCACCGCCTCGATGCGCTTCATCCGCTCGTCGAGCACTTCCACGCGCGTGCCCACTTCCATTTCGGCGCTGACGCGGACCTCGCCCTCGTCGGTGCTGGGCATCAGCTCGTATCCGATCAGGGGAACGAGGGCGGCGCTTCCGCCCAACAGCAGCACGCCGCCGGCCGTCACCCAAAACCGGTGGCGCAGCGACACGTGAAGCCCGTCGCGGTAGCCGTTTTCCAGCCGGGAGAACATGCCCCCGCTGAGGCGGAACAGCTTGTGCAAAAACGTCTCGCCGGGCGTCTGGTCGAGTGTCTGCGCGCGCAGGATGCGGGCGGCCAGCATCGGAACGAGCGTCAAGGCCACCAGCAGCGAGCACAGCAGCGAGAAACTCACCACCAGCGACAACTGTCGGAACATCACGCCGGCCATCCCGCGGACGAACAGCAGCGGCAAGAACACCGCCAGCGTGGTCAGGGTGCTGGCGATGATGGCGGCTGTGACCTCGCTGCTTCCGTTGACCGCCGCCTGCTCGGGCGTCTGCCCCTGTTCGCGCAGGCGGTAGATGTTTTCCAGGACGACGATGGCGTTGTCCACCAGCATTCCCACGCCCAGCGCCAGTCCGCCCAGCGTCATGATGTTCAGGGTGAACCCGCCGAAGTACATCAGGGCGAAGGTTCCGATGATGCTGACGGGGATGGCCGTCGCGATGATGACGGTGCTGCGGATGTTGCGGAGGAAGAACAGCAGCACCAGCACCGCCAGCACGCCGCCATAGACCGCGGCCGACCCGACGTTGCGGATCGACCGCTCGATGTACTGCGAGGTGTCGATGATGGGAATGATGCGGATCTGCGGCATGTCGGCGTTGATGCGATCCAGTTCCGCCAGCGCCGCCCGCGCCACCTCCACGGTGTTCATGCCCGACTGCTTGCTGATCGACAGCCTGAGTCCCGGCTGGCCGTTGACGCGGACGATCCGGCTGACGCGTTGCCAGGAGTCCTCCACGTCGGCCACTTCCCGGAGGCGCACGGGCACGCCGTCGCGCAGGGTGATGACCGTCTCGCGCAGCTCGTCGAGGCTGCGGTACTCGCCGGGCGTGCGGATGAGCACCTCGTAGTTCCCGCGTTCGATCGTGCCGCCCGGCACGTTGACGTTCTCGGCGCGGATGCGGGCCAGGATGCTCTCCAGCGACAGGCCCAGGGCCTTGATCTTGTCGCCGTGGAGGTTGACGTGAATCTCGCGGTCCAGCCCGCCCCAGACGTCCAGCGCCGCGACGCCCGGAACCCGCTCAATGCGGTACTTCACCTGGTCGTCGATGATGCGGCGGAGTTGCACGGGGTCGAGCTTTCCGTACGCCCCGAGGATGAGGATGGGAAAGCTCGCCAGGTCGAACTTGCGCAGCGTCGGGCGGTCGGCGTCGTCGGGCAGGCGGGGAATCACCCGGTCCAGGCGGTCGCGCACGTCATTGGAGGCGGCGTCCAGGTCCGTCCCCCACGCGAAGCTGACGCGAATGCTGCTCGTGCCCTCCGTGGACGTCGAGGTCACCTCCTCCACGCCCGGAACGGCGCTCATCGCCTCCTCGATCGGGCGGGTGATCATCTCCTCGACCTCTTCCGGGCCGGCGTTCTCGTAATTCGTCACGACGCTCAGCGTCGGGTAGGTGATGTCCGGCATCAGGTCGATGGGAAGCCGCCAGAGCGACACCGCCCCCAGGATGATGACGATGAGCACCACCATGACGGTGAAGACCGGACGGTGAACGCTGAACTCGGAGAGTCTCATGGCTGCGGTCTCCGGTCGGCGCCGCGCGGGGCGGACGCCGGGGTGGACGTCGCGGCGGTCTCGGCCGGGACGACGGTAATGGTCGCCCCGTCCTCCAGCAGGTGCTGGCCCATCACCACCACGGGCCCGTCCAGGCGCGGGCGGACGACCTCGACCAGCCCGCTGTCAGAGATGCCGAACTCCGCCGGCACGAAGCGAGCCTTCTTCCCGGCTGCGTCGGCCACGAACACGCCGCGCTGCCCGTTGCGCCGCGCGACGGCGGAAACCGGAATCGCCGCGACGTTCTCGTGCGCCGTGAATTCCAGCGCCACGCGGACGAACATGCCCGGCTTGAGCGGACCGTCCGCATTGGCGATGGCGATCTCCACCCGCGCCTGGCGGGAAGTCTCCTGCAACTGCGGGGCGATCCGCGCGATCCGCCCGACAAACTCCCGACCGGGGAAGGCGTCCGTCGTTACCTTCGCCGGCTGGCCGACGGCGATTTTCGAGTAGTCCCGCTCGATGACGTAGACGGCCGCCGTGAGGGACCCGATGTCGAGGATCGACACGATCGGCGCGTTGGCCGTCAGCAGCGCGCCCTCGTCCACGAACCGCTCGCCGACGTAGCGCGTGTCGGAACCGCCCTCCCAGGCGGCGTGGATCTTCGCGTACGACAGGCGGATTTCCGCCTCCTTCAACGCCGCCTCCTTCTGGTTGACCTGCGCGACGGCCACCTTGTGCCGGGCCTCCTGCACCTCGTACTGCGCCTTGGCCTGGTCGTACTCCGACTCGCTGGCGATCTTCTTCTTGAGCAGGGCCTCGGCCCGCTCAAACTCCCGCTTGGCCGCGTCGAGGTTGCTCTGGCACTCCAGCACGCTGGACCGCGCCACGGCCAGCTCCGCCTTGGCGCGCTCCGCCTGCTGGATGGATTCCTCGTCGTCGAGCACGGCGATCAACTGACCGCGTCGCACGGGGTCGCCGAGGTTGACCAGCAGCTTCTCCAGGCGACCGGCGATCCGCGGCGAGACGATGAAGCGGGAATCGGCCACCAGGCTGCCCGTGAACATCCCCACGTCGCGCAGCGTGATCGTGCGGACCGGGGCGATCTCGACGGCGACGGCAGCGCCCGGCCGGCCTCGCGGCCCCGGGCCCTCGCCGGTCAGCTTGAGATACACCCGACAGGCGACGTATCCGCCCAGCGCCAGCACCGCCACGACGGCCATTGCGATCCATACCTTCTTCATGGGCTTGTGTCCTTCTGTGTCCCCTGCGACGCCTGTCCGCCCGCGCCTCGTCGGCAGACGCCGTTATAAAACACGTCCATCACCAGTGCCAGCCCGCAGTCGGCCGGCGCGACCTCGGACAAGTCGCGGGCGCGCGTCCGAAGCAGGCCCAGCAGTAAGTGCGCCAAAACCTCCGGCGGAATGTCCGCGCGGACCTGGCCTTCCGCGACGCCCTTGGCGAGAATTTCCGCCACGGCCGACACCAGGCCCTTGCGCCGCTCCAACCAGCGATCGCGGAGCGACCCGCCGCACCACTGCATGCGCCCTTCCTCCGTCTGCATCATGCGGAACAGCTGACGGCGCTGCTCGAAGAAACGGCTGATCTGCATGCACGCCTCGGTAAGTTGATCGAAGAACGACGCGCCGGCGGGAACCTGGCGGCGCAGCAACTCGCACAACTCGTCGAACCCGCTGGTGGCGGTCTGGAAAAACAGGTCGTCCTTGTCGCGAAAATGGCGATAGATGGTTCCCTTTCCGACCTTGGCGGTGCGGGCGACGTCGTCGAGGGTGATCTCGTGGAAGCGCCGGCTGGTGAAAAGTCGCTCGGCCGCCTGCATGATCTGCTGCCGCTTGTCCTGTCGGGCCATGGGCGGATTCCGCGTGCGTATCTTGGCTGTCGGATGCTTGAAACGAAACTGACTGGTCAGTATCATAGCTCTTGCAACTTCCATTGGCAACAGAAGTTTCGGCAACTTCTAAAAAACCTTCCTGATCGCACAACGTTTTCGACCTCCGGCACTTGCGCCGCTTTTTGACAGACACGCGGCTCGGAGGTTGGTCAGGGCGAAAAAGGCTCGAAAAAGCGCCACAGGACGCGCGAAATGGTGCGCCAAATCGAAAAAAGTGTGCAATACGGGAAGAAATCTCCCACGTTAAGCAACCATATGAATGACCACGACGCCACGGAGAACGGGCCCTTGCCTCAGACAGACCTCGAGCTGGTTCGGGAAGCTCGGCATGGGGACATGGATGCCTTCCATGGTCTCGTGGACCGGTACGCCTCGTACCTGTACGGCTTGGCGGTCTCGCTGATCGGCAATGCGACCGACGCGGAGGATGCGGTGCAGGAAACCCTGACAGGCGCGTTTCGCGGGCTCCGCTCGTTCCGCCAGGAAGCGTCGGTTAAGACGTGGCTGACGCGGATCCTGGTGCGGCAGGCCGCAGCGCATCATCGGCGGCGCGGGTTCCGGATCGTGGCGCGGCCGATCGACGGC
>JAKPKY010000043.1 GCA_029553505.1 Planctomycetota bacterium
GTCAGCGTGTAGACGCGGTACCCCGCGAATTCGTTCCGCTGCGTGTTGGGGTTGTAGATGTACTGCGGATCCTGCTTCCGCTCGTTGCGCTGGGTGGCGGCGTAGGTGGTCACCGTGCCCATCAGGATCGCGTGCGCGTTGAGGGCCTTGACCTGGCGGAACTTCTCCGCTGCCCGCGTCGGGTCTTCCGCGACGGCCATCTGGAGGTTCCGCTCGTCCATCAGCGTCTTGAGATAGCGCGAGTTGTACACCTTGTACGTCCCGTTCCCGTCCAGGGCGCTGGACAGGCGGTCGGCGATCACGTCGCCCGCCGTCCGGTCCTGCGTGGCGTTCTGGAACGGCGCCACCGCGATCGACATCCCCTGCATGTCGTCAGTGAAAAACTCCGGATACTGCGTGATGATGATTTCCTTGGAGCATCCCCCCGCCGTCAACACCAACCCCGCCAGGCACACAAAAGACCAGGCGACTCGACTCATGGGATGTTCTCCTTCCAGGATTTCCTCGCGCCGACGGAAAGTATACTTGCCGGACGGACGGGAAGAAACCCCCGGCCGGCAAAAGCGCGGCGAAGTCACCACAACTCCCGGGCAGCCGAGATCACCAGATGCGCCCCGGTCAGCGCCAGCAGCGTGTAGACGATCCACGGGAAGCCCCGCTGGCCCACGCGCTTATGCAGCGTCACGCCCAGCAGCGCGCCGAAAACGATCGCCGGCATGAGCAGCAGGCTGGCGCCGAACGTGTCGAAGCGGATCAGCCCGAGCAGGAAATACGGCACCAGCTTGACCTGGTTTCCGATCCAGAAATACAGCACCGTCGTCGCGACGAACCGTGCGGGGGGCATCCGCTGGGGCAGCAGGTACATGGCGACGACCGGACCGGCCGCGTGCGAGAGGGTGGAGGTGTATCCCGCCAGCGCCCCGACGGCAGTGCCCTGCCACAACACCGGGCGGAAGGCGATCGGTCTTTTGCGGAGCGACCGGACGGCCTGGAGAACCACGAACCACAGCGCGATCACGCCGATGCCGAGGATCAACCAGGCCTTGGCCGCCTGGTTCAGCCGGCTGTCCGCCATCCCCATCCGCTGAAGCAGGTAGAGCGTGACCCCTCCGCCGGCGACGCCCAGCAGCGCCCCGGGCAGCAGAAGCCAGACCGCCCGGTATTCCCACTGTCGCCACCATTTGTACAGCGAGACGTAATCGCAGACGATCAGAAGCGGCAGCGTCACCCCCGCGGCGAGGAAGGGGTCCTTCCCGCAGGCGTAGATCATGATCGGAACGCTCAGCAACCCGATGCTCCCGCCGAAGCCCGCCTTGGCCATGCTCGTCAGCATCGCCGCCAGCGAGCCCAACGCCAGGAAGGTCGCCAGGTTCCCCAGCCCCACCGGAAGCATCGACCAGCCGAAACTGTCCACGCAACGTCTCCTCAGAACGTATTCCAGGCGGCCATGATACGCCCCCCTGCGTCCGACGCAAGCGCCGGGCGTTTCGCTGGCGTGCCCGACCGACGGGCGGTACAATGCGCGCCGAAGCTCTACAGACGGGGAGAAACGCCATGCACGTGGCCAAGTGTCCCCATTGCGGGTCGCTGTTGCGGATGAAAGAGCCCGTCCACGCCGGCAAGATGCGGTGCGGCAAGTGCGGGACGATCTTCGTCGGTTCGACGGCCGAGAGGCCCGACGAGGCGCCCCCGAGGCCGGCGCCGCCTGCCGCTGCCCGGCCTGCGCGCCCCGCGCCGCCGGCTGCCGGAGAACCCGTCCGCCTGCACATCTACCACCAGACCGGAAAACCCAAGACGCCGATTTGGGTCGTGCCGGTCGTGCTGGTCGGCATCGCGCTGATCGGCGTGTTGGTGGGGCTGTTCGTCCATTACCAGTCGCGCGCCAAGGTCGTGCGCGTGGACGAGAAGGGACAGGTCCGCGGTGTGGAGGTGATGGACCGCGAGCAGGCGCAGCAGGAGATGGAGAAAGCGCGGCTCCAGCGACTCGAGGCCCAGCGCCGGCGCTGGGGCGGAGCGGTCGCGCCGTCGGGCGGGCAGGAGGCCGAATCGCCGCGCGCGGTCCGCATGGACCTCGCCGAGGCGGGCGCCGCGTCCGCGCCGGCCCGGCAAATGGCGGCGACCAGCGCGCCCGTCGGCGACGTCCGCATCGCCGTCAAGGCCGAACAGGTGGCCGACCACGACGTGCCGGGCGACCTGCTCCAGATCAACGGAACCGTCACGAACGGCTACGAGCGCGTCGTGCTCAGCGCGGAAATTTTCGCCGCCGTGCAGGCGGCCGACGGACGGCAGGTGCTGCTCGGGCCCGTGATGGTGCGGTTCCTCCCACCCAACGGATCGGTGATTTTTTCCGTTCCCTGCGAGGGCGTGCTGACCGACCAGTCCGCCCCGCCCCGCTGCTACGCCCAGAACGCGCAACTGGCGGACAAGGAGGTCGTCTGCTGGGAAGTCGCCCAGCACACCCTGCGCCGCAGCGACCGGGGGCCCCGCGTGCTCGTGTTGACCGGGCAGAGCCGCAACCCCTTCGACAAGCCCGTCGCGCCCGAGGGCGTCTACTGCGACTTCCTCGACTCCCGCGGAGTCCGGCTGCTGGGGACGCAGGGCGAGCTGGTCAACCCGCCCAAGACGCTCGGGCCCGGAAAGATCGTGGACTTCCGCGTGGAACTCGACGCGGAGAAGGTCAACCGGCCCAAGGAGATCTTCGCCCGCTTCCGCCTGCGGATGATCGGGCGCATGCTCTGACGCGAGACGGGAACCGCGTGCGAGAAGATCACTCGGGGGGTTTCTTCTTCTTGGCCTTGGCGGCGGCCGCCGAGTTCTGGTACACGAACCCCACCACCGCCGGCGCGAGGATCAGCAGGTGCAGGAGCATCTTGTTCCCGCTCAGCGCGCTCATGACGCGCGGGCTGACCGACTGGACCTTCAGCGCCACGGCGATCAGCCCGGAGACCATCATGGCCGAGCCCTGCAGCGAGGTGAAGACCGTGATGACGAAGCGGAAGATGACGAACGCCAGCAGGCCCATGGTGATCAGGCCGATCAGTCCGCCCGCCCAGGCGAACTCGTGCCCCGGTCGGCCGAGCGCCGCCGCCGCGTGCGCCCAGATTCCATACCCGACGAACGCGCCCGCCAGCCCGCCCATCAGGCTGACGGCGTATTTCATGAGCGGCCAGGCCAGCACCGCCAGCAGCAGCGCGCCGGCGATGGCGCCGAAAACGGGCATGTTCTCGCCCTGGAAATTCCCGCCGAAAATATACCCCCCGTAGGCGCCGAGGACGGCCGCGTTGACCACCACCAGCGTCTTGAAAATCTTCCACCCGGTCAGCAGGTAGACCACGCCCACGGCGATCAGCAGGAAGCCCTGAATGACCCCCATGGAGGTCAGGAAGCTCATGAACTCCGCCTGCTCGGGCATGCGGAGGGAGAAGATCTTGTCGAAGAACTCTCCGCTGGGGGCCGAGGTCGGCACTTCAGGCATGTTGATTACGGTGCTGGGCACGTCGATCTCCGTATCGGCGCGCGGGTGTTGGCCGGGCCGTATCCTATTTCTCGGCAGAACCGCCCAATTTTGATTTGGGTTTCTCCGGGGGCGCGCCCTCGCGGGATTCCCGCGCCTCGCGGAACGCGCCGCGGTACTGGTAGGCCAAGCCCGCGACCAGCAGCACGGCGGCGATGCTCGCGGGGATCAGACAGCGGCTCCACTCGCCCGGCCAGAGCCCCGCCTCGATCCGCCCGGCGATGATCGTCCCGCCGGCGGCGATGGCCGCCCCGCCCAGCAGCGACGTCAGGAAAATGCTCGCCAGTTGCGGGCGCAGCAGCGCCACCAGCAGCACCGCCAGCGAAACCACCGACAGCGCGATCAGCAGCGTGGCGCTTTCGGTAGGCCAGAGCTTCTCGAAGCACTCTCGCGCGAACGGCCAGCAGGACAGCGCCCAGTCGTTCAGGTTCCCTCCCGCGGGCATCTCGAACGCGGGGACGTCCTTGGCGGGCAGCTTGTCCAGCAGGGAGTTCAGCAGCACGACGTAGGTGATCGCGCCGGCCAGCGCCCCGGCGATGCCGGCCCAGAGCAGCCGGGCGAGGAACACGCCGACCACGGCCGCGATGAGCATCGCGCCGACGGCCGTGATCTGCCAGGCGACGGGGATCGACCCGGACATCCGGCAGCCGACCTCCCACCCGACGCCCGCGCCCGCCAGCGCCAGCAGGGCGCGGTGGAGCTTTCGTCCCCACAGCAGCAGCGCGGCGCCGGCGATCATTCCCCCCGCCACGAGGGCGACGGCAATCGCGTCGGCCGGCACGGCCTGCGGCGGCACGGGAATGTTCAGCATGGGGCGGCTCCTTCGGTTTCGTCTCGCGCGCGAAAGCTAGCGGTCGAGGCGGGCCTGGGCGGCGGCCAGGTCGTTCCTGGCCAACTGCACCTTCCGCTCGTCGGTCAGTTCGGCGACGGCCCGCTCGAGCATCTGCACCGCGCGGTCGTACTGATGAAGGTATCGGCCATACAGGATTCCGAGCATCAGGTGGATGTCGCCCAGGTGCTCGTAGCTTCCGTAGTGGCGGAGGAAGCGCTCGTAGGCGTCGGCCGCCGCCGGGTACTGCTGGTCGGCCATGAGCTGGTTGGCCACGTCGAGCTGCTGGGTGCGGGGCAGGACCGCGCCATCGGCCACCTGCACCAGCTCCAGGTAGCGCCGGGAAGCGCCCGTCAGGTCGTGCTGCTCGCAGGCGGCGGAAATCTCCCGGCGGAGTTCCAGCTCGCGCGAGGCCTGCCCCTCGGCCGAGGCCGATTCCACCGTGCGCGTCGCGACGCGCATCGCCTGCGGCGGGCGACCGACGTAGCGGAACGGGTCGTACCCCTGCGCCACCATCCGCCGGTAGCTGGTCCGCCGGTGGTAATCGCGCACCATCGTCACCAGGTCGAACGGGTCGCGCGGCAGCACGCGGAAGACCAGCAACAGCGCCGCGATCGCGATGCCGAACACGTATCCGCTGCTGTGCGCCACGTAGGCGACCCCCCCGCCCGCGCCGCCGACCTCGCCGAACGACATGAACGTGTTCCAGACGAACTGGAACGCCAGGAAGTAGATGCTCGACAGTTCGAACGGGAAGATGTAGTAGATGAAAAACGCGATCAGCGTCACGCGGGTCCGCGGCAGGAGCACCAGGAACGCCCCGGTGACGGCCGAGATCGCCCCCGACGCGCCCAGCACCGGCGCCCGCCCGCTCAACAGCAGGTAGCCCACCCCCGCCAGCACGCCCCCCGCCAGGTAGAACGCCGCGTACCCCACGTGCCCGAACTTGTCGTTCACCGCGTTGCCGAAGACCCACAGGAACACCATGTTGCCCAGCAGGTGCGCCAGGTTGGCGTGGAGGAACACCGACGAGAAGAACTGCCCCAGCTCGGGGTTGTCCGGCTGGAGCATCCACGCGTCGATGCGCAGGCGGTTGAGGGGCGCAGCGCCGTTGAAGCCCAGGAAATACAGCGCCACGTTCGCCACGATGATGGCGACGTTCGCCCAGGGGATGCGGTTCAGCCGGTAATCGGTTCGTATCGGAATCATGTTCGTCCGCCAGGCCGCCGGGACATGCGCCCGGATGGCGATGCGGCCTGCGTAGTGTACCGGCTTGGCATGTCTGATGGTAGCTCCCGCGCGATTTTGCCCCGCCGGCCGGATGGTTGGCGGGAGGGTTCCGAACCGCTATAATCGCCAAAGTTCCGCGGCATTCGCAGGGAGCCACGATGGCACGCAGCGCATGGAGGCCGGATTCGCGACGATGGGTGGTCGCCCCCCCGTTCGAGGGGGCGGGCGCGCTGGCTCGCGCCGCCGGCGTTCCGCCGCTGGTGGCGAGCCTGCTGCACCACCGGGGCATCGACGATCCTGACGCCGCTCGCGCGTTCCTGTCTCCCCGCCTGACCGACCTGCACGACCCCGAGCTGCTGGGCGGAGCAGCGGCAGCCGCCCAACGCATCGCCCGCGCCGTCGCCGAACGGCGGCGCATCGTCCTCTACGGCGATTACGACGTGGACGGCATCACCGGCGTCGCCATCCTGCACTCCGTGCTCACCATGGTCGGCGCGGACGTGCACTACTACGTGCCCCACCGCCTGGAGGAAGGCTACGGCGTGAACCTCCAGGCCATGCGCAAGCTCATCGCCGACGGCGCCAATCTGATGGTCACCGTGGACTGCGGGATCGGGGCCTTCGAGCCGATCGCCGAGGCGCGGGCGGCCGGGGTGGACGTGATCGTCACCGACCACCACACCCCCGGCGAGACGCTGCCCGACGCCTGCGAGATCGTCCACCCCTGCCTGCCCGCCGGACAGTACCCCAACGCCCACCTGTCCGGCGCGGGCGTGGCCTTCAAGCTCGCCTGGCAGGTGGCGCGGGCCGTCTGCGGCAACCACCGCGTCAGCGAGCCGATGAAGGACTTCCTGCTCGAGGCGACGTGCCTGGCCGCCCTGGGAACCATCGCCGACGTGGTGCCCCTCGTGGGCGAGAACCGCGCCCTCGCGATGCACGGGCTGCGGGGGCTGCCCGCGGTCCGCCGGGCGGGCGTCCGCGCGCTGATCGAGTCGGCCGGGCTGACCGGGGAGAAGATCGACGCCTACCACGTGGGGTTCGTCCTTGCGCCGCGCCTCAACGCCTGCGGACGGATGGGCCACGCCCGGCTGGCCGTCGAACTGCTCACCGACGCGCCCGAGTCCCGCTGCCGGAAGATCGCCGCCTACCTGAACGCCCAGAACGCCGAACGCCAGCGCGTGGAGCGGGCCATCGCCGACGAGGCGGTGCAACTCGTCCGCGACCGCGGCTGGGACACGCCCGACCATCGTGTGCTGGTGCTCGCCGGGGACGACTGGCACAGCGGAGTGGTGGGCATCGTCGCGTCGAGGCTCGTCCGCGAGTTCTCGCGCCCGGCGATCCTGATCGCCGTCAACGGCGACGGCGTGGGGCAGGGCAGCGCCCGGAGCATCCCCGGCTTCCATATGCGCGACGCGCTGGCCGCCTGCGGCAAGCACCTGCTGAGCTTCGGGGGGCACGCGATGGCCGGCGGGCTGCGCATCGACCGCGCGAACCTCGATGCGTTCACCCGCGCGATGTCGGCCGTGGGAGCCGAACGCATCACCCCCGAGCAGCTCACGCCCGCCCTGGAGATCGACGCGGAAACCACGCTGGCGCAACTGACGCCGCCGGCCGTCGCCTGCATCGATCGCATGGCGCCATTCGGGCAGGGCAATCCTGCGCCGCGCCTGGCGGTGCGCGGCTGCCGCATCCTCGTGCCCCCCAAACGGATCGGCCGCACGGGCTCCACCGTGAGCCTGTTCCTGGGACAGGGCGAATCGAGCCTCCGCGCAGTGGGATTCCAGATGGGCGAACTGGTCGACGCGCTGGCTGGGGCGAAGGCGGTGGACGTGGTCGGTCGGCCCATGCTCAACCGCTACGCCGGGCAGACCACCGTCGAACTGCACCTGGAAGACGCCCGCCGACTCGAATGACGCTTAGAGCCCATCCTGATAACTCCAAGGGCCGCGACGGGCCGGATTTTGACGCAGGTCAAGGCGCGAGGGCGACGACATATCTTCGATGATATGTCGAGCCCGAGCAACGCCGGCATGCGGCAAAAGACGGCCCGTCCCGAAGGGTTGCGACAAAAACCGCCCGTCTGCGGCGTCAGGACTCCTCGCCAACCCGCCAGGGGTTGGCGTCGTCGTCCTTCCTTGCATCCAGACGGTTTTTGTCACAACGCGGCTCCTTGCAGTTATCAGGATAGGCTCTTAGGCCCGGGTCCGCTTGAGGCGGTCCCGCACGAGCAGCCAGCCCCACCCGATCGGACCGGACAGCGCGTAGAAGACGGTCACTGCCGCCAGCGTCTCCAGCGGTTTGAGGAACGCCACCAGCAGCACGACCACGATCTTGACGAGATAGCTGAACGGGCGCCGCCCCCGCACGTACTGGTTGATGACGTGCGGATAGCGGAATCGCGAGACCATCAGCAGCGCGACGATCAGCGTGATGACGGGCATGGTGATTCCCGCGACCGGTCCAAGCCAGTCTCCGACCTGGTCCGCGTGCAGTCGGGCGAACAGCAGGACGAGCCCGACGACGGCGGCCGCCGCCCCCGGCGAGGGCAGCCCGACGAAGTTCATGTGGGCCGACTCGTCCGGCTCGTTTTCCACGTTGAATCGCGCCAGCCGCAGCGCCGCGCAGGCGACATACACGCCCGCCGCCGGCCAGACCAGGCGCTCCGCCCCCGCGTGCCGCACGGCCATCCCCCCCACCGCCAGCGCCACGGCCCGGAGCATGAGCATCGCCGGGGCCACGCCGAAGCTGATGACGTCGCACAGGCTGTCGAGCTGCCCGCCGAAATCGCTCGTCCGCCGGGTCATCCGCGCGACGCGCCCGTCGAGCATGTCGCAGACCATCGACAGGAAGATCAGCCAGCCGGCGATCTGGAGATCAACGACCGCGGCTTCTCCCACGGCGGCGCGGGAGGCGTAGTGGATGGCGCCGAACCCCGCCAGGCCGTTTCCAAGGGTGAACAGGGCGGGCAGGGCCGCCGTCGCCCGCAGGACGCGCCGCCGGGCACGCCCCCGCTTACGGCGGAAGCGGCCCAGCAGTCGGCCGCGGGGCCGCGACTGCGGTTCGCCTGGCGATTCCGTCGATTCTTCGTGGTTCATCCCGGTCATTCTACAAACCCCGCCCCACTTCCGCGAGAACCGTCCGTCCGGCGCGGACCTTTTGCCCCACCGAAACGCGAACTTCCGCGGCAAGGCTCTCCGGCAGCAGCAGCTCCAGGCGCGAGCCGAACTTGATCATTCCGATCCGCTGGCTGCGGCGCAGGGTCTGCCCGGCCGCCAGGTCCGTCACGATCCGCCGGGCCACCAATCCGGCAATCTGGCGCACCACGACGGGGTGCTCCCGCCCGCCGTGCCGGTGCCGCAGGCGGATGGCGGTCGATTCGTTCCGCTCGGACGCCCGCGGGTCGCGCACGTCCAGAAACGCCCCGTCGCGATGCGTGACGGAGACCACCTCGCCGTCGCACGGCGCGCGGTTCACGTGCACGTTGAAGACGTTCATGAACACGCCGATCTGCACGCCGGGACAACCCAGCAGGCTGTCGGTGCCCAGGGGGGTGATGTCGGACACGCGTCCGTCGGCCGGGCTGACGAACAGCCCGTCGCCCGGCGGGGCCAGCCGTTCCGGGTCGCGGAAGAACGCCACCAGCCAGGCCCACACCGCCAGCTCGCATGCCACCAGCGCCCACAGCCAGGGCGAGAACCGCGCCGCTGCCCATGCCGACACGGCCACGCCCGCGCCCAGCGCCAGCGTGCCGATTGCCAACTCGCGCGCCCCATATTTCGTCAATAACGCCAAGGGAGTCTCCGTTTCCGGTTCGTCTGCACCCACCGTACCGCCCGGACGCGGGCGAGTCAATCGTCGCACACTTGTTGTCGGTCCGTCCAGGCTCTGTCTGAAAACACCCAATCGGGGGTGCCACGGCTTGCTTGTCAAGCCGTGTAGCGGCAAGAACACCGCTTGCAAGCAAGCGGCGCCACTCGGGAAGGCTCCGACGAGCCCACTACCAACCCGATGCCTCGCGCGTATACTTAAAGGCCATGAAGAACCAGCGGATCGCCGACCTGTTTTCCGCGATGGCGGACCTCCTGGAAATCCTGGGGGAGAGCCCGTTTCGCGTCAACAGCTACCGCAAGGCGGCGCGGGTGCTGGAGGAGCTGGCGGAGGACATCGAGGCCGTCGCGGCGGCTGACCGGCTCACCGAGATCGAGGGCATCGGCGACTCGACGGCGGAAAAAATCCGCCAGTATCTCGCCGAGGGGCGCATCGAGCAGTACGACAAGCTCAAGGCCCAGGTTCCGCCGGACCTTCCGGGCCTGCTGGACGTGCCGGGCCTGGGACCCAAGACGGTGGCGAAGCTCTGGAAGCAGGCGTCCATCACGAGCGTCGCGGAGCTTCGCGAGGCGCTGGACAAGTCGCCCGATCGCCTGCTGGCCGTCGAGGGACTGGGCCAAAAGAAGCTCGACCAGATCCGCCAGTCGCTGGCGTTCCAGGCCGAGGCGGGCGGGCGAATCCGCCTGAACACCGCGCGCGAGCTGGCGGAGCGCCTGCTGGCCGACGTCCGCCGCGCGCCGGGGGCGCAGCGGGCGACGTTCGCCGGCAGCCTGCGCCGCGGAAAGGAGACCATCGGCGACATCGACCTGCTCTGCCAGGCCGACGCGAAGCACGCAGCCGGGATCATCCAGCGGTTCGCCGCCTCCGAAGGCGTCGAGCGCGTGCTGGCGTCGGGGGGAACCAAGGGCAGCGTCGTGCTGGCCGGCGGGGTCCAGGCGGACCTCCGCGTGGTCGAGCCCCCCAGTTATTCGGCCGCCCTGATGTATTTCACCGGCTCCAAGGAGCACAACATCCGCCTGCGCGAGCTGGCGGTGCAGAAGGGCTGGAAGCTCAACGAGTACGGCCTGTTCGACGGCGAGAAACGCTTCCAGGCCGACGACGAGGCGGACCTGTATACCCGCCTGGGTCTGGCGTATGTGCCGCCCGAGCTGCGCGAGGACCGCGGCGAGGTGGAGGCCGCCCGCGACGCGGCGCTGCCCGAACTGCTCGAAGCCGGCGACCTCCGCGGCGACCTGCACATGCACACCACCGCCAGCGACGGACACAACACCATCGACGAGATGATCGACGCCTGCCGCGCCAAGGGATACCAGTACCTGGCCATCTGCGACCACTCCAAGAGCCAGGTGCAGGCGCGCGGCCTGGACGAGAAGCGCCTCGCGGTACACGTCGAGGCGATCCGCAAGGCGGCGCGCCGCCACAAGGACATCCTCGTGCTGGCGGGCGTGGAGGTGGACATCTTCAAGGACGGTTCGCTGGACTTCTCCGACGACGTGCTGGCGGGGCTGGACTTCGTGACGGCCTCGGCGCACTCAGCCTTGGCGATGTCCGGGCCGGAGGCGACGAAGCGCCTGATCCGCGCCGCCGAGCACCCCTGCGTGCACTGCATCGGGCATCCGACGGGGCGGATGATCAACAGCCGGCCGGGCATGGAGATCGACGTGGCCGAGCTGGCCCGCGCGGCGGCTGCCAACGGCGTGGCGCTGGAGATCAACGCCCACCCCGTGCGCCTGGACCTGCGCGACGTGCACGTGCGGGCGGCGGTCGAGGCCGGCGCGAAGCTCGTGATCAACACCGACGCGCACTCGACCGACCAGCTCGACCTGATGGGCTACGGCGTGACGACCGCCCGCCGCGGCTGGGCGCGCAAGGGCGACGTGCTCAACACCCTCACGCCGGCGCAGCTGCGGAAGTGGCTGGGCGCTAAGCGTAAATTCCCTCGCGGATAACCCCCGCGACCTTCCGTAAGGAATATGAAAAAGGCCCGCGGAAGGCGTCCCGCGGGCCTGGTGCGTGGCAGGAACGAATGCCGCTCATTTTCCCGGCGGCAGGGGCGCCGGGCCCATCTCGGTGTCCGGAACGACGGTATCCACGATGAACCGCTGCGTCATCGCGAGCATGATCCGCTCGCCCGTCTTGGACACGCCGACGATCCGCAGGCGGCAGTCCTTGCTCGTGACGGACGGAACGGTCCACTTGGCCTTCTCGCCGACCTTCAGGTCGCCGGCGATCGTCCGCCAGGACAGGCCGTTGTTGGCGGTGAACTGGAGCTCGAGCTGCGCGTAGTCCCGCGCGGAATCGGGCGTCCAGTTCAGCACGCGCGCGGTCCCGCCGCGGAGCATCGCGCCGGGCATGGGCCAGCCGGGCTTCTCTTCCTCGCCCGCCTCGGCGACGGTCTCGAAGACGCCGGCCGAACCGATCGCCGGACGCGTCGCCGCGCCGGGGACGGAACGGACCTGCATCACGTCCGTCAGCGCCATGCCGACGTTTCCGGCCTTGTCGGTCGCCTCCATGCGGAAGCGCAGCCCGCCGTCGCCCGCGGCTTCGGGCGGAATCTCCACCTTCATCGTGCCGCGCGGGGGCAGCGGCTGGTGGAACCGGCTCCACACGAGGTTATGCGGGAACTTCGCGAAGCACGTCCCCAGCTTGACCGAGCCTTCCTGGAGGTTCGCGTCGCTGACCGACCAGTTCAGCGTCACCGTCTCGCCGGTCTTGTAGATATAGGGTTCCTTCTTCTCGTCGTCCTTCCACGGCGCGGGGATGACGGTCAGCGCGATCGTCGGCGGACGGCGGTCCACGATGTAGATGCGGTGCGGCATGCCGGGGGGAACCTCCGCCACGCCCTGGCCTGGACCGACGAAGCGAATCCAATGCGGACCGTCCTTCTCGGCCTTGAACAAGAAGTGCGTCTGCTCCACGCCGTAGTAACCGCACTTGCCCCAGTGCTTTCCGTCGTCCGTGGAGCACCACACCGCCACGCGCGGCTCGCCGACGACCTGGTAGCCGTTGGGATGGCGGAGGAAGAAGTACTCGCTCCGGCTGTAATACACGCCGATCCCGTGCCCGACGGTTTCCTTCGCCTGCAGGTCTTCCGACGGGCGGTAATAGATCGGGCCGTCATACGCCCAGCCGGGGTAGTCGGCGGCGGGGCGCCAATGGGGGTTTTCGTCCTGCTGGGTGCAACCGGCGGAAACCCACAGGACCGGAAGAATCCAGAGAAGTGTTGTCTTGCGCATAGGGCATCCCTTCGTCGGCAGCCACGGTTGCGAAAGCTCGTGGCGCATTGTATCCCCTTCATCGGCCGAATGGTACGCGCCTTTTCGGCGAATTTTACCCGTTCAGGTACGCAAATGCACGTTCGAAAAAGATTCGCCCGTCGGCGCGGGCGACGTTTCCGCGCGTCCAGCGGGGGTGCTGGGTGACCTCCACGAACCGTTCGGGATGGGGCATCAGGCCCAGGACTCGCCCCGTCGGGTCGCACAGTCCGGCGATGTCGTCCATGCTTCCGTTGGGATTGACGGGGTATCCGCCGGGCTCGCCGGCCGGGTCCACGTACCGGACAGCCACCTGGTCGTTTTCCCGCAATTTCGCCAGGACACTCTCGTCCCGCGCGACGAATTTTCCCTCTCCGTGGGCGATCGGCAACGCAAGCAACTCGCCAGGTGGAAGGAAGACGCACTTGTCGCTGGCGGCCTTCAGGTGCACCCAGCGGTCCTCGAACCGCCCGCAATCGTTCCAGGCGAGCGTCGCGTCGCGGTGCGCCTCGCCCGCGTCCACCCGCCCCCAGGGCAGCAGCCCGGACTTGATCATCACCTGGAATCCGTTGCAGATGCCCAGCGCCAGCTTTCCGTCGGCGACGAACTCGTTGAGCGTCCCGGCCAGACGGTGCAGCATCTGGTTGGCCAGGATCTTGCCCGACGCGATGTCGTCGCCGTAGCTGAATCCGCCCGGGATGACGAGGAACTGGAATTCCTTCAGCCGCGCGGGATTTTCCATCAGCCGGAACACGTGGACGCGCTCGGCCTCGAAACCCGCCTGCTCCAGCGCGTGCTGCGTCTCCCGGTCGCAGTTGGTCCCGGCCGCCCTCAACACCAATGCCTTCGGTTTCGCCATGATTCAACCTTCATCTATCCGCGGAGGGAGTCACGATTGTGTTTTTCACTTCTCTGCGCCCTCTGCGTTCTCTGGATTCTTTGTGGTTCGTTCTGTTTTGCGTTTCGAAGCTTCTTCTGTTTTCGGCCCGAAGGGCCGGCCGGAGGGTAGCCGGGGGCGCAAGCCCCCGGTAGGCGGCTCCTCAACAACCAAGCCCCGAAGGGGCGTCGGAAATCCTTCACAGGTATTTCTCATCAAACTCAATCCCGTGATTTTTCAACAGCCAGATCAACTCGTCCCGGAAAGAAACCTTTTTGTGATGCTCCCGCTGGTTCTTCACGTATTGGACCACCTTGGACAGCACCGACGGGGAAACCGTGAACGCCGAATATCCGTCCTGCCAGGCAAAATCCTTCAGGCCCGGGAAGGTCTCGTGGATCCAGTTGGTGCTGTTGGGCTTCAAGTCGCGCAGGCAGTCTGCAAGAGCAAGAGTCGGGCTGACGGACGCGACAACATGAATGTGATCCTCCGGGCCATTGATTTCGATCGGATGGCCGCCTTGGGTTTTGATCATGCCGCCCAGATACTCGCAGAGCCTGGGCAGGAGTTCCGGCGTAAGGAAGGGGCGGCGTTCTTTCGTGGAAAACACAATATGGTATTTCAGCCATGTGTAGGACATCGTTGTGTTCTCCGACGCCCCTTCGGGGCTAACCGGTTGTTGCCACTCCTTCCGTGGGCTTGCGCCCACGGCTACCATCCGACGGGCCTTCGGCCCTGAAAACATGAGCCGTTTGGCATTCACAACCCAAAAGCGGCTCGACATCATCCCAAAGTCGAATCCGGCTTGGCGCCTAATCATCGAAAACGTTTGGCGACTAAAATCGGAAGCGGTTTTTGCCTTCTGAATTTTCCTCCTGAACTCGAAGCCAACCGATCCCATTTCTGTTCTGTTTTTCTCTGCGCCCTCTGTGCTCTCTGTGGTGAATCGCTGTTTCTGCCCGCCCTACAGCCGGAACGTCCCCTGCCAGGCGGCCTTGGCGTCGGCGAGGGGCAGGTCGATCAGCGTCTTTCCGCCGGACCGCAGGACGATCCGCCCGCTGTCGGTCACGCGCCCCAGCTCGCCGAAGGGCACGTCGCGGACGCAGCGGAGGAAGGCGTCGTACCGGTCGGGGGCGACCTCGACGAGGAACCGCCCCGCCGACTCGCCGAAGAGCCTGGCGGCCTGCGACGGTTCGCCCGTGCAGGGCAGGGCGCGGAGGTCCAGGTCTACGCCCAGTCCGCCGGCGAAGGCCATTTCCGCCGCCGCGACGGCCAGCCCGCCTTCCGACAGGTCGTGGCAGGCGCGGACCGCGCCGGCCCGGATGGCCGACTGCACCGCCCGCATCACTTTCAGGCTGCCTGGCAGGTCCACCGGCGGCACGTCGTTTCCGCTCTCGACGCCCTCGACGAGCAGGTAGTGGCTGCCGCCCATCTGTCCGCCCGTGCGCCCCAGGACGAACAGGTAGTTGCCCGCTTCCTTGGCGTCGGACGTCACGCAGCGCGACACGTCCTCGATGACGCTGATGGCGGAGATCAGCAGCGTCGGCGGGATGGCGATGGTCTGCCCGTCGCGGGTCTGGAACTCGTTGTTGAGCGAGTCCTTCCCGCTGACGAAGGGGGTTCCGTAGGCCTTGGCGGCGTCGTAGCAGCCCTTGGCGCTCTGGACGAGGCTGCCCATGCGGTCGGGCTTGTTGCAGTTGCCCCAGCAGAAGTTGTCGAGGATGGCGGTGCGGTCGAGGTTTCCGCCGACGGCAACGCAGTTGCGCAGCGCCTCGTCCACCGCGTGCAGGGCGCTCTGGTAGGGATCGAGCGGGCCAAGGCGCGGGTTCATGCCGCAAGAGATGGCCAGGCCGCGCGGGCTGCCCAGCACAGGCCGGACGACGGCCGCGTCGCCCGGGCCGTCCTCCGTCGCGCCCACCAGCGGCTTGATCGCGCTGCCCCCCTGCACCTCGTGGTCATATTGGCGGATGATCCACTCCTTGCTGGCAACGTTCGGCGACGCGAGGATCTTCCGCAGCGCCTCGCCGTAGTCGTCGCGCGGCGGTACGGCGGGGCTCGGGCGCGGCGTGAAGTCCCACATCGCCTCCTTCGTCGGGCGCGGCAGGCCGTTGTGCAGGAACTCCATGTCCAGCTCGCAGACCTGCTGCCCGGCGTAGAACAGCTTGAGCTTCCGCCCCTCCACGCCGTAGTGCCCGATGACCGTCGCCTCGACATCCTCGTCGGAAAAAATCTTCAGGATGCGCTCGACGTTTTCCTGCGGGACGGCCAGCACCATGCGCTCCTGCGCCTCGGAGATCCAGATTTCGGCGTAGCTGAGCCCGGCGTACTTGAGGGGCACGCGGTCGAGGTGCACCTCCGCGCCGAGTTGCTCGCCCATTTCCCCGACGGCGCTGGACAGCCCGCCCGCGCCGCAGTCGGTGATGCAGGAGTAGAGCCCCTGCGCCTGGGCCTGCAGGAGGGTGTCGAGCGTTTTCTTCTCGGTGATGGCGTTTCCGATCTGCACGGCGTGGGAGAACTCGGTCTCGTGCTGGTGGGTCAGCTCGCCGGAGCTGAAGGTCGCGCCGTGGATTCCGTCGCGCCCGGTGCGCCCGCCGACGCAGACGATCGCGTCGCCCGGGTGGGCCTCCTTGAAGCACTTGTCGCGGTCGAGCAGGCCCACCGTCCCGCAGAAGACCAGGGGGTTGCCGAGGTAGTTCTCGTCGAAGTAGACCGCGCCGTTGACGGTGGGGATTCCCATGCGGTTTCCGTAGTCGCGCACGCCCGCGACGACGCCGCGCATCACCCGCCGGGGGTGGAGCACGCCCTTGGGCACGTCGTCGGCGGACAGGTTGGGCGGGCCGAAGCAGAACACGTCGGTGTTCGCCACCGGGCGGGCGCCCAGGCCCGTGCCCATCGGGTCGCGCACCACCCCGCCGATGCCCGTGCTCGCCCCGCCGTACGGCTCGATCGCGCTGGGGTGGTTGTGCGTCTCGACCTTGAAGCACACCGCGTGCGATTCGTCGAACTCGATGACCCCCGCGTTGTCCTGGAAGACGCTGATGCACCAGGGCTTGTCCAGCTCCTGCGTGGCCCGGAAGATCGTGTTCTTGATGAGGTTGGGAATCTCCTCGACCACTTTGCCGGAGGCGTCTTTCACCCGCACGTCGGAGCGGAACGTCTTGTGGACGCAGTGCTCGCTCCAGGTCTGGGCGATCATCTCCAGCTCGACGTCGCGCGGCTCGCGCCCCAGTGAGCGGAAATAGTCGCGGATCGCCCGCATCTCGGCGAGGTTCAGGAACAGATCGCCCTCGCGGCTGAGCTTCTCCAGTCCGGCGTCGTCCAGGTCGCGCAGGGGAACCTCCGTCACGCGGAAATGGTACTCGTGCCCGTGCGTCTCGGGCGGAGTATGCGCGGCGAAATGCACATCCTCGATGACCGCGTTGGCCAGCAGGCGCCGCGCGATGCTCTCGCGGTCGGACTCGCCGACCGCGCCGCCCAGTTCGTAGCGCCGGGCGGTCTGGACGGCCGAGAGAGCGAAGCCCATGTCACGGATCGCCCGCCCGGTCGAGGCCGCCACCGGGTCCATGACGCCCGGCTTGAGGTGCACCTCGACGACCGCGCCCGACGGCGCTTCCGCGCCGCCGTTGCCCGACGACAGGCGGTACTCCTCGACCACCGGGTCGATGAGCAGGTCCTCGGCCACCTTGCGGGCCTGGTCGTCCGTCAGGTCGCCGTACAGGAAAAATAGCCTGGCCGACCGGACGGCTGTGACCGACTCGATGCCCAGCTCGCGCAGCTGGTGCAGGACCCCCTCGGCGTGCGGATCGCCGAAACCTTCCTTGGGTCGGATTTCCACGCGATACGTCATGGCAGTCGTTCCTCGTAGTCTGGAACCGGCTTCACACTTCGCTTTGCGGCCTGGGGAAGCATTGAAACCGGTCCAAGGGAAAGGGGCATTGTACTGGGCGCGGACCGTTCGGACAATTGCGAAAGCCGTCAGCCCGCTAGGCGGCGGAAGGTCTTTGAAAAACCGTCGGCAGCCTAACAGGTAACGGAAGGTTTCAAAACCCCCATCAGCCTACGAGGCGGCGGAACGTTTCAAAATAGTCCCGCCAGCGCTTCTTTTCGAGAGAGGTTCCCACGCAGACGCGGTCGCAGCGGACCAGTTCGGCGCGGGCCTTTCGGGCGGCGGGCGAACGCCACATCTCCGCCAGGTCGCCCGAGGCGATGTTCCCGATCTTCGCCCCGCCGAACCGGCAGAAGGTCACGTCGCCCTCGACGGAGAGGTACAGGTTCCGCAGCGCCACCACGCAGGGCCCGTCGCGCGGCGGGACGGGGCGCTCGCGGAAATAGTCGCCCCACCACCGGATCGATGGTTCGGAGTTCAAAATCGGCGCGCCCGCGCGGCGCATCGCCAGCAGGCGCTCGATCTGCGAATCCAGCAGCGCCAGGTCCACGCGGAACATCTCCCCCGCCTCGTCGGTGGCGCGGGAGATCGGCTGGAAGTTGATCCCCGCCGCCCCGATCCGCCCGGCGAATTCGACCAGCTCGCACAGGCCCGCGAGGTTTTCCCGGCAGACGAGCGGGCGGAGCAGGACGCGGGTGCGCCCGCCCGCGCGGCGTGCCTCGGCCGTCATCGCTTCGACGTTGGCCAGCACCCGCGGCAGGATGCCCGGCACGCCGCGAATCCGCTCGTGGACGCGCCCGTCCAAGCTGTCGATGGAGACGTTGACGTTCAGCACCCCGGCCGACAGCAGGCGGGCGATGTTGGCGGCATTGAGCAATTGCCCGTTGGTCGTGATGCCGCAGGAGATTCCCGCGTCGCGGCAGAAGTCCAGCACCTCGAAGAGTTCCGCGCCCCGCAGCAGCGGCTCGACCGCGCAGAGTTGGAGGTGGAACCGCCGGCTGAGACGGCGGAGCGATTGCAGCGCGGCGATCCACGTCGCGGCAGGCAGCTCCTGTTTTTCCGGCTGGCGCCAGTAGTTGCACATCAGGCAGCGGGCGTTGCACCGGGCGTTGAACTCGCCGTAGACCTGCATGGGGCGGGTCCAGTCGACGCCGCTGCGCAGGTACAGCCACTCGGCGAACTTGTTGCGGACGTTCGCCGCCGCCAGCGCCAGCAGTTGGAGTTTCCCGCGCAACCGCGCCATGGGCGCCTCCCGGTTCGTGCGGGCGCATTGTACCGCACGGCGCGCCTAACGAAATAAAACAGCGGGAACCACAAAGGACTCAAAGGAAGGATGTTCCTTTTCTCTTGGTGTCCTCTGTGACCTTCGTGGTTCATTTTGTTCCAGGCGCTTATGCCAAAAACTGCTCGTCGACTTTGGAGAAGCGGCGGATTTTCCTGCCGATCTTCTCGTACCCTTCGCGCTTCATCAGCCCGAAGGTCGCCTGCTTGCCCAGTTCGACGGCAGGCTGATCGTACGGGTTGATGTCCAGCAGCTCGCCCATCAGGCTGGTGGTGAACTCGTACAGGTAGAGGAACTGTCCGACCGTCGCGGGGCGGATTTCCGGGAAGCGGATCGTCGCCGTCGGACGCTTGGAGTGGGCCATCGCATATTCGGTGGCCTGTTTTTCGGCCGTCAGGAGCTTGCTGAGCTTCTTGCGACGGAGGTACGCCAGACCGGGCACGTCGGAAAAGACGTCGGGGACGCGCGTCTCGCCGGGGTGCGTCTCGACTTCCAAAAAGACGGTGAACTTGTCGTTGGGGCCTTCGCGGTAGAGCTGGATCTGGCTGTGCTGGTCGGTCGCGCCGAGCGCCTTGATGGGCGTGGGCCCGGTGAAAATCTCGTTGCCCTTCCGGTCGACGGCCTTGCCCAGCGATTCCGCCCAGAGCTGGCGATACCAGTCGGACAGCAGGTACAGGCGGTTGGAGTAGGGCATCATCACGTGCATGGGCTTTTTCTTGGCGGTGAACATGACGTACTTGATGGCCGCCAGCACGCACGCGGGGTTGCGGCGCCAGTCGCCGGCGTTTTCGACTTTTTCCTTCATGGCCGCGGCGCCGGCCAGCAGCTCGTCGATGTCGATGCCGCACATTGCCGCGCTGAACAGCCCGACCGGAGACAGGACGCTGAACCGCCCGCCCACGTCGCCCGGCACGGGCAGCATGGCGTATCCGTCGGCGCGGGCGATGTCGTGCAGCGTGCCCTTTTCCCTGTCGGTCGTCGCGACGATCCGCTCGGCCCAGTTGCCGGGGACCTTCCGGCGGAGCAGCTCGCGGACGATCATGAACTGGCTGGCGGTTTCGGCCGTCTCTCCGCTCTTGGAGATCACGTTGAACACGGTCGTCGGCAGGCGGCGGGTCAGGCCCTTGAGCGTCTCGGACACCAAGGCGGGGTCCACGTTGTCCAGCACGTGCAGGCGCGGGCCTTTGCGGACGCGGTCGGTCAGGGAATTGTAATTCGACGGGTTCAGGGCGGCTTGCAGCGCCAGGTTGCCCAAGGCGCTGCCGCCGATGCCCAGCACCACCAGGTCGGTGGCGTCTTTCCGATAACGGTCGACCAGCGCGCGAACCTGCTGCTTGTAATCGTCGCGCACGGGGAGTTTGGCGTATCCGAGCTTGCCCGCGCGGACCTGCTCGACGACGGCTTGGTGCGCCGACCGGATCTGCGCGTCCACTTTCTCCATGTCGCCGGGGGACATCCCGTGTCGGGCGCCGACGACGGCGGCGGTGGCGTTCTTCCAATACAGTTGAATCATTCCTTGGCTCCTTGCTGCCTGCGAAATTCCAAGTCAGGCCCACGAAGCTTAGCGAGTTGCCACCCTGCTGGCAACGCCCGACCTTTCCGTTCGGCCGCCCGCACGGAACCCGATCCGGAAGTGGTGATCCGACGATGATTTCCGCGCGCGGCGAAAAACCATGCGGTTTCGGGTCCAGTAAAGCCCCGCAAGCTATAATAGATACGGTTGTCGCCAGAGGCCGTAACCCGCCGGAGTAAAGGGCGTTGCAATTGCTCGGCGAACCGTTCGACCTGTTGACTGCAGCCGTTCGCTCGCGCGAGGCATGGAACTGCGGGAACATTCCGATGACCGAAACGGCTATAGGAAAATATCGGTTCTTTCCCAAACCATCCTCCACTCACCTGGGCGCGTATGCAGCCATCGCGGGGACATGCGCAGCCGCATCGTTGTTGTGTGCCGCGAGGGGCCCCGTTCGGGAAGCCGCCACGATCCTGCTGTTCGTTCCACTGTTGTGGGGATTCATGATCCTCCGCCCGCCCGGGATGATTGCCTGCGGTCTGCTGACGGGGGCTCTGCGCGTGTCGGTCGAGGCGATCCAGCGGTACGTCAGGACGGGGCAGATCTCGCTGGGCCAGGCCACGGCGGAAGCGTCGTTTGTCCTGGTGCTGTACCTGGCGCTGGGATTGGCGTTCTATCTCTACCGTCATCGCCAGGCCCTGCTGACCAAACGCCTGCTCCGCGGTCAGGCCAAGGAACTGGCAGCCGACCTCTCCCAGCGCCTCGCGCACGACCTGAACAACGTGTTCACGGTCATCAATGGAACGGCCGAGATGCTTCCCGTCGACAACCCGGGCAATCCGCAGTACGTGACGGACGTGAGCAACATCCGCAGCGCATGCCGGCAAGGCGTCGACCTGGTCCGTCAGTTCCGCAGCACCTACACCCTGAACGCCAGACAGGGACAGGAGGTGGACCTGTCGAAGACGGTGGAGCAGCAGCTTGAGATGATCCGTCGGCTGCTCCCCGGGGAAATCGACGTCCGGTGTCGCTACTGCCCCACCCCCTTGCCGGTGCGCCTGGACACGGTGCAGTTACGGCGGGTGCTGACGAACCTGTGCGTCAACGCGCGCGACGCCATGCCGAACGGCGGAACGCTCACGCTGGTCACCGAGCGCCAGACCGTGGGCGCCAAGGAATTCGCCCTGCTGAGCGTCTCGGACACCGGCGAGGGAATCGACCCGAAGCACCTGCCGCGCATCTTCGAGCCGTTCTTCACCACGCGCGAAGACCGGGGCGGAACCGGCCTGGGGCTGAGCATCTGCCGGGCGATCATCGAGGAGTCCGACGGGCACATCGACATCACCAGCCGTCGCGGCCAGGGAACCAGCGTCGTAATCCTGCTTCCGCTTTCGGTCCCTGCCGCCGGGGACGCGCCAGCCTCGTCCGCCTCAACCCCCGCTTGATTCACCACCGCCAAGTCCTATAATCAGGATTTCGGCGGCGGGGAGCCCCGGAGCGACGATCATGCGCGTGTGCATCAACGGCCAGTGGCAGGACCGGACGGAATCGACGGTGGCGGAACTGTTGTCCGCCCTGCGGTTCGAGCCGCGCCGCTGCGCCGTGGAACGCAACCGGCGGATCGTCCCCCGCGCCCGCCACGCCGAAACGGGCCTGGAAGAAAACGACGAGCTGGAAATCGTCACGCTGGTCGGCGGCGGATGAGATGCGGCCCCCGCCGCGCCCGGAAAGGACCCTTCGGATGAACGTGAAGATCGAACCGCTGAAAATCGGAAGTTTCGAGATCCAAAACCGCCTGTTCGTCGGCACGGGCAAGTACGCCACGTACGAACTGATGGCCGAGGCGCTGGCCGAGTCGGGCTGCGAAGTGGTCACGGTGGCCGTCCGCCGCGAGCGGATGACCGACCAGACCGGGCGCAACATCCTGGATTTCCTCGACCCGGAAAAATACACGCTGCTGCCGAACACGGCGGGGTGTTTTTCCGCCGACGACGCCGTCCGCACCGCGCTGCTGGGGCGGGAACTGCTGGACGGCTTGGGCAACCGCGGCGCGGGATGGGTGAAGCTGGAAGTCCTGGGCGACCGCAAGACGCTCCTCCCGGACCCGGTGGGCACGCTGGAGGCCCTCAAGACGCTCAAGGCCGAGGGCTTGTGCGTGCTGTGCTACACCTCGGATGACCCGATCATGGCGCAGCGCCTGAAGGAGGCCGGCGCGGATTCCGTCATGCCGGCCGGCGCCCCCATCGGCAGCGGGCAGGGAATCCTCAACGAGTACAACATCCGCATCATCCTCGAACAGCTCAAGGCGGACGATCCGGACTTCCCGATCATCGTGGACGCCGGGGTCGGAACCGCCAGCGACGTGACGAAGGCAATGGAACTCGGCGCCGACGGCGTGCTG
>JAKPKY010000011.1 GCA_029553505.1 Planctomycetota bacterium
CTGGTCGCCGTATTCGACGACGTGGTCGACGGCCGAAATCACCAGATTCCGCTTGTTCTTGAACAGATGCGCCAACCTGAGCGCGATTCCCGGGTGTCGTGCTTGCATGCCTGATGTTCCTGATCGTTTCCGTTGGATGCGGGCGCCGTGCCCGTCCATGCCATCAATCGCCGATCGAACCGCCGGCGGCGGCGATCAGGCGTTCCGCATTGTGGCAGAAAACAGCCTCGATGTCAGCCCGCGAAAGACCGGCGCGTTCCGCGGCCCGGCGGAAGGCATCGAGTTCCTCATACAAGAAGAAGGTCAGCGCCGCGGCCTCCGCGCCTCCGCCTCGGCCATGTTCCGGTCGCCCGAGACGTCGCCGTACAGTCCGCGCGGAACAATGTTCACGTAGCGGCCGTCCCGCTCGATGCGCCGCATGCGCATGCGGAGGATCGGCAGGTCGGTGCCGAACAGCACGCGCCGCGGGCCCACGCACCCGAGCAGTTGCCCGAAGACCTCCGCGTTCGTGTTGGCGCAGAAATCGAAGCACATGTTCTTTGTGGCGGCCAGCACCTCGAAGGCGTTGCCGACATCGCCCGCGCAATAGGCCCGTCCGACATGCGCGACGATCAGTTTCAGATCGGGGAAGTCGCGTTCGATTTCCAGCAGTTGGGCCAGGTTGACGGGATCCTTCAGCCGGGCATCGCGGGGAATGTGCAGCATCACGATCCAGCCGCGACGGTTGTGAACCTCGAGCTGATGGCGCGGGAAGAAGTCCGTGATGCGGATTTCCCCGGCGGGGAGATAGGCGGGCGCCAGCGACAGGTAGCTCTTGGCGCCGATGAACCCGTCCGCGACGATTCGCCGCTCCAGTTCCTCGGCGCCCCAGGCGGGATCGCTGAAAATCAGAGCCGGCACCTGGAACCGGCGCGCACTCGCCGCGACATAACGGTTGACGCGATCGAGATTGCCGTTCTTGGGAACCTGGCCGAAGACCAGCGGCGTCACCCGCTTGCCCGGCAACAGCAGGCGATAGGTTTCCAGCAGATCCTCGATCGGATTTTCCCGCGCCACCCGGCCCGGCCAGGTCACGGTGCGCGT
>JAKPKY010000018.1 GCA_029553505.1 Planctomycetota bacterium
ACCGTCCCGGTGAGCCGAAACGGAGTCTTCTAAAAGGGGCTTTGCAGGAGCCTCGACGAAGAGCGCGAGTAAGTGTCGCGCTCTTTTGGGCGTACCGACCCGCCGGGGACGGCGGGCTCCAGGCTGATGTGATGCAACCCCCGCTATTGTCCCGTCCGCTGGGCGGAGCGCCGGCGGTAATCGCGCGGGGGGACGCCCATGATCCGGTGAAACTGGCGGGCGAAGTAGTTGCTGTCGTTGAACCCGCTGTCGAACGCCACCTCGGTGATCCGCATGTCGGTGCGCTGCAACTGTTCCGCGGCGTGGGCGACGCGCACCCGGATGACGTATTCGATTGGCGAACAGCCCGCGGCGCCGTGGAACTCCCTGGCCAGGGATCGCTCGGACAAACCGGCCAGGCGCACCAGGCGCCCGATGGTGATCGTGTCGCGGTAGTGCGACTCGACGAAGCGCAGCAGCTCGTCGAGCCGCCGCGGCGGCCGGCGTTTCGCGGCGGGGTCGTGGAAGGCGCCGCGCGACAGAAAGGCGATCAGCCCCATGAGATGGTGCAGGGCCGCGAACCGGTAGCCCGGTTCCCGTCGCTCCAGTTCCCCGCGCAGTTGGGCGCACAGGGCGGCGGCCTCGGTCAGCGCGTCGGGCGGCAACCGGAGGTGCCGGCGGACGGCGGGCGCCCGCTGCGCGAGATGGAAGAGCGCGCGGTATCCCGGCACGTCGGCGAGCCCCGCGGTCGGCAGGCGCAGCCGCCGCGGATCGAACAGGATGTTGACCAGCGTCATGCGGTCCGTATGGAGATAGCCGTGGGTCATGTTGCCGCGGATGAGGAAGACGTCGCCCGCCTCCAGGTCGTGACCGTGCCCGCACACCAGATGGCGCCCGCGTCCGTTCAGGATCAGCACCAGCTCGTGGAAATCATGCGAGTGAATCTCCATGTCGCCATGGCGCTCGTCGATCCAGCAGGCCAGGGGAAAAGCGGGATCGGCAAAGTAATCGGACTGGTGCAGGTGCTTCATTGTTGGCAAGATCGTGCTACAAAATGGCGGTTTTGTCAAGGCCGGTTCCGCGGGTCGATGATACAAATTGTCCGTAAATACCGAGTCGAATTTCCACCCTGGGAAAACCGGGAGGCTGAAATGCAGACGTTACGGTGTGTGGCGGCGTTCATGTCGCTTTTGGCGCTGGCGCCGACTGCGGCGCGCGCGGAGGAGGACTTCGCGCTCTGGAACAAGCGGATGGCGGTCGGCTTCGGCGGCTACGCGCCCCCGGGCGGAGGCGCCCCGCTGACCAACTTCCCGGTGCTGGTCGTCCTCGGCAGCACCGCGGCCGGCGCCGGCTTCGACTACGCCGACTTCGGCTCGCCGCCCTACGGCGACCTCCGCTTCGCCGCCGCCGACAAGACCACGCCGCTCGACTTCGAAGTCGAGTCGTGGGACACGGAGGGGCTCTCCTACGTCTGGGTCAAGGTGCCCGAGCTGACCGCCGGCACCACGATCTACGCCCTCTGGGGCAGAAGCGGCGTCGCCGTGCCCTCCTGCACCACTAACGGCGCGGTGTGGGCGGAGGCGTATAACGCGGTCTGGCACCTGTGCGACGGGGCCGACAACGCCCACGTCTCCGACTCGACCGCCAACTGCCGCCACGGGACGAAAAAAGCCGCGAATTCCCCGGCTCAGACCGCTGCAGTCATCGGCAAGGGGCAGCTTTTCGCCTCCAGCTATATCGACGTCACCGGGGTGGCGGACAGCGGCAAGACGCACACCTTCTCCATGTGGCTCAACGGTGGCGCTGGCAGCTCCGCCGCCAACATTTTCCCGTTCGATGTCGAACTCGGGCGGCTGGTTGTCGGCTGGGGTGCCGACCCCGCGGGCAGGATCGGTCTCTACGACGGCGGATGGCGTTATTTCGGCAACACGCCCAGTCTCAACACCTGGCACCATATCGCCTTCGTCTGCGGTGCCAGCACGGTGTCGCTCTATGTGGACGGCGCGCCGTACGGTTCCGCGCAGAGCTATACCAGCCGGGCCATCGGCGGCAAGGTGACCCTGGGCAGCCGCTTTAGCTACGCCAACAATTTTCCGGGGATGATCGACGAGGCGCGGGTCGCCTCCGTCGCCCGTTCCGCCGACTGGGTGTGGGCGTGTTGGATGAACCAGGGGTCGAACGGCGTGTTCAACACCGTCGGCACGCCTGAATTCCAGGACCTGCCGTTCATCACGAACCCCGGCGGGGCGACCAACGTGACCGCCGCGAGCGC
>JAKPKY010000038.1 GCA_029553505.1 Planctomycetota bacterium
ACGCTTCGCATCGCGCCCCCCCTCCAGAATGGGCCCCAGCGCCTCCCATCCCGAGGCCGAACCGTCGTCCGCCGACCAATAGCGCACGACCGGCCAGAGGTCCACCTGCGGCCTGTACTGGCTGTGCGGCCCGGAACACCCCGGCAGCAGCGTCAGCGCCGCCAACAGCGTCGCGCCCACTGCAACCAGTCGGCACGCAGCGGTCCCGACGCCGTGCCATACGGCCGTCCGAACCTCTGCCAGCCCGAATGCCCGAGCCATAGGAACAACCCTTTACTCGAATCGGCTGCCCGCTTTGCCGTTATCGTCTGTCGTCCGTCGTTGTCGTCCGTCGTCCGCCGTCTGTCGTCCTAGTGAATGATCTGCGTCCCGATGCCCTTGTCCGTGAAAATCTCCAGCAGCAGCGCGTGCTTCATGCGACCGTCGATAATGTGCGTCTTTCGCACACCCGACTGCAACGCGACGCGGCACGCCTCCACCTTGGGCAGCATCCCGCCGTCGATCACGCCGCGCCGCACCAGATCGTCAATGCGGTGTTCCGATAACGTCTCCGCAAAGGACGTCCGGTCCTGCGGGTCGGTCATAATGCCAGGCGTATCCGTCAGGAACACCGCCTTCTCCGCGCCCAACTTCGCCGCCACGCACGCCGCGGCCATGTCGGCGTTGACGTTCAGCGTCTCGCCCGACGCGCCCGTGCCCAGCGACGCCACCACAGGTACCTGCCGCGCCTCGATTGCGCGCGCGAACAGCGCCTTGTCGATATCCTCCATGTCGCCTACGAAGCCCAGGTCCACCTCCTCGAACCCGCCTTCCGGCAGCGCAATCCGGCTCAACCGCCGCGTCGCCCGCAGCGCGCCCTTTGCCGGATCGGCGAAAGCCACCGGGCAGCCGCCCAGTTTCTCCAGCCGACGGCAGATGTCGGCGTTGATCCGGTTCGCGAGCACGTCGCGCACGATCTCCAGCGTCGCCTCATCGGTCACGCGATGGCCCTTGACGAAGCGCGGCTGAATCTTCCGCGCCTTCATCTCCCGCGAGATCTCCGGTCCGCCGCCGTGGACGAGCACCGGCTTCACCCCCACCGCGCGCAGGAAGACGATGTCGTCCAGAACGCAGTCCAGCGTCGACGGGTCTTCCATCGCGGCGCCGCCGAACTTGATGACGACCACTTTTCCCTGAAAACTCACGATGTAGGGCAGCGCCTCGATCAGGACCGCCGCCAGAATTGCGTC
>JAKPKY010000091.1 GCA_029553505.1 Planctomycetota bacterium
CGCCTGGAAGAAGCGGTGGATCTCGTCGGCCAGGACGTTGCGCACGCGCGCCACGGCGCCGAAGGTATTGGTGCGCGCCCGCAGGTGGGCCAGCTCGCGCAGCCGCTCGAACGTGACGCGCTGCTTGCCCAGCGGATACGACTCGGGGTCGCACCAGCCGAGCACGCGGACGGCCGCCGCGCGCAGCTCGACCGCCTGCCCCGCCGCGGGCGAGGGAACCAGTTCGCCCTCGACCACGACCGACGCGCCGGGATGGAGGCGGAGGATCTCGGCCGCGTAGTTCGGCAGTTTCTGGTCGGCCACGACCTGGAGGTTGGCCAGGCACGAGCCGTCGTTCAACTCGAGAAAGGAGAACCCCCCCTTGGAGTCGCGCCGCGTCCGCACCCACCCCGCGACGGTCACCGCCTGCGGCGCGGCGGGCGGCGTTTCAAGCAACGGACGGATGCGGCTGCGGTTCATCGGCGTTCCTTTCCTGAAAAACGGTTGATGCCGACAGGATAGCACCTCCGGCGGCGCGCGGGCAAGCGGGGGCCTGGCGTTCCCCAGCAATTCTAATTATGGAGATGAAACCATCGGCGTCGGGGTCGGTATCGGAATCGGTATCGCCAAAACAAAGGGTTTTCGACCCCGATACCGATACCGACTCCGACCCCGAGAACCCAGCTGCCTCATAATTAGAATTGCTGGGGCGTTCCCGTCGGTGGCGTGGCTCCAAGGCGGAACGAGACAAACACCCTGTCGGTTGCCATCTTTCCGTCGTCTCCTTGTCCTGCGACGCCGCGTTGTTCAGTATCCCTTCAGGAAGCGCGTATTGACCCGCCGCAGCCATTCGGGCCGCTCGCGCCAAAGGATGTGCCCGGGGCCGCAATAGGTTCCGGGCATGAAACCCCAATAGCCGTGCCGGATGGCCAGATCCGCGAACAACTCGATAAGCGCGAACCCGTCCGGCGTCAGCTCCCAGCGCGACTGCGGGGGCGGGCAGAAATAGCCGCCCTCGTCCAGTACCAGCGGCAGGCCGCGTTTTCCGCCTTCGCGGGCGTCCTCCGCAAAATGCTTCTCCGCTTTCTCCCAGATCCTGGGTTTCCATTCACGGAAGCTCTCGGCCATGAAGGCGTCCCACCTGTCGACGTCGAGGTTCTCCCACAGCCACAGCATCTTCCGCCACCCGTCCGTGGCATTCTGGTCCTCGCGGCCCACCTTGCCGGCGGCCGCCAGGTAGTCGCGCCAGGGAATGACCTCCTTCTTGAGCACGCGCGCCAGGGGCGCGAAGACGTGAGGGTTGTCCAAGTCCGCGTTTTTGTCCGCGACCGTCGTGCCATAGAGCCCGCCCAGGTGCCAGCCGGCGCCTGCGTAGATGTGCTGGTCGAAAACCTGGGCATTGTCCGGAACGATCGCGAAGTCATGGCTCGCGAAATCGGCGCTGACCAGGGTGCGCGGATGCCGCGCCCGCAGGAACGCGATGGCCGCCTCGTGAAGCCGCCTGCCTTCCACGCCCTGCGGAAGGTCACTGTATTCGGGCTCATTGTGAATCTCGGTAAAGGCCAGACGATCGGCCA
>JAKPKY010000102.1 GCA_029553505.1 Planctomycetota bacterium
CCTGGCTCCCGTCCAGCGCGACGGCATGGAGTACGAGTTCGACATCACCGCGGACATGGACGCCAACAACACCCTCATGGTGAGCAAGACGCGCTGCCCTGCCCTGCGGCAGGCGACGGTGCGGCTCCCCGGACGCGAGACTGCGCAGATCATCAAGGACTGGCTGACGGACGGGACAACGCCCGCCGCCCCGACGCCCGCTTTTACCCCGGCCCCGGAGGCCCCTGCGCAGACCCCCGCCGACAAGGTGAAGGCGAAGCAGCGCGCCCTCAAGACAGACTTCTCTTTCGCCGCCGACGACATCATGGACGCCACCAAGGCCTTCAGGAAGCAGTTCGCCCCGGAGGCCGCCAAGCTGGACAACCTGACCGATGACCAGGCGGAGGCCATCTGCGCGGCGCTGGAGGAGTGGGCATTCCAGGCGCAGAGCATGGCACAGGAGGCCGCCGATCCAGAGGCGGACGCCGCCCGCGCGGAGGCCATTGCGGAAGGGGCTGACGCGTAATGGCGACCGTCACGCTGTACGGCAACCTCGGCACCGACGGGCAGCTCCTATCAACGCGCAACAACTCGACCGCGCTCAAGCTCCGCGTGGCAGAGCATAAGCGCAAGCCCGACGAGGGCGAGGACGCTGAGGACGAAGAGACGGTCTGGTGGGATGTGCTGGTGTGGCAGCCGATGGCCTCCACGCTCCTGCCCATGATGCAGCGGGGCGTCCGGGTGACCGTGCAGGGGCGGCTCGATGTGCGCACCTGGACGGACGCGGAGGGCGCAGTACGTCTGAACCGCACCATCATTGCGGATGCGGTCGGTTGGCAGAGCAAGCGCAAGCGGGACACAGTGGAGGACGACCCCGACGACGCGAGGCCCGTGGAGCCCACGGAGCCCGTTGCCAGCGACGAAGACCCGTTCGGAGATCAGTAGCGAGGGACTGGGGCCGCTGGGAAACCGGCGGCCCCGCGCATGCTCCAGAAGGACACATCGATATGAACTGCATGGGAGGCGGAGCAATGAA
>JAKPKY010000105.1 GCA_029553505.1 Planctomycetota bacterium
AGGCCGACTCTCCCGTGGCCAGCAATGCCTTTGCGGCGTCGGGCGCCTTGCGGTAGTCCGCGAGCTGCGCTTCGTACTGGGCCAGCAGGGCGTCCTTTTCCGCCGGGCGCGCGGGACGCGCCAGCAGGAGTGTGCAGGCATAGTCGATGCGTGAAACAGCGTCGGGCCCCGATTCCTTCATCACACGTTCCGCCATTTCGCGGGCGGCCTCCACGTATTGCGTGTCGTTCATCAGCGCGAGGGCCTGCAGCGGGGTGTTGCTGCGGTTTCGGCGCGCGGTGCAGACTTCGCGGTTGGGCGCGTCGAAAAGGAGCATGCCCGGGGGCGCCGCCGCGCGCTTCCAAAAGGTGTAGAGGCTTCGGCGGTACAGTTTGTCGCCGTGGTCCTGGATGAATTCCTGGGCCGTGTAGCGCAGCCCTCCACCGCCATAGGCCACGTCCCGCCAGAGCCCCGGCGGCTGATAGGGCAGCACACTCGGCCCCCCGAGGGCCTCCACCAAGAGCCCGCTCGCGGCCAGGGCATTGTCACGGATCTGCTCGGCATCCAGACGATAGCGCGGGCCGCGCGCGAGGAGGCGATTCTCCGGATCGAGTTCCGCCAGCCCGGGTCGTACGTGCGAGACCTGTCGATAGGTCGCGGAAGTGACGATAAGTCGCTGCAGGGCTTTCATATCCCAGCCGGAGGCGATGAATGCGCGGGCGAGCCAGTCGAGCAATTCCGGGTTGCTCGGGCTTTCGCCCTGTACGCCGAAGTCGTCGGCGGTGCGCACAAGGCCGATACCGAAGAAGCGCTGCCAATCGCGATTGACGGCGACCCGCGCGGTCAACGGGTTCTCCGGCGAGACGAGCCACTGCGCGAGGCCCAGACGATTGCGTGGCGCGCCCTCGGGCCACGCGTGAAGTGCGGCGGGCACACCGGGCGACACGGCCTCGCCGAGCTGATCATACTGGCCGCGCACGAGGATAGTCGCGGGTCGCGGCTCGGGCAAATCCTCCATTACCATGGTGGTGGGAATCTGCTTATCGAGCTGTGCCAGCTCCCAGGCGCGATCAAGTTCCTGCTCGTGGAGCGCGGGCCACTGATCCCAGTTGCGGCTGCGGTAGAAGCCGCGCAGTGCCATTGTGTCTGCATCGCTTCGTGCCGCGGGATCCTGCAACAGGGCGCGTTCGACGTCGAGTGACATGGGTCCAATCGCCTCGCCACGGCGTGCAAAGAAAAAGGTGTGGGCGTTGAAATCGTAGAAGTCCACCACCTTCACCAGGATGTTGTTATCGCCCGCGTTCAGTTC
>JAKPKY010000123.1 GCA_029553505.1 Planctomycetota bacterium
GCACAACAACAATGCCGGCGCCGTCTACGGCACGAACACGCAGGTCTGGCTGCCCGGCAGCGGCGGCGGCGTCGGGACCTGCTCGATCGTGCCGCTCCAAGGATGCGGCGGCGGCGGCTACATCCGGGTCGAGGCGCGCCAGGTCACGGTCAACGGAACGATCTGCGCCAACGGGTCGGCCTCCACGGTAGGCGGCCATCCCGGCGGCAGCTCGGGCGGCGGCATTTACATCCGCACGAGGCGGCTGCTGGGCAGCGGCACGGGTCTCCTGCAGGCGAACGGACGGGACTATATCAGTTTCGAGTCGGGCGCGGGCGGCGGCGGACGCATCGCCGTCTGGGCGGTGCGCAACGACTGGGCGGAGCGCGAGAGCCGGAGCGAGGTCAAGGGCGGACTGCACCGCGACAAGGTCACGTACGCCGAGTCCGGTACCGTCTACTGGGGTGTGCTACCGGCAACGGGAACGGTGCTGATGATGCGGTAGCAGGCCGCAGGGTTCAGGATGCCAGGGTTCAGGAGTGTAGCACCTCTCCTGAACCCTGTCCCCTTCGCTTGCTGACCTCTTCGCTTGCCGTTCCAGGACTTGCTTGAACCTAAATCCGGCAATTCACCAAAAAGAACACATGGAACACAAAGAGAGAGAAGGAGTTGGGCAAGGCCGGGCTGCACGGTGATCATGCGGTAGCGGACGTGCGCTTTCCTGCTCAGCTTGAGGGGCTCGTTTCGCCCAGGATCCGCTGCCCGTTGCGGTAGAGGATGTCGCGGAGCGCCTCGTCGTCGATGCCCGCGCCGAGCAGGGCGCCGATGTAGTAGTAGTGGCTGAACCAGGGGAAGTCGGTGCCGAAGACGATCTGGCGGGAGCCCACGCCCTCCAGCAGCTGCTCGACGGCGCCGCGTTCGTCGGGAACCGCCGTCAATTCGAGGTGAAGGTTGGGGAAGTCCCGGGCGAGTTCGATGGCATGTGTCCAGTCGCCGTGGATGCTGTGCCCGCAGAGGATCGTCGCCTCAGGGTAGCGTTCGGCCACGGTGCGGACTGCTGGATAGCCGTCGTATTCGCTGCCGCCCCAGGTGTGCAGGAGGACCGGCAGGCGCCGGGCGTTGGCCATCTCCCAGACGGGCCGGTTGCGGTCGTCGGCCACGGAGACGCGGTGGTAGTCGGCGAGCAGTTTGAACCCGACGAAGACATCGGGATGGCTGTCGAAGCGGGCGAGGTCCTGCGCGATGACATCGGGGTAGTTGGGGTTCATGCCCATGTAGGCGCGCAGCAGGTCGGGAAGGGCGCGCACCGCGTCGATATTGGCCTGGTTGCCGATGTCGGGGGTGAACAGGGTGTGGTGGTGGCAGAACACGAGTCGGCGGACATTGGCCTGCTGGAGCAGCGCGCGGGCGACGGACGCGTCGCCCGCCGGCAGGTGGATGCCGTTGTGCGGTCCCCAGTGGCCGTGCAGATCGTAGATGGGGCAGTCATCCAGCCGCCCCTTGGCAAAAAAGCGTTTGCGCAGGTCATGGCTCACAGCACCACCTCCTCGAGCAGGGATTCCAGGTTTCCGGCGGCGATCGCGTCCTTGTCCGCCGGCGGAAGGTCCGCATGCTCCAGATCGAGCATGGGCGCCTCGAAATAGCGGTGGGGGAACTTGCTGCCGAAGAGGAAACGGGAGGCGCCGAACCGGCGCACGCCGGCCTCGAGTCCCCCCGCCTCCAGCGAGACGAGGCTGGTCTCCACGCAGAGGTGCGAGTAATTTTCCAGCAGCGGCCAGACCTTGCGGTCGGCGCCCCAGATACCCACGTCGCAGACGACGGCGGTCAACGAGGGATAGTCGGCGAGAATGTCGTCCATCGCCTCGAACGGCACCCCCCACTCGGGCGACAACAGGACGGGGATGCGCCGCTCGGCGACGTCATCGAAAAAACGCCCCATGACCGACCGGCGGAGCAAGTAGCGGTGGTCGGCCGGCAGGACGCGCAGCACCCGCACGCCGGCGGCCTTCATCTCGTCGAAAAACGCCGGCGTCACGACTTCGCGCGGCGTGGGCGGAAGGGGCGCCCATGCCGCTTCCAGCCTGGGCACGCCGGCGATCATCCGGCTGATCAGGTCGTTGCCCGCGCCCGGATAGACGCCCTGCTGGGCGGGATGCCAGACCATGGCGCGGGCAATCCCCGCGTGGTCCATCTCGCGGATCGCTTCATGTGCCGATGTGGCCGCGCCCAGGACGGGCACGGAGCCGCGTCCCAACTGCATGTTGACGTCGAAATAGGTTCTCATCCCGATCCTCTTCCATGGGTGGTACCGGGCGGATAGTATCCGTCATGCGCACCGCCTGTGGCAATGCTATTGTCGCGCATGTCTGCTTGTCTGCGCTTGACGGTGGCCGGCGCGAGGGCCTATGGTATCCGAAACCAATCCAACGGGGGACGAGATGACGACGAAGAAAGAGGGTTCGGAGGTCGTGCTGCGGCTGAACCACGGAGACAACAATCCGCGCAATTCCGAGGGGGCGTTCGCGACGCTGGCCGACGGCCGCATCCTCTTCGCCTACAGCCGCTTCTATGGTGTCGGCGGCAACGACCACGGCACCGCCGACATTTGCGCCCGGACCGCCGACGCCGCCGGCCGTGGGTGGTCCGCTGAAGACACCACGCTGGTGAAGAACGAAGGCGGGTGCAACGTCATGAGCGTCTCGTTGCTGCGACTGCTGGACGGCCGCCTCGCCCTGTTCTATCTGGTGAAGAACGGTCTCGACGACTGCCGCCTGCGGATGCGGGTTGCGGCGGGCGAGCCGGCGAGCTGGAGCGACGCCGTCTGCTGCATTCCCGCGCCCGGCTATTTCGTGGTCAACAACGACCGCGTGATCCAGCTCCGCGGCGGCCGCCTCGTC
>JAKPKY010000135.1 GCA_029553505.1 Planctomycetota bacterium
CTACCTCAACCAGGCGTGGGGCATGCAGCCGAACGCCTTCCTGCGGAACGGATCGAGCATCCACGAGTCCCACACGCGCGGGTACCAGACCAGCTACGTGCTGCACCTGGAGAACCCCGTGCGGTTCCAGAAGGAAATCAAGGTGACCATCGAGCACGGGCACGGAAACCACCTGGCCAACGAGATGAGCAGCGTGGCCTACTGGTACGCGGCGCGTCCGACGGCTGCGGTCAAGCCCCCGCCGGTGGCGAAGCGCCTGCCCGTCCTGCGCGACAACCAGGGCCACTGGCTCCACGACACGAAGAACCAGTGCCCGGGAACGCCCGTTCCGCTCAACCCCGAGATGCGGAAGATGAAAAAGCTCTGGGCGGCCAAGAAGAAGGCCAAGAAGAAGTGAGAAGAGTGGTGAATGAAGAGTGGATAGTGGTGAGGGAACAGAGCCGCGAGCGTGAGCGAGCGGTCACTGAGAGCCTCAAGGGGAAGGACTGAGTGCTGAGGACTGAGAAAAAACGCAATCAGTCGGCGGGGTTTGACGCCGGCCCGGTGCGCGGTTGGGCGGATTCCCGCTCGACGACGTCGCTGGTCTTTCCGAAGTGCGGCGTGCGGGCTTTTTCCTCCGCCAGCGGCGCCTTCTGGCGCGGGTCGGCGTAGAGGTGCACGTTGTCCCAGAGGTATTCGCCCGGCGGCCAGTACGAATACACCTGAATCTGCAACCATTCCACGTCGGCGGGCAGGCCGCCGCGCGGCGGGAACGGCGCGGCCAGGTGCTTCCACTCGCCCTTGGCGTCCTTGCAGTTGAGGTACCAGCGGTAGCACTCGCGGACGTAGCGCATGGGGTTCTTCTTCGCGTCGGCCTCGACGAGTGCCTTGCGCTTCTCCGGCGGCAGGTCGGCGAACTGCTCGGGCGTCATTCCCATCGCCGCCAGGGAACTTTCCGGCAGTCCGTCCATCGCGTGCTCGGTGCGTTTGAAGCCCTTGACGAAGACCTTCGCGCCGCCCTGTCCGTTGTGGTCGGCCGTCAGCCAGTACCGCCGCCCCGGCGTGGCGCGAATCCACTCGCCGGCGAAGTGCACGCCCTCCAACCCGGCCACCGAACCGTAGCTGGTGTCCCGGCCGACCTGCGGCGGGCGGCTCGGGTCGGCCTTGCCCATCCGCAGCGCCCGGCGATACTCCAGCCAGGGGTCGCGCTCCAGATCCGTCCGCACGCGGAGGATCGTCCCGCGCCCCGGCGGACCCGGAACCAGGAACGTGCCGACGTTGTCCGGCGCTTCCCACCCGGCCGCGCCCTGCTCGAATCCGCCGTTGGCGTTCAGCGGCTTGCCGAGTTCCTTCGCCGTCGGCTCGGTCTCGTCGCCGTATTGCGGGGGCGTCCAGTCGGGCCCGCCCGTGACGGCCTCGACGATCGCCGTCGCGATCACGCCGCGCGCCCGCTCGGTGTCGTCGGAAAAAGTCTTTCGCCACTGGGCGGGCTGCGGGCCGGTCAGGTCGAGGCAGACGACGTCGGCCGTCACCTTCGCGCCGTCCGTGCGCACCGTCCCGTACAGGCCGAGGTTCGCGCCGAGCTTCCCGGCCATCAGCTTGAGCGCGTCGGCGCGGTCGGCGTCGGCGCCGAGGGGGCGGGCGAATTCCTGCGTCGTCAGGCGGTCGATGACCTCGTAGCGCTCGTTGCGGCGGAGCTTGAGGCGCAGGCTGTCGGACAGGGCCGGGCCGAGTTTGCCGTCGGCGCCGTCGGCGAAGTCGAAGACGACGACATACGCCTTGACCGCCTGCGACGCCGGGGCCGTGTCCTGTGCCCGCGCGCCCGCCGCCAGCCAGGCCGCTCCAACCGCCGCCAAGATGCCCGCGAAAAATCTCATGCCGGGATTATAAACGCCGCCGCCCGCCGTTTGTGGCGGACTTTCTCGAAAGACCGGAACCAGTCAGGCCACGCGCCGCCGGTCACTTCTCGATCTTCCGCAATTCCTGGTGTTTCGGGCCGGTCAGTTGGATGGCGCGGAACTCGGGCGTGTCGGGCAGTTGGAGCTCGACGCGGCGGATTTCCATGACGCGGACGTCGGCCTGTTCGGCCCGGCAGCGGAGCAGGTGCCCGCCGGCGGCGCGGTCGGCGGAAAGGAAGTGCAGGTGCCAGCCGGGCACGTTGACCCCGGCAAGGTATTCCGGCAGGCGGAAGCCGACGATGGTCCCGCGCACGCCAGTGAGTTCGAAGACCTTCTGCCCGGCCGCCGCCTGCGCCAGGCGCGGGTAGGGCCGCCGCTGCGCCGGGACCGACCGCACCATCACGTTCCGGAACGTCCCGTCGATCCGCACGGCGTAGGCCAGGTTCGCCGAGGGCGCCAGCGTGTCGAGGTATTTTTCGAGCGAGGCCCCGTCGCGCTCGGGGTCGTAGCGCCAGCCGCCGGCCGCGGGGCGGAACGGCACGACGGCGGCGAACGGCGTCTTCCCGCCGTCGGGCGCGCGGCGGACCTTCCCGTCGGCCGTCGCCTGGTAGACCGCGCCGTCCAGGACGATCATCTCGCCGTCGAGGGCGTTGAACGTGCCCAGTCCCAGGTCGCCGCGCCGCCGCAACTCCCCGAGCGTCAGTTCGCCGTCGTAGACGCCCTCCATCAGCGCCGGGATCGTGGAATATTGGTACAGCGCCTCGCCAGCAGGGGCGCACCCGGCCAGCGCCGCCGCCCACAACAGCCACATTCCCAGACGCATCGCCTTGCCAATCTGTGTCTTGTTCACGCTCGTCTCTCCCGGTTTTGCGCCGCGCCAAAAACGTATAATGAATCAGAGAAGCTGTTTCCGCAAGGAGGTGCGACATGTTGCACATGTTCTCACTGTCCGACGACGAGTTGGAAGCGCTCGAAGAAATCCTCCAGCGGGAGCTGGAGAGCACGCGGATGGAGTCGCGCCGCACGCGGCTGACGGACTACCGCGAGCGGGTCCATCACCGCATGGACGTCATCCGCCGCCTGCTGGACGTCCTCTCGGACGCGAAGCACCACGCGGGCGTCTGAGGCGGGCGCGCCAGGTGGCATGGCGCGGCGCGAAGAAAAACGTGCGGAAAGGGGGGAAATTTCTGGCCCTGTCCGCGTGAAATTTGATACAATCTTCCTTCTATGTCCCTCCGCCGGGAACGGTTAGGAGACTCCCGGCCGGAGGGACGATTTGTAAAGACGCCGGGCGGGATGAACCGCAGAGATCGCAGAGGACGCAGAGAAAATAGAGAGATACATGCTCTGTAGAAAACATCCAAAGAGAGGGTGGCACGGCTTGCTTGCAAGCCGTGTTCCCGGCCGCGGACTCCGCGGTGAGTCTTTTTCCGTGGTGAAAGGTTTTCAACGGGATCGGCAGGCAGCGAGGTTGTCATGAAGACGCGCAGTGCAATACGGAACATCGGAATCTCGGCGCACGTGGACTCGGGCAAGACGACCCTGAGCGAGCGCATCTTGTACTACGCCGGTCGCATCCACCGGATGCAGGAAGTCAAGGGCGGCGAGGGCGGCGCGACCATGGACTACATGGACCTGGAGCGCGAGCGGGGGATCACCATCACCTCGGCCGCCACGCAGGTGGCCTGGGACGACTGCGTGATCAACCTCATCGACACGCCGGGGCACGTGGATTTCACCGTGGAGGTCGAGCGGTCGCTGCGCGTGCTGGACGGCGGCGTGATGGTGCTCTGCGCCGTCGGCGGCGTGCAGAGCCAGTCGGTCACTGTGGACCGCCAGATGAAGCGGTACCGCGTGCCGCGCATCGCCTTCATCAACAAGATGGACCGCACCGGCGCCGATTGGCGCAAGGTCTGCGGGGACATGGCCGAGAAGCTCGGGCTGGAGCCCGTGGCGATCCAGATTCCCGTCGGCGAGGGGCAGGACTTCACCGGCGTGATCGACCTGGTGGACATGAAGGCGATCTTCTTCGACGGCGACAACGGCGAAAAACTCCGCCGCGAGGCGATCCCCGCGGCGCTGGCCGACCAGGCGGCCGAGGACCGGGCCCACATGCTCGAGGCCCTCAGCATGCACAACGACGAACTGATGGAGAAGCTCCTGGAAGACCACCCGGTCGGCGAGGAGCTGATCCGCCGGACGATCCGCGAGGCGACCATCAACCTTTCGATCGTGCCGGTGATGCTGGGCTCGGCGTACCAGAACAAGGGCGTCCAGCCGCTGCTGGACGGCGTGGTTCGCTACCTTCCCAGCCCGCTGGACCGCCAGTACTTCGCGCGGGACCACGACAACGAGGGCGCCGAGACGCCCCTGGCGTGCGACCCGGACGCGCCGCTGACGGCCATGGCGTTCAAGATCGTCGACGAGTCGTTCGGGCAGCTCACCTACACGCGCGTCTACCAGGGCACGCTGCGCAAGGGCTCGCAGTGCCGCAACGCCCGCACGGGGCGCACGCACCGCGTGGGGCGGATCGTCCGCATGCACGCCAACGACCGACAGGACGTCGACGAGGCGTTCCCCGGCGACATCGTCGCCCTCGTCGGAATCGATTGCGCCAGCGGAGACACGTTCTGCGGAGAGGAGTTGAACTACTCGCTGGAGAGCATCTTCGTGGCCGACCCGGTCATCAAGCTCTCCGTCACGCCGGACAGCTCGGCCGACCAGGACAAGATGGCCAAGGCGCTCAACCGCTTCATGCGGGAAGACCCGACGTTCCGCGTGTCCACCGACCCGGAGAGCAACGAGACGGTCATCGAGGGCATGGGCGAACTGCACCTGGACGTGTACGTGGAGCGGATGCGGCGGGAGTACAAGGCCGCCGTGACCGTCGGCGCGCCGAAGGTGAGCTACCGCGAGGCACCCGTCGTCGAGGCGGCGTACGACTACCGCCACAAGAAGCAGACCGGCGGGTCGGGGCAGTACGCCCACGTCGTCGGGCGGCTGATCCCGCTTCCGGACAACGCCCCCGCGCCGTACGAGTTCGAGGACAACGTCACCGGCGGGCGCGTGCCGCGCGAGTACATCCCTGCCGTCAACAAGGGCTTCCAGGAGGCCACGAAGAAGGGCCCGCTCGCGGGCTACCCCATCGTCGGCGTCAAGATGTGCCTCGACGACGGTTCGTACCACGACGTGGACTCCAGCGAAATGGCGTTCCGCATCGCCGCGATCGAGGCGTTCAAGCAGGCGTTCCTGAAGTCCCGCCCGGCGCTGCTCGAGCCGATCATGAAGGTCGAGGTCGAGACCCCGCCGCAGTTCCAGGGCGCGGTCGTGGGCGACCTGAACAGCCGGCGCGGAATGATCCTCGGCACGGAGAACAAGGGCGCGTATACCGCGATCACGGCCGAGGTGCCGCTGGCCAACATGTTCGGGTACGCGACGATCGTCCGCAGCCTCAGCCAGGGCATGGCCACGTTCACCATGGAGATGTCCCGCTACGGGCGCGTGCCGCAGAAGATCGCCGAGGAAATCATCGCCGAGCGCCGCAAGCCGCAACTCGCGCGCAAGTAGCAGAAAACAGGGACTCGGGACCGGGGACTTGGGACCAGGTGCCACGGCCAAGCGCTGTTTGCTTGGCCGTGCGGAAGACACCCTCAAGCACACAGCGCTTGAGGGTGGCACGCACTCTCCCCACTCCACTCCGCACTCTCCACTCACCACCAACCACTCTCCACTAACCACTCTCCACTTCTTTCGCGGCGAATGTTCTCTTGCCCGTTGGCCGATGGAAGGTACACTACTTCATTCCGCGTCGAGGTGCGGCGCGGGAATCGGAAATCACAGCGAGGAATGGCGATGAGCAGCGAGTTCCAGAAGAAGAAGGACAATTATTTCACCCCCGGCGGCGACGACGCCGAGCTTCAGCGCGAGCTGGACGAGGCGCTGGGCGACATGAGCCTGGGCGACATCCTGGACGCTGAGGAGAAGGCCGAGAAGGGCCCCGCGCCGGCGGGCAAGGGCGTGCGCAAGGGGCACGTCGTGTCGATCCAGGGCGACGACATCTTCGTGGACCTCGGCGGGCGCAGCGAAGGGCTGCTGCCGGCCGACCAGTTCGCCGACGAGCCTCTCCCGGCCGTGGGAGACACCGTCGAGGTCACCATCGAGGGATACGACGGCGCCGACGGACTGCTGCTGCTCAGCCGCAAGGGCGCCGTCCTGGCGGCCACCTGGCAGTCGCTCGACGAGGGGCAGATCGTCGAGGCCCGCGTCACCGGGCACAACAAGGGCGGACTGGAGCTCTCGCTCAACGGGATCCCGGCGTTCATGCCGTTCAGCCAGGTGGAGATGTACCGCGTGGAAGACCTCGCCCCGTACGTCGGGCGCGTGCTCAAGTGCCAGGTGCTCGAGGCCGACCCGTCCGAGCACAAGGTAGTGCTCTCGCAGCGGGCGGTGCAGGAGCTCGAGGCCGAGCAGGGGCGCGAGCAGATGTGGCAGGAACTGGCCGAGGGCAAGATTCTCCCCGGCACGGTGGCCAGCGTGATGCCCTACGGGGCGTTCGTGGACCTGGGCAACGGGGTGCAGGGCCTGCTGCACGTCAGCGAGATGAGCCACGCGCGGGTGGACGACCCGGCGAAGCTGGTCAAGCAGGGCGACAAGCTGAACGTGCAGGTGGTCAAGCTGGACCCCGAGGCGCGTCGGATCGGTCTGAGCCTCAAGCACATCCTGGGCGACCCGTGGGACGGCGCGGAGTCGAAGTGGCCCGTTGACACCGTGACGGCGGGGCGGGTGACGCGTCTGATGGACTTCGGCGCGTTCGTCGAGCTCGAGCCGGGCGTGGAGGGACTGGTTCCCATCGGCGAGCTGACGTTCGAGCGGCGGGTCAACCACCCGCGCGAGATCGTCTCCGAGGGCGACGCGGTGAAGGTGCGCGTGATGGGCGTGGACCGCGAGCGGAAGCGCATCAGCCTGTCGCTGAAGCGCGTGGGGGACGACCCGTGGATGGGCGCGTCGGCCCGCTGGCCGGAGGGCAGCGTGCTGGAGGGGCTGGTGCGGCGGATCGCCGATTTCGGCGCGTTCGTGGAGATCGTCCCCGGCGTCGAGGGGCTGGTGCACATCAGCCACCTCAGCGACAAGCGCGTCAACGCCGTCGGCGACGCCGTCCGCGAGGGCCAGACCGTCAAGGTCAAGGTGCTCGAGGTCGACGAGCAGCGCCGGCGCATGAGCCTGTCGATCAAGGAAGCGATGGAGTCGGCCGTCACCGCCAGCGCCGCCGACATCGCGAAATACACCTCGTCCGGCCCGGGCGAGGGCGAAACCTCCGGGCTGTTCCACCTGCCCGGGCAGGCCCCCAAGAAGGAAAAGAAACGCAAGGGCGGGCTCGACTGAGCGAGAGCCCGTAACCGTAGGGCGAGCAACTTGCTTGCTCGCGGCGGGATTCCGTGCGAGGAATTCCGCGTGCAACAAGTTGCATGCCCTACTTGCCGAGAAGGAGCCGGTAGCCGGCATTTCGAGACACGAAAGGAGACCGTCATGGCCAGGATGCTGATCTGCTACTACACCCGCACGGGGCACACGGAGCACATGGCCGAGGCCGTCGCCGAGGGGGCGCGCCAGGAGAAGGGCGCGACGGTGGACCTCCGCCCGCTGGCGAAAGTGGCCGCCAAGGACCTGCCGGAGTTCGACGCGATCGTCATGGGCTCGCCGACGTATTACGGCTCGATGGCCGCCGAGATGAAGCAGCTCTTCGACGAGTCCGTGGCGTTCCACGGGCAACTGGCGGGCAAGGTCGGCGGGGCGTTCTCCAGCAGCGCCAACGTCGGCGGGGGCAACGAGACGACCGTCCTGGACATCCTCAAGGCCATGCTCATCCACGGAATGGTAATCCAGGGCGAGGTCAGCGGCGACCACTACGGTCCGGTGGCCATCGGCGACCTGGACAAGCGCTCGCGGGCCAACTGCGTCAAGCTGGGGCAGGCGATCGCCAAGCTGGCGGTCCAGCTCCACGGCTGACCCGATGCCGGGGGCTGACATGCCGGTGGAAAACAGGAGAACGCGCCGCGCAAGTCCGGAAATGCCCGGAGTTTCTCCATTGACAAAGAATGAACTATCCTCTATGATTAGTACAGACCGGGATGGCAACGCTCAGGCTCTCCCGGCGCAGGCTCATCGCTCTTTGCCTGTTTATGGTTGCACAAGGGGCCGGTGTATCGGCCCTGGATGTGGAAGCAGAGGAAGAAGCGAGGTGAGGGTAAAGACCGCATGTCGGCGCCATCGGCGTCGTGTGCGGCCTTTTTTTAACGGTTTTCTACCCCCCATGGGCGAGTTGGACGGCCAGTTGCACCCCGTTGAACATCACGTGCAGGACGATCGGCCCCAGCAGCCGCCCGCTCCGCTCGTAGTTGTAGCCCAGGACGATCCCCAGCACGATCAGCGCGGGGATATACTGCGGCGTGTCCATGTGCAGCAGCCCGAACACCACCGAGGCGATTGCGACGGCCGCCCAAGGGCTGCGCGTGTAGCGGCGCATCATGGACTGGAGGATTCCGCGGAAGAAGACCTCCTCGGCCAGCGGCGCCAGCACCGCGGCACCGACGAACAGGACGGCCTTCCACGGCCCGTGCAACTGCCCCAGCAGGCGGATGAGCCGGTGGGTCTTCTCCTCCAGCAGGGCCGGGTCGTACTGGTAGAGCAGCCAGCTTCCCGCGGCGGCCAGCGCGATCACGGCCGGCAGCGACGCGAAGTATCCGAAGATTCCCCGCCCGGTGTCGTACGGCCAGTGCCGCGCGGAGAATCCCATCCCGCGTCGCAGACCGAAGCGGAACGTCTGCCGCGCCACCAGCAGCGCCAGCGCCACCCAGAACACCTGTCCGCCGGCCAGCGCGATCGCCTGGAATCGCGGATCGGGCAGGCTGGCCGCCAGCGAATCGGCCAGCACCTTCATCGCCAGCAGCACCAGCACGTGGGCGGGGGTCAGGGTGTTGCCGCGCCCCGGGGTGTCGGCGAGAGAGAGCTTTTCCGGGCGCACGAGCCGGCGGATGATCCAGACCCCCATCGCGCAAAGCCCGACCGCCAGCGGCCAGTACATCTCGTGGGCCGGCAGCCAGGGCGGCAGTTCCGCCTGCGTCGCCGAGGCGGTGGTTGCGGCCGCGCCGGTCAGAAAGTGAAAAACCGGGCGCAAGACCGCGCCCGGAAACAATGCGTTTGACATCATTTGACGTATCCGGTTACCGTGACCGCGTCTCGTATCAGGTCAGGACAATGCCGCAGAATATATTGGACGACATCCTGAAAACCAAGCGGAAAGAGGTCGCCGCGCTGCGTGCGCGAATGAGCCGGGAGCAGCTTCGCGCCGCGGCGAAAGCCGGGCCGCGACCGCGGAACTTTTTCGCGGCCGTCACCGCCGCCTCGCCGCGCGGAATGAACCTGATCGCCGAGATCAAGAAGGCCTCGCCCTCGGCCGGGGTCATCCGCGAGGACTTCGACCCGCCGGCCATCGCCCGGCTGTACGAGTCCGCCGGCGCCGCGGCGCTGAGCGTCCTGACCGACGAGCAGTATTTCCAGGGGCGGCTGGAGTACCTCACGGCCGCGCGGGAGGCCACGAGCCTGCCCGTGCTGCGGAAGGATTTCGTCATCGACGAGGCGCAGGTTTACGAGGCTCGTGCGGCCGGCGCCGACGCCATCCTGCTGATCGCCGCCGCCTTGCCCGGCGGAAAGCTCCTGGACCTGATGATCCTGGCCACCGAGCTGCGCATGACCACGCTCGTGGAGGTGCACGGGGCCGAGGAGCTCATGCAGGTGCGGTCGATGGTGGGCTTCCCGCATCCGTCGTACAGCCTGCTGGGGATCAACAACCGCGACCTGACGACGTTCCACGTGGACGTGGGCACGACGCTGCGCCTGGCGCCGCTGGCGGGCGACGTGCCGCTGGTCAGCGAATCGGGCATCCGGACGCGCGAGGACGTGCGGAAGCTCGCCGCGGCGGGCGTCTGCGCGGTTCTCGTCGGCGAGACGCTCATGCGGGCGGCGAGCATCGCCGAGGGCGTCGAGTCGCTGCTGGGAAGGGCCTCGCCATGACCGAGCGCAACGCCAATCCGGCCAGCGCCCGCAAGGCGAACCGCTCGTTGACGGCCATCCTGTTGATGCTGGCGGCGGCTGTGGCGGGCCTAGCCGCCTACATCGCCCTGCGCCCGGACGCGCCCGCGCCGCCGCCGGTCGACGGCGGGGACCGGGCCGACGCCGACCGCGTCCAGGCCATCGCGCAGGCCCGCCGCCTGCTGGAGGTTCGCCAGTTCGACCCGGCGCGGCAACTGCTGGAAACGTGCGTCAAGGCGTACCCGCGCGAGCCGGCCTTCGTCGAGATGCTCGCCCGCGCTCTGGCGGCGATGGGCCAGGCCGACGAGGCCGAGCGACGCCTGGACGAGGCGCTCCGCGCGGAACTGATCTCGCCGGAACTGCTGTGGATCAAGGGCGAACTGCTGCGGCGGCGCGGCGGCGACTCTCTCCGCTCGTTCGAGCACGCGGCGAAACTCGCCGACCGGTCCCACGCGGATATCTGGAGCCGATACGGGATTGTCCTGCTGGCCCGGGGCGAGACCGCCCAGGGAGAAACGTACCTGCTCCGCGCCGTCGAGGCGGGGCATCGCGACGGCGCGACCTGCGCCGCGATGGGCGAGGCGGCGCTGCGGCGAAACGATTTCGCGGCCGCGGAGCGTTGGATGGACGAGGCCCGCAAGCTCGATCAGACCAACCCGTTCGTCTGGCTGCGGCTGGCACAGGCACAGAAAAACGCCGGACGCGCCGCCGACGCGGAGCAGACGCTCCTGCGCGGCGTGGGAATCTGCCGCGGAAAAGACCTCGGGGCGATGCTCCTGGAACTCGGCATGCTCCAACTGCTCCACGAGGGACCGCGCGAGAGAGTCTATGCCGAGGCGGCGGAGACCTTCGCCCGCGCCGCCGATTACGCCGAGGTCCGCGCCCGCGCGTCGCTCCAAGCCGCGCGATGCTACTACCAGCTCGGCCAGTACGCCCGGGCCATGAAACACATCGACGCCGCTGCCGAACTCGCCGGCGACGACCCGGAAGTGCGCGACTGGATGACGCGCATCGAGCGCGAGCGGTTCGGCCCGGGCGGCGCGGAGCCCCCCCAGCCGGCGACCGGTTCTTACCTGGACATGCTGCGACGGCAGGGCGGTCAGGGCAGCGAAATCCGCTCCGACGGGTCCAGCGACTCGCAGGGGCGGTAGAGCAGCACCATCCTGCCGATGGTGTCCACGCAGGCCGCGCCGACGCTCTCGGCCAGCGCCGCGGCCGCCGATTTGCGGTCCGCCGGCGGCAGCGCCGGCAGGCGCACCTTCAGCAGCTCGCGCCCGTCGAGCAGCCGCCGCACGTTGTCCAGGGCGGCCTGCGAAAGCCCGCCTTTGCCGATGACCGCCAGCGGCGGCATCGACTGGGCGAGCGACTTGAGATGACGTTTCTGTTTTCCGGTCAGTGCCTGCATGAAATCACGTCCGTGGTGGCTCGGTTGGATGCGGTCGGAAAAGCCTCAATTTGGGGTGGCACGGCTTGCTTGTCAAGCCGTGAAGCCGTCAGAACACTGCTTGCAAGCAAGCAGTGCTACCCATTCGCGAGAACACTGCTTGCAAGCAAGCAGTGCCGCCCGTCGCCTATGGCAGCGAGACGATGGGCTTGAGGGCCTCGAGGGCGGCGGCCTGGTGCAGCGGCGTCGCGGCCGCGAAGGGCAGGATGCACCCGTGGTCGTCGTCGCTGCTGACGGTCAGGGCCCGTCGCCCGATGGCCTCGTACGGCCGGCCGGTATGGTAGTGCCCGATGAGGAAAAAATCGACGCCGATCGTCGCGGCGAGTCGCTCGATGTGCTCGGGCGTGTGCCCGCGCCCCCAGGTCCACTCGTAGATGGGCCCGCCCCGGCGGAAGTCCGCGTCGGTCGCGCCGCCGCGCAGGATGTCCAGGCAGGCGTCGGTCCACCGACCCGGCGAGGGCAGCGAGTGGCTCAGGAGCGTCCGCCCGACGCGCGCCGCCAGCGGCATCGAGCGCAGGAAGTCGTGGATCGCCGCGAGCGCCTCGTCGCCCGAGGCGCCGAAGGCGTACCGCACGCCCTCCGCGAACGCCTTGCACACGCCGCGCCCGTTCTTGGAAATCTCGTTGCCCGTCAGCTGCGCCACGTCGTGGTTGCCCAGCAGGAAGACCACCTGCTCCGGCTGGGCGACCTTCAGGCGCGCGGCGCGGAGCAGCAGGTCCACGCTGCGGTCCTGCCCGGTGCGCTCGTCGGGCGGTCCGTGGATGATCTCCTGGAGCACCAGGCGGCGCTGCGGAAAGGCGCCCACGTCGGCGTACGCCAGGATGCGCGAGAGGTTGTTGCGGTGCCCGTGGAGGTCGCCGGTGTAGAGGATGTCGGTCTCGGCTTCCAGCTCGACGACGTTCCCCGCGCGCCGGGCGTCGTTTCGGTTCAGTTCCGCCGCGCGAAGGAAGATGTCCGCCGCCGCGCAGGCCACCTCAGACGCCCTCCAGGTCCGGCGGAACGTTGGGGTCGCGGTCCATCACGTGCGCGATCAGGCTCAGGCGCGAGACCACCTCGTTCATCGACTGCGGGCGGTGGGGCGGCTGGAACTCGATGCAGTCGAGGATCAGCCGGCCCAGCGCCGTCGGAACCTTCGGGTTGATCTGCTCCGCGGGCACGACCACCAGGTCGGACATCATGCTGATGACGCCCTTGGAGCCCATGAGGGTGGGGATCGGCCGGCCGGTGAGCGTCCAGTACATGGCCGCGCCGAAGTTGTACACGTCGGTCCTGCCGTCGAGCGGATGGCGGTGCACCTGCTCGGGGGCGATGAAATCCGGCGTGCCCTGGATGCGGTCCTTGATCGTGCCGAGCCGGCAGCTCTGGCCGAGGTCGATGATCTTCACCGCGCCGTCGGTCGCGACGATGATGTTGTTGGGCTTGATGTCCGCGTGGACGAACCCGTGGGCGTTCATGTACGCCAGCGCCGTGGCGACCTCGCTGTAGACCCGCACCACCTCGCGAACGTCCTCCGGCGGGTGGTCCTGGAGCGTCCGCCCGGGGCAGAACTCCATGACCATGTGCACTTCCTTCAGGCTCATCCAACGCTTGACGCGCTTGAAACTGTGAACCCGCCGGATGACGGGATGGTTGAACCGGACGCCGATCTGGTACTCGTTGGCGGCCATGTCCAGGTAGCGCTGGTCGGACGACTGGCGCTTGACCACCCGTTTCAGCGCGAAGACGCGCGCGGTCCGGTGATCCTTGATCTGCCAGATCGTGCTGCGGGCCCCGCTGCCCAGGAACTGCATGACCTGGTAGCCGGGCACCTCCAATGTCTGTGGAGTGCTCATGCGTGGTTCGGATGTCGGGTATAAGTTATGGATGAATGAACGTGCGAAAATGAATAAGATGTCCTCATCCTAGCAGGAAACCTTCCCGCGGCAAACCCATTTGCCGCCGTTTTCCGCTCCGAAGAAAAACGCACCACAGAGGTCACAGAGAACGCAGAATACAAATAAAACAATGCTTTGTGCCCTTGGTGGTTCTCGGTTCGTTAAGCGTTCCTAGCCTTTTGTATCGTCCGATCTTGCGGGTGTTTTTAGAACATGCTCCGGAAAGGACCGAAAATCAATGGGTGGCACGGCTTGCTTGCAAGCCGTGTGTGGGTTTGAGAAGGCAAGCCCACGGCTGACGCCGTGGGCTTTTCGCTTGCCGCGGCGGGTGGCACGGTTTGCTTGCAAACCGTGTTCGTTCCCTTGGCGGCGCTATTTCTTCAGGCGGATCGTCTTGACCTCGAACGGCCGGAACTCCAGGGCGATCTTCCCGTTCCGGCTGTCCAGCTTGCCGAGGGACTTTTCCTCGACCATGTCGCTCAGTTCGGCCGCGCGGAAGGGCAGCCGGACCGTCAGTCCGCAGCGGACGGCCATCCGCTTGGCCTCGTAGAGCCGCACGATGACGTCGCCCGATCCGTCCTCGGCGGGCTTGACGGCCTCGACGACGACGTTGCCCGCGTCCACCTCCAGCAGCGACTCGGTCCCGGCGTTTCCGGGCACGGTCAGCGGCGCGATGTTGAGTTCGTAGCCCTGGCGGACGACGTCGGACTCGGCCAGCGAGCCGTTCCACGCGTAGAAGGCGTAGGTGAACTCCTGGGTTCCGAGGTCGGCCGTCATGTCCGGCGCCTTGGGCGCCCGCAGCAGCGACAGGTTGATGCTCTTTCCGATGACGTTCACGCCGTACTTGCAGTCGTTCAGGACGGCGAATCCGCGATTTTCCTCGGCCAGGGCCGTCCACTTGTGGTTGGCGACCTCGAACCGATCGGCGTCGAACGGGCGCGAGCCGTGGTTCGGGCGGCGGATGTGCCCGAACTGGATCTCGTGGATCGCCTCGTTGGCGTAGAGGTCCGGCTGGAAGCAGACCTTCAGCAGCTTGTGGCATTCCTTCCACTCGACGGTGGTGCGGAAGTCCACCCGCCGCGCGCCGCGCCGCAGGGAAATCTCCTGCGTCACCGTCGAGTCGTGCAGCCGGCGCGTCGCGCGGAGCGTGGCCACCAGCGGGCCGGAGGCGACGACCTCGATCCCGGCCGGGGCGTCGCCCAGGTCCACCGGCGTCTCCCGGTACATGCTGTCGATGTCCCACGCGTCGTACTGCCCGGGCACGTCCTTGTACAGGCGGAAGACGTTGCTCGGACCGGCCAGCAGCTCGCGCCCGGACGTCTTGTCGAACACGCTGACGATCTCCGCGCGATCGTTGAACTCGACGCGGAGCTGGTCGTTCTCCAGCCGGCGGGGCTCGGCGACGACGCGGCAGGCGCCGCCGTCGCACTTGGCCCGCGGGCCGTCGCCCTTGCGGAGCGTGGTCCACCCGCAGGACGGGACCGTCGTCTCGACGAGCTTCTTTCCGCCCGTCTCCTGGACGCACAGCGCGTCGCCCTCGGCGTCGATGGCGCCGGTCCACCCCGCCGGCAGCTCCACCTGCGCCTTGCGCGACCAGTTCAGGGAGTTCAGCACGGTCAGCGCCTCTCCGGGCGCGGCCAGGCTGCCCGCCGCCTGGGCGGCGACCGCCTGGGCGGCGCCGATGACCTCGGCGTAGGCCGCCTCGGCCTCCTCATACACGCGGTGGATCGACGAGCCCGGAAGGATGTCGTGGAACTGGTTCAGCAGCACTTTCTTCCACAGCTCGTCCATCTGCTCCGCCGGCCAGGCGAAGCCCTTGCGCGCCCCGGCCGCGGCGCCCCACATCTCCGCCTCGCGCAGGGCCA
>JAKPKY010000155.1 GCA_029553505.1 Planctomycetota bacterium
GCTGGCGCATCTTGGTCTCCAGCAGCTTCTCCATCTCCGGCAGGAGCTTGGGCATTTCCAGCAGCGGAGTCGTGGGCGGGGGGAAGTTCTCGTCGAAAAGTTTTCCGACGGGCGAGAGCCCCTCCGTCCGCGGCGCGGGAAAACTCAGCCCCACCGAGCCGAGAAACTTGTAGTTCATCGCCAGACGGTTGTGCGCCTTGCCGGATGCGCCGCGAAACGCGCCCAGCACGCCTCCGCCCGCCACGCGCACCGGCACGCCCCAGACCAGGCAGACGGCCTTGATCTTGCCTCGCCGGTCATCGGCGGACAGGAACTTTTCCAGCGGCTGGCGGATCTGCGATTCGTAATCCGCGCGCGACACCTCGTAGCCCGCAGTCGTCTTGACGAGAAACAGGTTGCCCTTGGGGATTCCTCGCTGGGCGACGTAGAAATTCGCGAGTTCCACCGATTCGACGCTTGCGGAATTGGCGACGACGATCACCTCGTCGGGATTCAACGCCAGCGCGGGGGCGGTCCATGCCGCCGTCAGGGCGGCCACGAGCAGTGTCAGGGTTCGGGTGGGCATACTTTCCCATCGGCGTAGCGGCCACATAAGTTTACCTCAAAGGAAAAACGCTCTCAACGTTCGCGCGTCTGATGCCAATCGCAAAAACACGGCTTGCAAGCAAGCCGTGCCACCCCCCTGGCCAATCCGTCAGACACGTCCGGAGCGGGAAGGTGGGGTAAAAGTCTCTCAACTTTCGCCGGTCGCGAGGATATACTCGCCCGCGTCGCCCGCGCGCCGGCGGGTGAGGGAGCGAACATGCGAAAGTACCTGTTGCTGATGCCTCTGACGATGCTCGCGGCCGGGTGCCCCGTCACCCAGCCGCAGGATACGCCCGTCGAGCAACTCCGCCAGATCGAGCCGCAAACGCAGCGCGGATACTGGCTGTACGTCCCGAGCTGCTACGCCGCCGACCGCGACTGGCCCCTGGTCGTCACGCTGCACGGCACGCACGGGTGGGACTCCAGCGCCGCGCAAATCAAGGAATGGAAGTCGCTGGCCGAGCAGCAGGGCTTCCTGGTGGCCGCCCCGGACCTCCGGAGCGTCCAGGGCATCCTCCCGGTCCTTCCGGGCGCGTGGGAGCAGGACCTTGCCGACGACGACAAGGCGATCCTCGCCATGATGGACGACGTGGCGGCGCGATACCGCGTGGACCGCAAGCGCGTCCTGCTGACGGGGTTCTCCGCCGGGGGATACCCGCTGTATTACACCGGGCTGCGGCATCCGGAGCGGTTCCGCATGCTCATCGCCCGCGCGTGCAACAGCGACATCGACCTGTTCGAGAAAATTCCCCTGACCGACGAAGTGAAAAAGATGCCGATCCTGATTTTCTGGGGCAAGGACGACCTGAGCGAGATCGCCCGCCAGAGCTGGCAGGCGTTCCGCTGGCTGCGATACCACAAGTGCTACGAGACCCGCCAGATGACCACCAAGGGCGGACATCTGCGCCGGCCCGAGATCGCCTGGGACCAATGGCAGCGTCAAATGGGGGAGGAAGAAGGCAGCAGGCAGTAGGCCGCAGGCAATGGCGGATTGTGCCTCGGCTGGGTGCCACCCTCAAGCGTTGTGTGCTTGAGGGTGTCTCCCGCACGGCCAGGCAAACAGCAGCTGGCCGTGGCGCCCAAACGGGCGGTCACCGGGAGTTGCTATGGGAACCCGGAACAAGGGAACAAGGGAACTGGGGAACCGGGGAAGACACAGCCGCCGCGCGGGCCGTGTTCCGAGTTCCCGGTTCCGGATACCAATCAACCAGTCCACCAGTTACTGGGTGTTGACGATCCGCGTCAGCGCCTTGACGGTATCGAGTGTGCCCTTGCCGGTTTTGGGTACGGCCGTGCTGTCCAACCGGCGGAAGGTCATCCGGTCTGGTTCGGCGTCGGCCGGCACGCGATAGACCCAGTCCACCACGATTTTCGTCTCGCCGCTGACCCATTCGCGGGAGACCGCCAGCTTCGTCCGCTGGAGCACGCCGTCGACGACCTCCGGGCCGTGGAACGCCCACTTGCCTCCGGCGGGCTTGTTGTGCTGGTTGATCATTCCGTAGGTCAGGTATCCGATGGGGTAATAGCTGTTGCCCGCCTTGTCGGTCAGGCGGAAGTGGGTGGCCGGGAGGATGATCCAGGTGCGCTCCTCACGGGCGCTTTCATCGATGCTCGTGCGGACCACCAGCGTCTTGACGGATTGGGACGCGTCCAGTCGGTCGTTGGCGGGCACGTCGGCCGTCCACGGCGGATTCTGCTCCGTCACGTCGGTGACGGACAGGACGGCCATCGAATCGAGCTTCGTGGTCTTGCGCCCGTACAAGCCGGCGTCGTTGCGGACGCAGAACAGGTCCAGCAGCATTTCGCGATGCGCGCCGGCGAAGTCGTTCTCGCTTCTCATCGACCCGCCGGAGAGCGTGCCGACCATTCCCAGCACGAACTCGTCGGGGCGGAAGGGCTCCAGGTGGGCGCTCCGCTTGAGCGTGGCGTCGTAGGGCGCGTATCCGAGGATGGCGGCCGGCAGGGGGAACATCTGCACGGCGACCATCAGCACGCCGACGAGGACCGTTCCCGCCACCAGGCCCAGCACCCCGCCGCCGATGCGGTCGGCCCAGACGCCCATCACCACGTTCCCGCCGAGGTAGCGGTCGAAGAGCTCCCGGACGATCAGCAGCGGGATGACGAACAGCACCATCAGGCAGGCGCCGTCGGCGTAGTCCGGCATGCGCCCGTAGAGCGTCGCCGCCAGCGGCTCGTAGTAGTTGAACGCCAGCAGCGCGCAGGCGATCGTCAGGATCGTCATGATCAGCGCGCTATACAGGCCCTGGTTGACCTGGAAGAAGGCGATGGCCAGGATCAGGATGGTGGCCAGGATGATGATCAGCATGTTCAACTCCTCTGTCGCGTCAGGATTTCTTCGCGTGCTGGGTGACCCGGATGACTTCCTGGATGCTCGTGACGCCGTCGATGACCTTGCGGAGGGCCTCCTCCTGGAGGTAGAGCATCCGGTTCTTTCGGCAGGCGGCCTTGATCTGACTGAGCGAGGCGTTCTGCGCGACCATCTGTCGCAGTTCGTCGGTGATCTCGAGCAATTCGAAGGCGGCCGTCCGCGCCACGTACCCGCTGCCCTGGCAGGACGGGCAGGTGACGGGATTGCCCTTCTCGTCGACCAGGGGCTTGGTGGGGGGGCGATAAAAGCTGTCGATCTGCTGGCCGCCGAGGTTGGCCTTGGCCAGCAGTTGCGGGTCGGGGCGATACGCCTCGCGGCAGGTGGGGCAGAGCTTGCGGAGCAGCGCCTGGCAGAGCACGCCGCGCAAGTTTTTCGTGGCGGCGACGGGGTCGCCGGAGACCTTGACCCACTTGGCGAGCGCCTGGAACGCGTCGGTCGCGTGCATTCCGAGCAGGAGGCTTTTCCGCCCGGCCGCATCGCAGATCAATTGGGCGGTCTTCGCGTCGGGGCACTGGTCGATCATGACGACATCGGGGTCACGCCGCAGCGCTGCCGCCAGCGTCGCCGCCAGCGAGGCATCGTCCGCGTACGTGTGCTGCGTGATGTTCTCCAGGTCGACCACCGGCTGCTTCTCCAGCGTGACGAGCTGGCGGATGAACGCGTCGTGCTGCTTCAGCAGCGAGTAGAGCGTGCTGGTGACTCCGCTGCGCGGCGGGCCCGAGACGATCAGGAACCCGTTGCCCGCCAGGTTCAACTCTCCGACGCGCCGCAGCACGTCGTCGGTCATGCCGAGTTCCTCGAGGTTCGTGCGGATGGCCTCCTTGACGAGCTGGAACTGCATGCGCTGCACGCCGGTGGTGCCCGCGGTCGTCAGCACGATGTCCGTGGCGTGCCCGCCCTCGGTGATGTCCACCGAGACGTGCCCCTCCTGCGGGCGGCGGCGCTCCTGCGCGTCCATGCCGGCGGGGGCCTTCAGGAAGTTGATGAGCGCCTCGCTGTCGGCGAGATTCATCGACGCCTGGGGGATCACCACGCCGTCGATCTCGTAGCGGACGGCCGCCTGCTGACCGGCCGGGGCGATATCCACCCGGCTGGCGCGGCGCCAGACCATGTCGTGCAGGAGATTCTGCGCGAGGTTGTAGGTCTCGATCAGGCCCGGGTCGGCCTTTCCGGGCGGGGGCGACAGGACGATCTTGTTGTGGCTGTCGTAGATCTTCACGAGCTGCTCGACGACGATGGTTTCGGCCTTTCGCCGGCTGGTGAGGCGCTGGAACCATTCGCCGGTGAAGATCCGGTGCGACTCCTTGACGCGCCCGTTGCGGTAGACGATGTAGGCGCTGAGGGTGGCGCCGGACAGGACGACGTATAGCAGCAGTCCCACCGCGTAGACGGGCACCACCAGCCAGAGCAGCATGCCCAGCGCGCCGGCGCCGAGCACCGCGCCGTTCCAGAGCGCCTCGGGCGCGCGGACGCGTCGGGCGTCCTTGGCCACCCACGGCGCCGCGTACAGCCAGGGAATCGCCAGCACCACCATCGCCGCGAGCTTGACCGGCGAGACATACCCGCCGACCGCCAGAACCGTTCCCAGGATGTCGGACATTCGCACTCTCCGCTCTAGCGTCCCATGAGCCCCGGGCGCGAGGCCGAGATGCCCTTCAGGAGCATCTTCAGCTCGTCGACGTTCGGGGCGGCTTCATACGCCACTTTCGGGTCCACAAAGTCGCTTTCGATCAGTTGCAGAAGGCTCGTCGTGAACGATTGCATTCCGTCGCGCTCGGAGGCGCGGATCAGGTCGGACAGTTCCGCGTCGCGGCGCTCCTCGAGCAGCTGCCGGACGCTCGGGGTGCTGCGCAGGATCTCGACGGCGGGCACGCGGTCCACGCCCTCGCGGATGGCCGGCAGGAGCTTCTGGCAGAGGATGGCGCGGAGGTTGAACGCGAGCGACTGGCGGACGAGGTCGCGGCTGCCCGGATCGAACAGGTCCAGCACGCGCCCGATGGTCTGGGCGGCCGTCGAGGCGTGCACCGTGCCGAACACCAGGTGGCCCGTCTCGCTCGCCTGGAGCGCCGCCTGGAACGTCTCGCGGTCGCGCATCTCGCCGATCAGCACCACGTCGGGGTCCTCGCGCATCAGGTACTTCAGCGCCGACTCGAAGTTCTCCACGTCGATGCCGATCTCCCGCTGGTTGATCAGCGCCTTCTTGTCGTCGTAGAGATACTCGATGGGGTCCTCGATGGTCACGATGTGGCAGGGGCGCGTGCGGTTGATGTGCTCGATCATGGCCGCGATGGTCGTGCTCTTTCCGCTGCCGGTCGGTCCGCTCAGGAGCACCAGCCCGTTGTGTTCCTCGGCGATGGACTTGACCGCCGGCGGAAGGTGCAGCGCGTCGAAGTCGGGGATGTTCCGCGTGACGCGGCGCACCGCGACGGACACCGCGCCGCGCTGGCGGTAGATGTTGATGCGGAAGCGGTCCGCGCCGGGCAGCTCGTGCGCCAGGTCGAGGCTCCCGTGATGGGCGAAATACTCGCGCTGGGCGGGCGTCATGATTTCCTGGGCCATCGCCGCGATCTCCGCGCCGCTGAGCGGTTCGGATCGCGTGGGGCGGATGAGCGTGTTGACGCGGATGTGGGGGGGCGTGTCCGCTTTGAAATGCAGGTCCGACGCGCCGGCCTTCATCATCGCCCGGAAGTATTTCTCGAGCTGGGGCATTCCGCCGGCGGTCTCGTCGGCGCCGGGGGGAGGGGGGAGGGGCTGGCTGTCCGCGCTAGCGTTCATGGTGTTTCCCGTCCGGCGCCGGCGGCCGACGCGTACCCGCTCAAACGCACGGGGACGCCGCGGTCCGCCAGGTACCGCTTGGTCTGCTCGATCGTATACGTGCCGAAGTGGAAGATGCTCGCCGCCAGCGCCGCGGCGGCGCCGCCCGCGGTAAGCGCCTGGAAAATGTGCTCGGGGCTGCCCGCGCCGCCCGAGGCGATCACCGGGATGTCCACCGCGTCGGACACCGCGCGGGTGATCTCGATGTCGTAGCCCGAGAGCGTTCCGTCGGCGTCCATGACCGTCAGGAGGATTTCCCCCGCGCCGCGCCGGGCCATCTCCTGGGCCCAGGGGACCGCCTCCAGACCCGTCGGGACGCGCCCGCCGTGCGTGTGAACCTCCCAGACCTCGCGCCCGGAGCGTTTCACGCGCTTCGGATCGATGGCCACCACGATGCACTGCGCGCCGAACCGCTCGGACGCGGCCGTGATGAATTCCGGGTCGCGCACGGCCGCAGAGTTGATCGACACCTTGTCCGCGCCGGCGTTCAGGAGATTGCGGCAGTCGTCGAGGTTCCGCACCCCGCCGCCGACGGTCAGGGGCATGAAGACCTCCTCGGCCGTGTGGCGAACGATGTCCAGCAGCGTGTCGCGCTGCTCGTGGCTGGCGGTGATGTCGAGGAAAACCAGCTCGTCGGCGCCCTCGGCGTCGTAGCGACGGGCGACCTCGATCGGATCGCCCGCGTCGCGCAGGTTCAGGAAGTTCGTGCCCTTGACGACGCGGCCCTTGTCCACGTCCAGGCACGGGATAATCCGTTTTGCCAACATCGGCGCACTCCCAAAGGCCGCATTCTAAACCGCGCCGCCGCCGGCTGCAATCCTTCTCCGCGACTCAAGCATCAGGCGGCAGGCTTCAGGGGTGGCGTCATGGAAGTATCCGGGGTCCTTTTCCCGCGTCGCTCCCGGTGACCGCCCGTTTGGGTGCCACGGCCAAGCGATGTTTGCTTGGCCGTGCGGAAGACACCCTCAAGCACACAACGCTTGAGGGTGGCACCCAGCCGAGGCACAATCCGCGATTGCCTATTGCCTGTTTTCGTATCCGGGAACTCGGAACACGGAATCCGGCCCGCGCGGCGGCTGTGTCTTCCCGGTTCCTCAGTTCCTCTGTTCCTGGTTCCTTTCCGATCCTCGGCCGTTTGCACGGCGTGGGGATTTCTGGTACATAGGAAATCGAGGGTAAAGGAACCGGCCATGTCGGGAATCGCGTTTTTCGGCGGGACGTTCGATCCGGTGCATCACGGGCACCTGATTGTCGCGCGCGCGATCGCGGAGCATCGGGGCTTCGCGAAGGTGGCGTTCATTCCCGCGGCCGTTCCGCCGCACAAGGGGCAGACCCACGCGGTCGGGGAGCACCGCCTGGCGATGCTCCGCGCCGCCGTCGGCGCCGAGGACCGGTTCGACGTCTGCGATCTGGAACTGGCCCGGCCGGGGCCCAGCTACACCTTCGACACGCTGGGCGAGTTGCGAAAGCGGTTCGGCGCCGAGTTGCACTGGATTCTCGGGGCCGACATGCTCGAGGACCTGCCGAACTGGTACCGGGCGGGGGAACTGATGGATCGCGCCACGTTCGTCATCGCCGGCCGGCCCGGCTGGGAGGAGCGGATGGACGAGGTGTTCGACAAACTCTCCCGGCGCTTCACGCCCGAGCAGGTCGACGCGCTGCGGCAGGGGGTGGTTCCCGTGCCGCTGATCGACATTTCCTCAACCGACATCCGCCGCCGCGTTCGCGAAGGCCTGTCGATCCGTTATCTGGTTCCCGAGGCCGTCGAGCATTACATCCACGAACACCGGTTGTATCTCCCTGCGCAAGCATAAGTAACGTTTTGTTGGGGGGGGGTGTTGATTTTATCCCCTCCGCTTGGCAGTAGGGGCTGGTTACCAAAGCAAAATCCTCTCGATCGGCGGGAATGTGTTCGTTTCATGCGTAAATCGTACCGGATCGCGCAGGCATCAGGTTAAAACCTGAATTCTCGGGTCAATCGAAAATAAAGGCGGAAAGTGAAGTTCCAACACTTGACATAAAACGGTTTCGCGATATAAATGACTATAGCGTTGATGGTGAGGCTCCTCGGTCAATCTCCCTCCTTTGACCGAGATTTGATAGGCGTCAGGCTCCCCTCCCCTGACGCCTTTTTTTTACGCGCATTTTTTCATTGCGCGCAAGGGAAACGATTCCCGTCGGGGGTTCTATTCGGCTTTGATCGTTGGGAGCGGTTGAATCTCGTTATACGGTGGGGCGTCCTTGTGTGAATTCCACCAGTTGCGGAATTTCTTCACAGCAGTTTGTCGGTCGGTGTCCTTGGGGAATCCGTAGACGCTGCTTTCTGCCCCATACGGCCGGTACGATGTTTGGTAGGCGAATCCGTAGGAGGCGGGATTCTGCCTGGTCAGGCGGATGAGGATCATCAGGGCCACGTCGCCGCAGCTGAGGCTGATCGATGTGTCCCCGTCGGACCAGAAGGTCACCATGCCCCGATCGTCGAGCATCTCCAGCAGCGTGGGGATGGCGCGTCGCTCGCCGGTGGCGATGAGCGCCTCGCCGATCATGAGATTGCGATGGACGTCGTAGTTTTTTCGACCGAGGATCGCCAGCAACGGTCCGGCGGCGTGGGGCGAGCGGATGACCATCAGGGCTTCCAGGGCGGTCCAGTGCGGCTGGACAGCCTCCTCGCTGCCGTCCTGGCCGTAGTAGCCGTATTGGCCGGACCGTCGCCAGTCCCATTCGCTGGTGCGGGCCAGCACACGGCAAAGGGCCTTGACGAGGGCTTCGGAGCGGTATCGCCCGGTGACGGCTGCGCGAGCGGCGGCGTCGACGAGTCGGCGCGACGGATGGTTCAGGCACATCACCAGCAGCGGTTCGGCCAGCGCGTCGGGATCCTTCATGCGGGCGATGGTTTCCATGGCGCGGACGCGGCGGGACTGGTCGCTGGAGAACATGTCCTCGAAGAGTTCCGGGCGGTCCTGGCGCAGGCGCTGGAGCCTGCGGCGCTGGTCGGGCGGAAGGATGGCCAGCGTCCGCTGCACGCGGGCATCGGACACCAGCAGGTCCAGCAGGGCGCGGACCCGCGCGCGAATTTCCGGATCGGCGTCATCGGCACGGGCCAGCAGCGCTTCCAGGCAGGCCTTCTGGATCGCGAGAATCTGCCGCCGGGCCGCGGCGCGGGATTCGTCGTCCTTCGCGGCCCGCAGCACCTCGACGAGTTGCCCCAGCCGCTGGGCCATCTGCGCCTCCAGGTCGTCCGTCGCAGCCAGCGGCGTCGGCGCCACGGGCGACAGGGGCGACGCCGCCCCGTCCGGCTGCGCGGAACCGACGGCCAGCAGCGTGACCGCTCCGAAGAGCGTCACTGCCAACCAGGCCAGGATGGGACGGACCGGAAAGATCATTTCCTGTCTGTTTCGCAAAAGAAACATACGTCCAAACTGAACGACGATTGCCTCGAAATCTGGTGAAAGGTTAGAGGGTAGAGGATAGAGGATAGAGGGTAGAGGGTAGAACCGTCTCTCACCTCTCTCCTCTCACCTTTCACCTTGCTCTGTTGAAAACATCCGTTCACTGGATGGGTGGCACGCTTTGCTCGCAAAGCGTGTTGCCGAATTTGCCGAGAACACGGCTTGCAAGCAAGCCGTGCCACCCCGCTCGATGCCGTTCTCACCTCTCGCGACCCCATGACTCTCTTTCTGTTTCAATCGTCCTCGCGCGGAGTCATTTCTTCCGGCAGGGGCGTGTGCCGTGGGGGCAGCGCCAGCGGCGTCAGGTCCTTGTAGGGGGCCTGGTCCTTGTGGTCCGCCCACCACTGGCGGAACTTCTTCAGCGCCTCGGCGCGCTGGGAATCCTCGGCGAAACCGTACGTCGTCACCGACCGGGCATACGGTTCGGTGAGGTTCGTCATGCCGTACTGCGATTCCTTCTGCCCGGTCAGCCGGATGGCGGCCAGCAGTCGCGTGTCGCCGGTTTGCCAGGAAACCGTTTTCCCGTTGCGGGAGACGGACGAGCTTCTGTAGGACTTGAGTTCCATGGCGTCCATCAGGAGGGGGATGGCCCGCTTTTCCCCGGTGGCGGCCAATGCCGTCGCCAGCAGTCCGTCGCGGCAGGCGGAGGAATGTTGCGGGTCCAGAAGCATCCTGGCCAGCAACGGCGCCGCGTGGCGGCTGGCGATTTTCTCCAGGGCCTCCAGCGCCGCCAGGTGCGGCGCGGGTTTTGACGAATCGTAGTAGCTTTGTCTCCAGTTCGGAGGAGCCTGTTCCTCGACGATCCGGCAGAGGGCGTCGACGACGGCGTCGGAGCGGTACCGCCCGGTCTTGAGCAGGTTCAGCGCCTCGACGGCGATCAGGGGCGAGGCGTGTTCGACGGCCTGGAGGACGAAATGCTCGGCGCGGGTGTCGGTCTCGGGGAGTTTGGCGACGGCGCGGAGGGCGGCCAGCTGGCGCGTCCAGCTCAGCGAATACATGTCGGCGAAGAGTGCGGGGTTTTCCGCGCGGAACTGCTGGCCGGCGCGGCGGCGGGGCGGGTCCATCGCGGCAAGGTCGCGGGCGATGGCCGCCTCCGCGACGCTTTCGCCGAGGGTCTCGATCACGCCGTCGCGCAAGACTTCGTCGTTGGCGAATTTCGCCAGGGCGGCAAGGTACGCCGCGTGGAGCGCCCGGAGGGACTGCTGTGCGGCGCGGCGGTCGCGATATCGCGGGGCGGCCAGCGCGTCGATGATCGCATCGGCCCGGGTGCGAAGCGCGGGCTCCAGGTCGGCCGCCCGAAGCGGCGGAGCCTCCTTGCCGTCGCGCGGCGCCGCGGCGATCAGCCCGGCCGACACGGCCGCACCGATTGCCGCCAGCAGGAGCGTTCGGGAACCTCGCACGTCACGTTCTCCCCAATTCAGGACACGAAAAACTCACCGTCTGCAATCTTGCCGAAGGCATCCCTTCGGGACTGCGGTTCATTCTGTTTGGTGCTTCAATGGGTTTCGTGCAGCGTATGGTCGGCGTTGCTCTTCCGGCAGGCGGCGCGGATGCGTTTCAGCGCCTGCGGGGGCACCAGCGCCGACACGTCGCCGCCCATCGAGGCGATCTGGCGGATCAGGCTCGAGGAGGTGAAGGCGTACTCGGTGCTGGTCATGATGAAGACGGTCTCCACGCCGGCCACCACGCGGTTGGTCAGCGCCACCTGGAACTCGAACTGGAGGTCGCTGCTGTTGCGGATTCCGCGGAGGATGGCCGTGGCGCCGAGCTTCCGGGCGAAGTCCACCGTCAGCCCGAGGAAGGTCTCCACGCGGACGTTCGGCATGTCGGCGACGATCTCGCGGAGAATCGCCGCGCGGTCCGCCTGCGGAAGCAGGGGCGTCTTGTCGGGGTTGTCTCCGACGGCGACCACCAGCTCGTCAAACAGGGTGGCGCCCCGGCGGATCACGTCTAGGTGCCCGTTGGTGACGGGGTCGAACATCCCGGGGAAAACAGCCAGTCGCATCTTGTCGGTCATGACGTGCTCCCGTGGGTTGCCGCATCGCCGGCCGCTGCGCGAGCGATGGCATTATATCGGCGGGCGCGGGGCGGCTCAAGCGGGCGGCGCGGCGCAAAAAAGAAAGCCTCCCGCCGGAAGCGCCGGCAGGAGGCTCGCGTTCATTCCTGTGATCGAGCGGCAGCGCGGATCAGTATCCGACGCGCGAATGCCACTCGGTCAGACGGCTGTCGCGCTCGTAGAGCCAGAAGTAGTCCCAGTCGTCGACGGCCATCCGGGCCTGGATATCATTGATCTGCCCGACGCGGCGCATCCGGTCGCCGCCGCTGTCAACCACTCCGCATCCGGTGAGAAACGACCCCGCGAGCAGCACCAGGAGCAATGCCAGCTTCTTCATGTCGATTTACCTCTTTCCCTATTGGTTCGAAGCGCACGGGCGGAACGGACACCGCCCCAAACGCCATGGGTGCCGGCATGATATGAAAGCGCGGCGGCGCTGTCAACCGCAAAACGCCCCGTTATTGCGACGGCGTCTGGGATTCCGCGGACGGCTCCGGCGCCAGCCGCTTGGCGACGTTCTTGCCCGCCTGGAAACTTACGATCCGTTTGGGCGGAACGATGACCTCTTCGTTGGTCCGCGGGTTCCGCGCCTTGCAGGACGCGCGCTGCCGAATCTCGAACACGCCGAAATTGCGCAGCTCCAGGCGGTTCTCGGTGAACAGGGTGTCCAACATGGAGTCGAGGAATCGCTGGACGATCTTCTTGGTCAGCACCTGGTCGACGTTCAGTTCCGACGCAATGAGTTGCACCATCTCCTTTTTTGTCAAGGCACAAGTCTCCTTCCTTATTGCCCGGAAATTCTCGGGTGGGCCGATCGGGACTTGGCAAGGTGGAATCACTTTGCCGAATTTGTCTATGCTACGGTAAGTCTCGATGAAAAAGACAATTAATACCGACTGAACAGGCGTTCTGTCAAGAGAATTCGCGGGCAAAAACGGCCCGCGATTCTGCCATAACCTGCGGCAGGTCCGATAATTGCGTGATAGCCGTCGTGAGCTCTGCGTAAGCGTATGGCAGGCAATGCGTTTGGTGGAGCTGGCGGACGAGGGCGTGGAGTTTCTCGTAACTGTCGCTGGCTGCGTCGGTAACGCGCTGTCGGCAGAAGAAAATCCGGCAGCCCAACGGGCGAAAATCCCGCGCGACGCAACGCGGGCCTTGTTGCCAGGGGCAGCGCCGGCGCTGCGCCCGCGACAGGTCCGCCGGCGGCGCGGCCAGCAGCAGCGCCAGCTCGCCGGTCGAAACATACAGGCGATGCGAAGCCATGTCGAACCGGCAGCACGCGCCGCCACCGAGGCACTGCGCGCCTTGCGCGTCGGCGTCGGCATCGGCGCGGTGCAGCACGTCGCGCAACTCGGCGAGGAACGCAGGCCGGCGCAGGCACTCTCGCACGGCGGTCGAGAGCGAGTCGTCGCCGCCCGGGCCGGCGTCACTCGCGGGTGGCTTGTCGGCGGGCTTCGATTTCATCGGTGGCGAACAGCGGGCCGCGGTTGATCCCCGGGCACCGCAGGTTGGCCATCGCCCACGAGTGGGGCGAGGCGAGGTTGTGCGACCAGAACGGCCAGGTGCGGCATTGCGTCGGGCGCACGGAGTAGATGCGGCAACCTTTGCCCCCGCCGGGATTCGCCCCGGGCGACAGGAAGATGCAGTCGTGGCTGACCTTGTCCTCGACGATCGTGAACCGCCGCCCGACCTTGCGGACGTAGCGCCGGTACATCTCCTTCTCGCCGATGCCGAGGAACTCGGCGATGCGTGCGATCTCGCCGGCCGTCGCCCAGACGTAGCCTTCCTCCGGCCCGGCGCAGCAGCGCCCGCACTGGACGCACTCGAACGCCAGGCCGGCGGCGTACCACGGCGGATTGTCGGGCAGCAGGCTCATGGAAGCGAGTATAGCAAACCGCCTGCCCGCGACGAAGGGGATTTGCCGTAAGAACACTGCTTGCAAGCAAGCAGTGCCACCCTTGCGCCGCCTCGCCGATCAATCCGCGCCGCCCGGCCGCAAGGGCGCGGGCCTTGCATGCGCCGCCGCGATGCGGTATTCCAGTGCCATGCACGCACAACACAGCTTCGAGGTCCGCACGGGTTCGCACAGCGAGATGCAGGACATCACCGACCGCGTGTCGGAGGCGGTGCGGGCCTCCGGAATCCGCGACGGGCTGGTGACGGTCTACGTGCCGCACACGACGGCCGGCGTGACGGTCAACGAGAACGCCGACCCCGACGTGGTGCACGACCTGCTGGCCGCGCTGGAAGAAGCCGTGCCCTGGCGGCGCCCGTTCCACCGGCACTCGGAGGGCAACTCGGCCGCCCACGTCAAAAGCTCGCTGGTGGGCTGCTGCGCGACGATCCCGCTGTCCGGCGGGCGGATGGCGCTGGGGACGTGGCAGGGGATTTACTTCTGCGAGTTCGACGGCCCGCGCACGCGGCGGTGCGTCGTGACCGTGCTCGGCGAATCTCAAATCTGAGATTTGAAATTTCAAATTTGAGATTTCAGATTGCTCTATTGAAAACATCCGTCCACTGGATGGGTGGCACGCTTTGCTTGCAAAGCGTGTTGCCGAATTTGCCCAGAACACGGCTTGCAAGCAAGCCGTGCCACCCTGTTTTGCAGATGTTTTCAACAGAGCAATTTCAGATTTGAGATTTCAGATTTCCCGGCCCGCGCGGGCGGCTTGCGGAAACCGCGTCCTGCCTTTACGATGGGGCAAAGGACATCCCCATGAACCTGATCGTCAACAAGTCGTCGCGCCTCAACGGACAGGTGCGCATCCCGGCCAACAAGAGCCACTCGTTCCGCGCGCTGATCATGGCGGCGCTGGCCGAGGGCGTCAGCCGCATCGAATCGCCCGCCGTCAGCAACGACTGGATGCGCGGCATCGAGGCGATGGAGATGTTCGGCGCGACGATCGACTCCAAGGCCGACCACGTCTGGGAGATCCACGGAACGGGCGGGAAGCTCCGCACGCCCGACGACGTGATCGACTGCGGAAACAGCGGGATCATCCTGCGGTTCTTCATGGCGCTGGCCGCCTGCTGCGAGGGACACACCGTGCTGACGGGCGACGAGTCGCTGCGGCACATCCGCCTGTGCCAGCCTCTGATCGACGCGATCAACGGACTGGGCGCCTGGGCGGTGAGCACCAAGGGCGACGGGCACGCGCCGGTCGTCGTCCGCGGGCGCCTGCGCGGCGGGCACGTGGAACTCGACGGGATGGACTCCCAGCCGGTCTCGGCGCTGCTGATCGCCTCTTCGCTGGCCGACGCGCCGACGGAACTCGTCGTCCGCCGCGCCGGAGAGAAGCCTTGGGTCGCCATGACGCTGGACTGGATGAAGCGCTGCGGCGTGGAGTTCAGCCACGAGAACTTCGAGCGGTACCGCATTCGCGGACACGCGCGATGGGGCGGGTTCGAGACGCGGATTCCCCTGGACTGGTCGGCGGCGCTGTACCCGATCGTGGCGGCCCTGCTGACCGAGGGCAGCGAGGTGAGCCTGCCGGGCATGGACTTTGCCGACAGCCAGGGCGACAAACTCGTCGTCGACGTCCTGCGCGAGATGGGCGCCGACATCGAGACCGGCCCCGACGGCGTGACCGCGCGGTCCAGCCGCCTGAAAGGCCGACGCATCGACTGCAACGACTTCATCGACCAGTTCATGCTGCTGGCCGTCGTCGGCGCGTGCGCCGAGGGCGAGACCGTTTTGTACAACGCCGAGGTCTGCCGCCACAAGGAGTGCGACCGCATCTCCGAGATGGCCAAGGCCCTCAAGGCCATGGGCGCCGACGTGACCGAGCAGCCCGACGGACTGATCGTCCGTCGCAGCCGGCTGCACGGCGCGCACCTCGAGAGCCGCGCCGATCACCGCATGGTGATGACGCTGTCGGTGGCGGCGCTGGCCGCGGCGGGAAGCACGCTCATCACCGAATCCGAGTGCGTCCGCAAGACCTTCCCCGCGTTCGTCGAGCAGATGGCCGGCCTCGGCTGCGACATGCAGACCGAGGAATGACGCGTACCGGATCAAACTTTGTCATTGTTTGAACGGATAAAAATTCGATGAAACTTCCCGCCGCCGACAAGGCGTTTGTCGATATCCGCAAGTTGCGGGATTATTGCCTGAACCCGGATCATCCGCGAGGCAAACACAAGGCCAGGGTTTTTGCGACCGCCTTGGGCATGGGGGCGGAACATGCGGAAGAATTGCGGGAAGTTTTGTTAACGGCAGCTGTCGGAGCCGAAGCCGTGTTGTTGAAAAAAGATCAGTATGGCCGACGATATCTGATAGAATGTCCTGTAAGCGGCCCCACAGGAAACGGTGTGCTTCGCAGTCTGTGGATCGTTCGCCAAGGCGAAGAGTTTCCCCGGCTGCTTACCTGTTACCTGGCGTAACGAAAGATCAACCCATGGAAACGTCGCCGAAACTTCTGGACGTGGTGGCCCTGACGCAGGATCTTCCCCGCGCGCAACTGGTGCGCGGGCAGGTGGGGACCATCGTCGAGGAATTGGCGCCGGATACGTTTGAAGTCGAGTTCTGCGACAACGACGGGCGGACCTACGCCACAGCCGCGGTCCGCGAAGACCATCTCATCGTCCTTCACTACGCTCCCATCGCGGCCTGACGGCCGTGCCGGACACCCTCAAGCAGACAGCGCTTGAGGGTGGCACCCGGCCGTCCGCGGCCGGCAAACAGACTCTTGCGGAACGGGCGGGAATTCGCTACCATCTCCCGTCCCGCCGGGCGGCAATCCCGCGGGAGCGGCATCCTGACTGTCCCGCCGGCGGTTCCGGCGGAACGGGGCGGGGGCACGGCCGACGGGCGGCGCAGGCCGCCCCGGACGAACGGAAAAGGAGACGGCGCGATGCTGGGCAATACTTTCGGGCGAGTGTTCCAGGTGACGACGTGCGGCGAGTCTTACGGCTGGCACGCGACGGCGGAGAAGAGCGGTTACGGCGGGGCCCTGTTCGCGATCGTCAACGGCGTTCCGCCGGGCATCCGGCTGGACGTCGCGGAGATCCAGCGCGAGCTGGACAAGCGCCGCCCCGGGCAGAGCAAGCTCGATTCGCCGCGCCTGGAGACCGACCGCGTGGAGGTCGTCAGCGGATGGTTCGAGGGCGTCACCACCGGCGCGCCGGTGGGGCTGCTGATCCGCAACGTCGACACGCAGGACATCCACATCCAGCAGTACCGCGAGGTCAAGGACGTCATCCGCCCGGCGCACGCCGAGGTGAACTTCTTCTACCGCTACGGCGAGTTCGGCGACTGGTGTGGCGCGGGGCGCGCCAGCGGGCGCGAGACGGTCGGTCGCGTGGCGGCCGGCGCCATCGCCAAGCAGATCCTCGCGCGCGAGGGCATCGAGGTGCTCTCGCACGTCATCGAGTCGCACGGAATCAAGGGACGCAGCCTCTCCGAAGGCACGATGACCTTCGAGGAGATGAAGACCAACTACCGCAAGAACGACCTGAACTGCTGCGACCTGGAATCGGCCAAGAAGATGATCGCCGACCTGCTGGAGGTGCGCGAGGCGGGCGATACGGCCGGCGGCGAGGTCGAGATCGTCGCGCGGGGCGTGCCGGCCGGGCTCGGCGAACCGGTCTTCGACAAGCTCAAGGCCACCATCGCCCACGCGCTGTTCAGCGTCGGGGCGATCATGAGCCTCGAATTCGGCGCGGGGCGCAAGACGGCAGAAGCCCTCGGAAGCGAGTGGAACGACCAGCCGTTCGTCCAGGGCGGGAAGGTCCGCTGGCGCACCAACCACTCCGGCGGGTTCCTCGGCGGAATGACTACCGGGGAGGACCTGCTCATGCGGGCGGCCATCAAGCCCACCCCCACGATCTCCAAGGACCAGGACACCGTGGACATGATGACCCTCGAGGCCAAGAAGCTCGCCGCCATCACGCGGCGGGACATCAGCCTGCTGCCGCGCTGGTACCCGGTGGCCGAGGCGATGGTCGCCATCTGCATCGTCGACGCGCTGTTCATGGCCCGCGGGTGGTATGGCATGTGCAAGGAACTCGACCCGAAGTGGCAGAAGCTCACCGAGCCCCGCCACAAGGGCGAATACACCAAGTGAGCGAAGGAACGCTCGACGAATGACAGACCACTGCCGACACGACCTGCCGCGGGTCGTCCTGCTGACCGGCGATGCCGCCGCGCGCGGACCGCTCGGCGCGATGCTGGCCGAGAAATTCGGCTGCCCGTTCTACGACCTGGACGACCTGGCCGAGGTGGTGCACGAGCACCGCGAGGGGGCGTACCTGCCGGCGGGGCAGATCGTGCAGACGCGCGGCGCGGAGCACTTCGCCACGCTCCAGTGGCAGGCGGCCATCGAGCTGCTGAACCTGCTGGAGCGGCAGGATGCGCCGGCCGTGGTGGCCGCAGGTGAGGACATCCGCGGAAACGAGCGCGCCTGGCACGTCCTGCGCCACCTGGGCCCGAAGGTGCGCCTCGAGGCCGGCGAAACGCCGCTGCCGGCCGACGATCCCCCCGACGCGCGCCTGGACCTGAGGGGCGTGAACCTCAACGACCCGCCCGCCCGCGCCGCCGCCCTCGACGCCCTCCGCCGTGCGATCGAACAGGGCAAGACGGAATAAAGACTCACCGCAGCGAACGCGGAGATCGCAGAGGGAGTCCGAATGCGGGGGAACGGGTGGCACTGCTTGCTTGCAAGCAGTGATCATGCGGCTGCACGGCTTGGCGAGCAAGCCGTGCCACCCCCGAAGCGGGATTCCCTGGCGGAGTTCAGAGAAAGACCTTGACGGGCTGAATGCGGCGGCCGGGGCGGACGACGGCCAGCGCGACCAGTTGCCCGGCGGGGTCGAGGACGGCCAGCTCCGCGCCATCCAGCAGATCGTCCGGGGCGGCGAGGCGCTGGCCGAGGCGCAGGCGGCGGACGTCGTCGTCGGAGGCGGCGAATCGCGTCATGTGTTCGACGGCTGGCAGGGGGCTCAGCAGGTCGCGCGCGGGGTCGAGGCTTTCCGGCGCGACGGAATCTTCCAGCGTGAAGCGCCCGACGGCGGTGCGCGTCAGCGCCGAGCAGTACCCACCGACGCCGAGCGCCTCGCCCAGGTCGCGCGCCAGGGCGCGCAGGTACGTGCCGCTTCCGCAGCGCACGTCGAGGGTC
>JAKPKY010000162.1 GCA_029553505.1 Planctomycetota bacterium
GCGAGACGGTGCACACGTTCGACGGACTGAGCCAACCGCGAGAGCTCCTGCTGCTCGGCAACACGGTGGTCTCCTGCGACGACAAAGCGGCCGCGGCGTTCGAACTCCAGAGCGCGAAACCGCTGTGGCGGTACGAAGCGGCAGGCATTCGCAACCTGGCGGCCGACGACGGAAAGGTGGTGCTCATTCACGGCGGACCGCCCGCCAAGTCGAAACCGCAGGGCGTCGCGCTGGACGCGACTTCGGGGTCGGTCCTGTGGGTGCTGGACGACCGGGCGTGGCTGGCGAAAGTCGTCCGCACGGTGCTCCACGGAAAGTACCTGGCGTTTGAAGTCTCCTCGCTTACCGATCACGACGCGGGCAACGCCCTGCACGTCCACGACGCGCGGACGGGAACCGCGTTGTGGGACAAGGCGTACCCGCCCGGGATGAACCACAACCGCCAGGCCCGCGCCATGTTCGTGGGGAAGGACCTGTGGATTCTGTACGGCGGCAAGACGAACACGGCCGACCCGGCCCGCCTCAAGCGCCTGCCCATTGAGGCGCGGGAGCTTGACCCGGACACGGGCGAAACGCGCGCGACGCATCCGGCGGGCCTGGCGCATTGCTTCCCGCCGGTCGCCACGGCCAACTACATGGTGTCCGGCGTCATGGATTTCACCGACCTGGAGACCGGTGCGTTCGTGACCAACCCGATCACGAAGGCCAACTGCTCTCGCGAGAACGGTTGGGTCCCCGCCAACGGCCTGATCTACACCACGCCCAAGCACTGCACGTGCTGGCCGATTCTGCGGGGGTACGTCGCGTTGGCGCCGCGCGGGGCGGCTGCCGCGCCCCATCAGGCGGTGGACAAGATTCCTTTCAAGCTCGAGAAAGGTCCGCCCGGGCCCGTCCCGGGCGCCGCCCCCGCGCCCGCCGACGACTGGCCTCTGTATCGCCACGATTCCTGGCGCAGCGCGAGCACGCCGGCGCCCGGCCCGGAGTCGCTCGACGTGCTATGGACGTGCAAACCGGCGCCCGACGCCGAGTTGCCCGCCGGCCCCATCGTCAGCGACTGGCGCGAGAACGCGTTCATCAAAGGCCCGGTCACCGCGCCCACGATCGCCGGCGGCCTGGCGATCGTGGGCGCGGTGACCGGGCCT
>JAKPKY010000168.1 GCA_029553505.1 Planctomycetota bacterium
CTCGCGGGCGGCGGTCCAGGAAGCCGCCAGGCCCACCACGCACCGCGACGACGTGATGCCATTCTGGCGGAGCGTCTTGCGCAGTTCGCGCCCAAGGCGTTCCGGCTCGTCGAGGCGCGCGTCGGCGGAAAACGGCAGCACGGCTGTGTGAAGCACCGTCCGGCGCGGACCGGCCCAGACCACCTCCGCGGCGGAGATTCCCTGCTCCGTCACCGACAGGCCCAGCGTTTTGCGGGCGTTGAACCTCATCGTCATTGAGCCTCCTGGAGAACGGTTCGAGTGGTCGCGATTTCGTCGAGCGGCGTGCCCGCGCGGATTTTGTCGAGGATATCCTGCGACAGCGGCCAGCCGAGGTGCGTCAGGTCCTGGCGATAGAGGACTTTCGGCGGGCTGGTCTGGGCGTCCACGACGATCCGGCAGCGGCGGAACGCCCGCCCGTTGCCCGCGACGCTCACGATGTCGGCCGAGAAGCGGTACGTGCGCGTCGTGATGAAATCGCCGATGGCGACCGCCTTTTCCGGGCGCAGCGCCTGCGCCACCCACGCCACGCTGCCCAGGTCCACGCCGCTCTCGGACCGCTTGGCGATCAGGGCGGCCGCGTCGGTGTCGTCCAGGCCCGGAAGCGAGGCGAGCACCGCGCGCGGCGCGGTGTTCACGTTGACCAGCCCGCGCAGGACCGACGCGGGGTTGGTGGTCAGGTGGTCGGCGACGGCCTGGAACTCCGCGGGCGTCAGGCCGGCGCGGATGTGGAAATCCAGCACGTTACGGAAGGGACGCTCGCGCCGCACACGGTCGGTCAGCACGATCGCCCGGTCGGCGGAGAGCTTCTCGCGCAGCAGGTCAAACAGCGGCTGCTGGTTCTGCACGTCGTTGAGGTTGACGCGGCGCTCGCCGTCGGCGGAGATGTTCGGCTCGACGCTGTGGACCGTGACGAACGGCGCCAGTCCGCGGTCCAGGGCGCCGTTGCGGTCGTCGGGCGGGGCGGAGACGTCGGCGTCATCCTCGTTGGCGTCCAGCATGCCGTTGCGGTTGACGTCCTCGCCGAAGAGGATTTCCGGCGTGAAGTCCTTGACGAGGAGCAGTTCCTCGACGGTCTCCAGCGGGGCGTTCTTGCACTGGTAGGGTTCGGGCAGCAGCAGGTAATACTCGCTCTCGGCGCCGCCGGGGGTGGGGTTGGCGTCGCCGTCGCGCCAGTCGACGACGCTTGCGGCCAGCTCCTGTGTCATGCCGGGCAGCTTGGCGAGCATCTCGACCGGCGCGATGTTGAGGTTGGCCTTGGCGGCCTCGTCGGAGATGCCGTAGACGCAGGCGGCGTCGTTTTCGTAGTCGGGGCGGAGGATCCAGAACGCTCCCGCGCCGACGCGGACGACCTCGCACGGCGTGTCGGACTCGACGGGGCCCTCGCCCTGGAGCGAATCCACGCGGGACAGGACGTACTGGACGGCGCCCTGCTCGATGGCCTCGGCCTGGAGCGCGGCGAGCTCGTTGGCGGCGCAGACGGCTTCGACCCGCATCGCCCGCGCGAGCATGAGCGTCAGCCCCGCCAGCACCAGGACGATCCAGAGGGTGACGATGAGGATCGTGCCGCGCCGCGCGGGCCTGCGGGCCGCGAGAGGGTTCCGCGCGGGTCTCATGACTCGCCTCCTGACGAGGCGGATTCGTCGTATTCCTGCCCGCAGGGGAGCGTCAGCACCTGCGTGAGGGGGCGGTCGGGGTCGTCGTCGAGGGTGACGGTCACCTCGACGGCCAGCGGCAGGGCGTTGTTTCGCGAGGTGGAGTCCCAGGTTTCCTCCCAGGTCGTGCCGTCGAAGTACCGCAGCGTGAAGGCCTGCACGCCGCGGCAGAGGATTTCCTCGGCCGGTTCGGGGGTGGTCGGAGCCAGCAGGTTCGTGGTGACGCGGCGGAGCAGGACGCTCGTGCCGCCGTCGATCTGCAGTTCGCAGACGTATTCGATCTTCTTGACGTCGCCGACGCCGGCGCGCGGTTCGACGTCCGTGGCCGCGGCGTAGAACGTCAGGTCGTCGGAGCCTTCCCGACCGAGCGACTTTCCGCTGTTGCCCGTGAACTCGCCGGCCAGGATTCCGTTGGGGATCATCGCCGAGAGCAGGTCCGCCTTGATCATCGCCATGACGACGGTCATCTTCCGCGTGGCCTCTCCGGCGGCCAGCGCCGTCTTCCTCGCCCGGAAGGCGACGCGCAGGCTCGTGTACAGCGACGCCGCCAGCACGGCCACCATCGCCGTGGCGGTGAGCATTTCCAGGAGCGTGAACCCGCGATTTGCGGCGCGTGCGGTCACTGCGTCCCTCCCGTGTAGACGAGCGTGGACAGCGAGACGCTGCGTTCTTTGCGCCGCTGCTGCCAGAGGACCGTCACGGACAGCTCGCGCATCACGCCGCCGTCCCAGTCCCACGTTTCGGCCTTCCAGCGAAACTCGGGCCAGTCGCCGCCGAAATCGCCCGCCAGACTGGCGTACTGCCATTCCTTGTTCACGACGAGGTCGGTCAGCTTGGACCGCGCCAAGGCCGCCGCCTGCGACTGCTGCCTGGCGAACTGGGCCGTCGACAGCGAGAGGGAAATCCCGTTCATCACCGACGGCAGCACGATGGACAGCAGCGTCAGCGTGGCGAGGATCTCGATGAACGTGAACGCGCCGCGTCGCGCGGGTCGTGTCGGCGGCCGGGTTGTCGCGGCGGGGCGGATCATGTCACAGGGCCTCCGACGGCGCGATCACGCGGAACGGTTCGGTGGCCGACGGGCAAGCCACCTGGAAGACCTCGCCCTGTCGCCCGGTGATCTCGATGACGGCCACGTCGCTGCGGCGGTTCGGGTAGAATTGCACGCAGGGGTGGGCGTCGTCTCCGACGGAGTCGGACCGCACCGTCACCGTCGCGCCTTCGGGCAGTTGGAATCGCCGGCCCATCTCGCTCTCGACGTCCACGTACGCGCCGCCGCGCTGTACGGTCAGCCAGTACGTCCCGTTGGCGGGGTCCACGTTCAGCCGGCAGGGGCGTCCCTGGGCGGCCGCCTGCGATTGGCCCCACTGGATCAGCGCCAGCATCGTCCGCGCGGCGTCGTCGGTCTGGCGCGACGCGAAGAATCCGCGCAGCGACGGCGCCGACAGCGCCAGCACCACGCTGACCACCACGAGCACCAGCACCAGCTCCATCAGCGTGAAAGCGCGCCGAGGCAAACCGGACGGGCCGTCATTATTTCTGGGACCAGTTGTCAATGTCGTCGCCCCCGCCGTCCTGTCCGTCGGGTCCGTAGGAGTACAGGTCGAAGTCGTTGTTGTGCTGCCCGGGATAGCGGTAGACGTAGAAGTTGCCCCACGGGTCCTTGGGCAGGCCCTTGGTCAGGTAGGGGCCTTTCCATCCCTTGGCGTTGGCGGGCTGCTCGATGAGGGCGCGGAGTCCCTCGTCGGTGGAGGGATGCCGCCCGCAATCCACCTCGAAGGTGTTCAAGGCCCCCTCGATGCTGGAGATGTCGGTGGCGGCCGCCGTCAGACGGGCCTGCTCCGACCGCTGGGTGAAGCGCGGAACCACCAGCCCCGCCAGCACGGCCAGGATCACCAGCACCAGCAATAGTTCGATGAGGGTGAAGGCTCGCGGCAGGGGGCGGACGCGACGCCGGGCGGTCAAACGGGTTTCACGGGGTGTCATGGGGTTCTCCGTCAATGGATGTAGTCCTGGAGTGTGAAGACCGGCAGCAGCATTCCGATGACGACGGTTCCGACGACGGCTGCCATGAGGAACAGCAGCGCCGGTTCTGTGAGGGTGACGAGCATGCGGAGTCGGCGGTCGAGTTCTTCCTCGTTGGTGGCGGCCAGTCGGGTGAGTTCCTTGTCCAGCCGGCCGCTTTCCTCGGCCACCGCGATGACCTCGGTGATGGAGCTGGGGAACAGCGCCGGGCAGCTTGCCAGGCTCCGCGCCAGCGAGGCGCCGCGCTGGACTTCCTCGATGGACAGGCTGACGGCGTCGGCGAGGGTCTGGTTTCCGAGTGCCTCGCGCGCGACCTTGAGGGCGGTGATCAGCGGCACGCCGGCCCCGAGGAGCGTTCCGAGCATCCGGCAGAAGCGGACCAGCGCGAACCGCGACAGCACGGTTCCCAGGGCGGGGACCTTCAGCAGGGCGCGCTCGATGTAGCGCTTGCCGGCCTCGGACTTCAGCACCCCGCGGACGAGGGCAACGAGCGCGGCGGCGCCCAGCAGCAGCAGTGGCCCGTAGCGGGTCAGGCCCTGGCTGGCGGCGATGATGGCGCGGGTCAGTCCGGGCAGGGCGGCCCCGAACTCCAGGAAGATTCCGGAGAACTTGGGGATGAAGAACGTCAGCAGGAAGATGACGACCGCGCCGGACAGGACCGCGAGAATGGTCGGGTAGACCAGCGCGCCCTTGACCTTGGACTTCAGGTCCCGCTCGCGGGCGCGGAACTCGGCGATCTGGGCGAGCACGACGTCGAGGAATCCGCCGGTTTCCCCGGCCCGGACCATGGCCACCTGGACGGGGGAGAACGAGCGGGACCACTTGCCCATGGCCTCGGCGAGCGAGGCGCCGCCGACGACGTCGTCGTGGATGGCGGTCCACTGGCGTTTGGCGGTGGGGTTGGAGGTTTCGCGGCTGAGGATGTAGAGCGCCCGGCTGAGCGCCACGCCGCCGGCCAGCAGGTTCGACAACTCGCGGACGAAGGATTCGGCGACGGCCTGCGGGACGCGACCGGCGGCGCGGGGCTGGGGGCGGGCGGCGGCGGGGATCGTCTGGACCTCCTCGACCGTCACGGGGATCAACCCCTGCTGACTCAACTGGTCCAGCGCCGCCAGCCGGCTGGCCGCCGGCAACGTGCCGGACCCGCTGCGTCCGTTCGCGTCCATCGTCTTGTAGGCGTATATGGGCATGGGTTTAAAGCTGAAAGCGGAAATCTCAAAGCTCAAAGCTCAAATTTCAGATTTCAAATTTGAAATCTCAAATCACTCACAACTCACCACTCGTCGCTTTCTCAGGTCTTGGCGCAATTACTGCTCTCG
>JAKPKY010000189.1 GCA_029553505.1 Planctomycetota bacterium
CCGCGCGCCGTCCGCCGCCCGTCGAATTCTCTCGACAGTAATCAGGTTAAACTCGTGGTTGTACATTCATTATATTTTCTTTATATGTATCGGCGATCAGGTACTTGAAGTCGACATTTGAACTTCCGCGCTTGTAACAACTTTACTTTACATCGCCGTTTCCTTTACATTTAGCTCGTTCAGCAGAGATGCGTTTCCCCGCCCGGGGTGGGGAGTCTTCGCGTTTCGCTGACGACGCTGGGCTTTGCAGCGCCGATCTTCGGCCGACACGGGGCCGGTACTACAGTGTCCGGGGGACGGCGCGTGGAAGCGAGTGATGCCGCCGTAGCGGACAAGGCGTACCCGGGCGATATCGGAAGCGCCGCGACACGCCCCATGTATTTTAAGTTGATCACCGTCATCTACGTCGGTCTTTTCGCTTACTTCTGCTACGCGACCCGCGTTCTCGCGCCTTACTCGGATCTGCTGGATCTGATCGATTTCTATTTCCGCAACGTCCAAGGCGCGGATGTCCTGGGCTATCTGCTGGAGCCCCACGGCTACTATCATCGCATCCCCTGGCTCCGCCTGCAGGTCGCGGCTGACGTGAGCCTGTTGGGCGGCAAGGGCTTGGCGTTCGTCCTGCCCGCCGCGCTGGGCCTGGCGGGCGTGGCGTGGCTGCTGGCGCGACGGGTCGCGGAATCGGCGGGCGACGGGCTCAGACTTCCCGCCACGGCGCTGACGTTGGCCCTGGTGCTGACCTCGGCCAACGCGGCGGACGTCAGCACGCCGGCAAGCACCTCCTACGTGCAGACCGTGGTGTTCGCGGTGCTCGCGATGCTGTTCGCGACCGCACGCCGCGACCTCAGCCATCGGGCGGCGTTCATCGCGGGCGTCGCGGCGTTGGTCTGCGCTTGTGGCGCGGCCTTCGGCAATGCGGTGGGCCTCGTGGTTTGGCCCGCGCTCGCCTTCTGCGGCTGGCGCGCCGGACGCGCTGAGCGGGCCTGGCTTCTTACCGTGGTGTTGGCCGGAACCGCGTTCATTGGCCTGTACGTCTCA
>JAKPKY010000197.1 GCA_029553505.1 Planctomycetota bacterium
CCGGAGCGGGGCCGCTCGAAACGGCAATGATGATCTTGTTCGCATGTAGCTTCCTTCGACTTGTTGAGGTCGAAGGAACTGTAATTATCTGGAGTGAAATCATGGAAAACCGAAGAAAACCTGCGCCTCCCGCCGCCACGCTCGACATAAACTGCGACTGCAAAGAATACGTCTAATGTTGAGCTCAACATTAAATCGCCTCGCGTGGCGTGAGGTCCAGCCCGAGGTCGGCGCAGAGGAACGCAGCGCCCAGTTCGGCGACAAGCTCTTCCCGCGCATAGTCCTCATCGCCCCAGCGCCCGCGACCGAAGTCCCGGTCGAGGCGGCTGGGATGCGCGGTCCAATGGACGCATTCGTGAGCCAGGGTCGCGTAGTAGCTCTCCGGGTCCCGGAAGGCCTCGAAGGGTGGCGATTGCACGTGGTCGGCGTGAATCGCGTAGTAGGCGCGCGCACCGCCATGGCGGATGTCTGCGCCCGTGGCGGCGAAGAAGGTTTCGGCGCGGGCGATCCTCGCGTGGGGATCTAACGTCGGCCGGGCGCACGCCTGGCCGCGGTCCGGCAGCCCATCGATCTGTTCGACATTGAACACCGTGTAGGCCTTCAGAAAGGAGATGTGGCGCTCGACGTCCACGCCTTCGGCGTCCGGCTCGGTCCGCGCCAAGCGGTTGGCGTAGACCACGATCGAACCAGTCTCTCCCTTGCGGACATGTCCTCCGAGCGCCAGCGCCTGGCGGAAGGTCATGTGTGGACGGCCCCTGCGTTGCAAGGGGCGTCAGCTGAGATTTCGCTCCGGTCAGGCAGCAGTCATGTGTCCGGCCTGTTTGCGCGGCGCACGTGGCCGCTGGCCCTGATGAAGTCCGCGGACCGGGTCCCAATCATCCAGACGCGCTCGAGGCGCCTAACCTACCGTGGGCTCTCCCGATCCCCGGGTTGACCGGGTCGTCATCACACCATCAGCACTCCTGCAACTTGAGCCGTAATCGCTGACGCGCTCAAAGCGCCCCGGCGACACCCGGCCGATAGACCTCGCCACGCGTGAGGATGGCCCAGGCGATTCGCGCTGCCTTGTTGGCCAGCGCGACGGACACCAGCCGGGCGGGACGTCGCTCGAGCAGCGCCATCGCCCAAGCCTGGCGCGGCCCGCCGCGGGTGCGGGCGTAGCGGATGATCGAAGTGGCGCCGACGACCAGCAGTCGGCGAAGATATCGGTCGCCCATCTTCGAAATCGACCCGAGCCGATCTTTCCCGCCGCTGGAGTTTTGTCTCGGCACGAGTCCGATCCAGGCGGCGAACTGGCGACCCGATTTGAAGTGGCTGGGGTCGGTCACCGTGGCGGCGATCGCTGCGGCTGTGACGGGGCCGACGCCAGGAATCGTGGCCAGGCGCCGTGCCGCGTCATTGGTCTTGGCCCATCCAAAGATGTGCTGC
>JAKPKY010000209.1 GCA_029553505.1 Planctomycetota bacterium
TGCCGTCCGCGCCGGCGACGACCAGGCCCTCTGCGCTCAGGCCCATTATTCCTGGTGGTGGTGGGGCTACCGCGAGCAGTACAAGGTGTACGGATTCACCGATCGCCCGGTATACCGCCCGAAGGACGTGGTGCACTTCAAGCAGGTCGTCCGCGCCTGCAAGGAGGGCGATTATGCCAATCTGCCCGCCCAGAAGGTCCAGGTGCAGATTCAGAATCCCAAGGGTGAAACGATCTACTCCCGCGATCACGTCACCGACGAGTTCGGCGCGATCGAGGGCGAACTGCCCACCCAGGCCGACTGGCCCCTGGGCGTCTATTCCATCCAGGTCCACGTCGGCGGGATGCAGATCGGCCAGTGGCACGTTCCGGGCAACCGCTTCCGCCTGGAGGAATACCGCAAGCCCGAGTTCAAGGTGACGGTCGAGCCGGGCCGCCCCGATTATCGCGTGGGCGACGAGATGAAGATCAAGATCGGCGCGCGGTACTACTACGGCCAGCCCGTCAGCGGCGCGGAGGTGCGGTTCACCATCCGCAAACAGAGCTACACGCACCGCTACGAATGGCCCCGCCCGTTCGCGTGGTACTACGAGGAAATTTACTACAGCCGGCAATACGGGCGCTGGCGTCCGTGGTGGCGTCCGCAGTTCGACGAACTGGTCGCGCAGGGCACGGCCAAGACCGATTCCGCCGGCGAGGCGTTCGTGACGGTCAAGGCCGACGCGATCAAGGGCCACGAAGAGCTGGACCTGAAGTTCGTGGTCGAGGCCGAAGTGACCGACGCCTCCCGCCGGGTGATCCGTGGCGCCGGAGAGGTGAAGGTCACGCACACGCCGTTCTATATCTACCCCAAGCCCGCGCAGTGGGTGTACGGCCCGGGCGACAGCGTGGAGATTAACGTCAAGACGGAGAACCCGTCCGGCCAGCCGGTCGCGGGCGAGTTCACCGTCGAGGCCTGGCGGATCGAGCGAATCCGCAAGGTCGTCAGGAAGGACGGCCGGGAGGTCGTCGAGTTCGAGGAGAAACTCGCCCAGAAGCTCCACGCCGGCCCGCTGAAGATCGGCGCGACGGGGCGCGGGGCGTTCCGCTTCACGCCGGACGTGACGGGCAACGTGAAGATCATCGTCCGGGAGACCCTTCCGGCCAACCGCGACGCAGCCCGTCAGCCCGTTGAGGGCTCGTGCGAGCTCTGGATCGCCTCGAAGACCGGGGCCGAAGCCCATTACGCCTACAACGACCTCCAGGTCGTCCCCGCCGCCGACCAGTACGAAGTCGGCCAGACGATGAAGCTGCTGGTCAACACGCGGTTCGAGAACAGCCGCGTCCTGCTGACCGGCGAGGCGGACGGCCTGCTGTTCGTCCGCGTCGTGCACGTCAAGGCCAAGTCCGCGCTGGTGGAGATTCCGGTGGAGGCGAAGCTGTCGCCGAACTTCCGCCTGACGGCCACGCTGCTGCGCGACGGCAGGCTGCTGATGGACACCAAGGAGATGATCGTCCCGCCGACGCATCGGTTCCTCAAGGTCGTCGCCACGCTCGACAAGGGCGACCTGGGCGGGGGCGAGGACAACAAGTACCAGCCGCGGGAGAAGACCCGCATCCGCCTGAGAGTTTCCGACCTGCGGACGGGCGAACCCGTGCGCGGGCAGGTGGCGCTGATACTCGTGGACTCCAGCGTGTATTACATCCAGCCGGAGTTCCGCGAGGAAATCGAGAAGGCGTTCTACGGCGCCACGCGGCACGTGATGGTCTCGACGGCAGACAGCTTCGCCGGTCCGGCGTCGATTGCGGAACGTCGCGAACATCTCTCCTGGGGACGCCCGGGGCTCCGGATGGCCGAGGCGCAAGCCGCCGATGGCATGGGCCGCGCCATGCCGATGGCCGCCCTGGCGCCGAGGGAATCCATGAAGGGGGCGATGGCCGACAAGGCGGAAGAACTCGAAGGTGCGCCGCAACTCGCCGAGACGATCATCCGCGAGAACTTCCGCGACACGGTCCTCTGGGCCGGCGCGGTGACGACCGACGCGGACGGCACGGCCTCGGTTCCCGTGGAAATGCCCGACCAGCTCACGACGTTCGCCCTGCACGCGATCGCGCTGGACAAGGACACCCGCGTCGGGCAGACGCAGTCCGACGTCGTCACCACCAAGCGGATCATCGTTCGCCTCCAGGGCGGGCGGTTCTTCACCGAGGGCGACCACGCCTACGTGACGGTCATCGCCCATAACTATTACGACGACGCGCAGAAGCTCCAGGTGGACCTTGCCGCCGACGCGGGCCTGAAGCTGCGGCAGGTCAAGCTCGCCGGCAAATGGCAGCCCTATGTCTCCGGGCAGGCATTGGACGTGACCGTTCCGCCGGGCGGCGAGGTGCGACTGGACTTCCAGACGACGGCAGAGCGACCCGGCGAGGTCAAGCTCCTCGCCCGCGCCCGTGGGGTGAAGGAATCCGACGCCATCCAGCTTACCAAGCCCATCGTGCCGTGGGGCGCGGTCAAGCTGCTGGCCTCCGGCGGGATTCTGCAAGGCGCGGGCGGCGCCGAGCAGGGCGCCGAGTGGACGTTCGAGATTCCCCGGGAAATCGGCGCCGGCAGCCAGGAGCTTATCGTCACGCTGAATCCGACGGTGGCCGCGGCGGCCATGGAAAGCCTGCCGTACCTGGCGGCGTATCCGTACGGCTGCGTGGAGCAGACGATGAGCCGCTTCCTGCCGACCATGCTGATGCGCAAGACGCTCCAGGACGCCGGGGTGGACCTGGACACGATCCGCAAACGGATCGAGCAGCAGGCGGCGCAGGATCCCAAGCTGGCGGCTAGGTACAAGCACCGCCTGGAGCGGTGGAACCGCAACCCGGTCTATTCCAAGGCCGAGGTGGATGCGATGATCGCGGCCGGGCTCAAACGCCTCGCCGACATGCAGCATGGCGACGGCGGCTGGGGCTGGTGGAAGCAGGGCAGCAGCGATCCGTACATGACTGCGTACGTCGTC
>JAKPKY010000217.1 GCA_029553505.1 Planctomycetota bacterium
TGCCGTCGGGGTTGATGGTCCAGAGGTGATGGAAGAGGAGCTGGTTGCGGTCCACGTACTCCCAGCGCATATAGAGGATGCGCCCGTCGGGCAGGACCCACGGGGTGTTCTCCTGCTCGGCGTTGCTGCTGAGCAGGCGGACGTTGCGCCCGTTGCCGTCGCATCGCGCCAGCACCGCCACGCGGGTGTACCAGCAGGGCACGAACCGCCGGCACCGCCCGGAGATGAACACGATCCCGCCGTCCGGCACGTAGACCGGCTCGATGTCGTCGTCGTCGCCATCGGTGAGCTGCCGCAGGTTCGTGCCGTCCGCGCCGATCTCGTACAGGTGGTACACGCTCGTGCCGCCCTTGCGGTACGAGAAGAGGATCTTCCGCCCGTCGTAATGCACGCACGGGTCGCGGACGCCGCCCTTGGCATCTTCCAGCAGGACCGTGAGCTTGCCCGTGCGAAGGTTCAGCCGGCACAGCCGCCCGCCCTCGCCGAACGCCGCGCGCTGCGGACGATCGCTGTAGAAACCGAAGTTGCCGTACCAGTGGTCCCGCCCGCCCACGCGGACGGCGAAGACGATCTCCTCCGACTTCGCCATCGGACCGGCCAGCGCCCGCTCCAGCAGCGAGGACCCGCCGGCGGCGGGCGGATCGGCCTGTCCAGGCCGGCTGGCCCCGGCCACGATCAACAGGCTCGCGACGACCGATAGAGTTGTTGCTGCGGGCTGGACCTTCATCGAACCTCTTTCCATTCTCCATGCGGCGGCGTTCGCTTGCTGCGTCACACAGTTCATAAACGCAACGGGCGAAGAACCCTTTCCGCAATTGAAGAGTCGCGATGAAGGGCACCGTCGCATCGAGTGCTCCCGCGGCGTTCCCGGCGGCGGGCGGTCCGTCCGCCCGAAAGAACGCCCCCGGGCGGGCCGGACGGTGAACGTCCCATTTTTTCGGAAATTTCCGAATGACACAAACGGCACTTGGATTGACCTAACTACTGGCCGATAAGACGCTTACAGCATTACCCGCAATTCGGTAAAACTATGAATAAACCGAAAACCCTGCGCAGGAATGGGACGCTCCAGGGCGAAATGGGACATTCCGCCTGTCCTCGCCTGTCCTGTCCGTGTTCCGCCGCAAGGCGGACCGCGGGAACGTCGACCGCACGCGGCGCCATGCCAGACGCCCTGACGGGCGCACCCGCAGGGCAAGCTACGAACGCGGCGGGTGCTACTGCGCGAGCTTCACGCTCAGGGCGTTGAAGAACTCGGCACACTTGGCGACGTCCGGCAGCGACTCCGTCCAGTTGTAGGAATACTCCAGGCCGATCATGGTCGGCTTGAGCCCCAGGCGGTGAATCTCGCGAAGCAGCGCCTCGGACTTGCCCGCGCCGCTGCCCCAGGGCACGTCGTGGCCTTGCGGGCTCCGCTCGTGCAGGTCGTGCATCTGGACGGTGATCAGCCGGCCCTTCAGCTTCCGCACCGCCTCGATCGGGTCCACGCCCGCGCGAATCCAGTAGCCCACGTCCGCGGCCGCGCCGAGGCGCGCGGTGCGGCCGTCGCAGGCCTTCAGGATGCCCTCCGGGTTCCAGTAGCCGGGCGAGGCCTTGGCGTCATGGTTGTGCAGGGCGACGTTGATGCCGTACTCGTCGCAGCACTTGGCGATCACGTCCAGCGCCTCGGGTTTCGGCTCGGACATGAACGTCTCGATGCCCATCTTCCGCCCGAACTCGAAGATCCGCCGGCACGCCGCCTCGTCGGCCGGGATGTCGTGGATGTAGTACGTCAGCAGGCGCAGGCCCGCGTCGTC
>JAKPKY010000225.1 GCA_029553505.1 Planctomycetota bacterium
TGAGACAACTGATCACCGCCGGCGCGCCTTCCAGAGACAGCAGCGGCCTCACGGCCTCCGGGGCGCCCTCTTTACCGCCCGGCAGAAACGGCAGCAGCGGGTAGAATGGCCGCCAGGCCAGCGCCGCGGCCTCGGACGCGCTCAGGTCCGGCCCGGCCGCCGCGAGGCGGTACCGGAACCGCAAGGTTCCCTCCTGCCCCGCGCGGAAATTCGTCGTCCAGCAATTGTTCATGACCAGCGAATAGATGTGGCCGCGGTCGAATCTCAGCCGGTCGGCCCAGCGGTACATGCTCAAGTCGCTGAACGACGCCAGGGGCGCGTCCAGGGGCGTCCAGAGGACGCTGTACTCGCCGGATCCGGCCACGGCCCAATGCTGGATCGAATAAAAATCGTAGCAGGAGAACGGAAGCTGATCGATGCCCGGACGCATCACCGCATCGGCGATTTCCACACGGAATTCGGGCGTTTCCACCCTGAACGGAAACGCAATGGCGATAGATTCCGGGTCGAGCACCTCTTCCTTCTCGAACACGTCCTCGACATCCAGCCAGTCGTTGAACAACCGGTAGGTCTGCGCAATGCGCGGGCAGCCCGGCAGCGACGTCTCGAACGTCAGGCTCTGGTAGACGGGCCCGGTCTGGCATGCCACGAACCGGCATGGCCCCGAGGGGACCCGGTCAAACGCCACCGGCTGCTTCCGGTCGATGGCCTCGCGGCCGCCCTGGGGCATCTCGCGAACGGCCTGGTTCCCCGCCCACGCCGCGTCCGGGTCGAGCAGCTCGCGGTGGTTCCGTTTGTCGTAAAACGACGTCCACAGGCCCGTGTCCGGCGAGAAGGCCAGCCGGTACCGCTCGTTTTCGAGAAAGTCCTCCCCGGCCGCGCCCGACACGGCCTCCTGCGCACCGTTCTCGAGACGGTACACGGCGCATCCGAACGCGGGCACGCCGTCCGCGAGAAAGTACAGGGTCTGAGTTTCCGCATCCCACTGGGCGGGGGCCACCCGGTCTGTGCGGATGTCCACGGCTCGGCGTACGTCCTCCGATACCGCGAATCCTCCGGCGCGCGGCAACGCGACAATTCCCCGCCCCGCGATCCCCATGGTGTTCCACACCGCCACGCAGTTTCCCGGCGCGGCGGGCACGCATGCCGCGAGCAGAGCGAGCGCTTCGCTCTCGAGCGCGCCGGTCAACGCGGCG
>JAKPKY010000236.1 GCA_029553505.1 Planctomycetota bacterium
CGTCGACCTCGACGACGAGGGCTATGTCGTGTGCGAGGGCCGCTCGACGCGCACCTCCGTGCCGGGCGTCTTTGCGTGCGGGGACCTCGTCGACCACACCTATCTGAGACCCAAGACGTTCTTCGAGAACTCGCCCCTGGGCTTCCTTCGCCAGTTCCCCGTCTTCTGCCCCACGCTGCGACGCCTGGCGGGCGAGGTCCTCCACGACATGCGGCTGGTCTGCCACGGCACGGGCACGGCGGCCGTCAGCGAAGGCCCGCGAATGGAGACCCCGGCCGAGATCCGCCTGCTGGCCGGCGCGGGCGCCGAGATCGCCACCCACGCCTTCGTCCCCGAGGCGTTCCTGGCCAAGGAACTCCAGTTGTGCTTCGCGGCCGTCTGCTACATCGTCAACTACGCCGAGACGGGCAGCCGCCATCGCCCCTTCGCCGCGGGCGACCTCTTCGGCGGGCTCACACAGAAGTCCGAGCAGGACCGCCTCGCCTCGGCCGTCGGCTCGCTGGGCGAGATCATCCACCGCATCGCCTCGGCCGTCCCCCCGCCCTCCCAGTCGCCCTGCGAGTGCCAGAAGACCATGGCCCATCACGTCGCCAAGTACCACCTCGGCGACGACTGGCGCACGTGGTTCGCCTGAGAGGCCCCATTTCTAAACTGCTCCCAATGCGACCTTTGCGCATCATCCGGGCAATATGCATTCTGAATGCATATTTTCGGAAGCTCTGTGAAATGGCGAGTTGGCCCAGCCGTTCGCGGATCTCGCGCACTTGAAGCAGCCGATCGGCGAGGGGGCGGTCCTGTGCCTCTGCCGTCAGACGCTGCCTCTGACCCGCCAAGTGGAGGCCGTCCCGGCGGGAATCATCTGACGCCGTAGATGAGCTTGCCCCGCCTTCGGCGTTATGCCGTGTGGCGGTACGGACCGGACCCTTCACCCGCGGACACGAGGAACCTGCGATGACGATTCGTCTGACGATGGCGGCGGCGGTGGCGGCGATGGCGGCGGCATGCGGAGCAGCCGAGCTTGACGTGGGGGCGGATAAACCGCTGAAGCGCATCGAGGACGCGCTGGCGCGGGCGGGCGCGGGCGACGTCATCCGGGTCCATCCGGGCCCCGGCAACGGGGCGTACGAGAAGGTCGCCCTCTACGTGGACCGCCCCCGGTTGACGATTCGCGCCGTCGGGCCGCAGCGGATCAAGCTGTGCGGGCAGGGGTTCGACTACAGCGGGCGCGGGCGGACGCCCCGGGCGATCGTGCAGTTCAACCCGGGCGCCGACGGGTGCGTGCTCGAGGGTTTCGAGCTGTACGGGGCCCGCAACGGCTCGTTCAACGGCGCAGGCGTGCGGATCAACCAGGCCAACGACGTGACCGTCCGCAACTGCGACATCCACGACAACGACATGGGCATCATGTCGAACGGGAACGGCACGCAGGCGCCCGGACGCAACCAGCTCATCGAGTCGTGCCTGATCCGCTCCAACGGGACCACCCGCCACCCGGGCTACAACCACAACCTGTACCTGGGCGGCACGAGCGTGACGCTGCGAGGCTGCGATATCCACTCCAGCGTGACCGGCCACAACATCAAGAGCCGCGCCCACCTCACCCGCGTGCTGGGCTGCTACGTGCACGATTCGTCCAATCGCGAGATGGACCTGGTGGACGGGCAGGGCGACACGTCGGCGCCGGGCAGCGACGCGGTGGTGGCCGGCTGCGTGATCGTCAAGGCCCGCGCGTGCAAGGGCAACCGGGCGGTGATCCATTTCGGGCAGGACGGGGGCAAGGGGCACGACGGCACGCTGTACCTGGTGCACAACACGATCGTCACGCCGTACATCGGCGCGGTGGCGGACCTGTCGGCGCCCCGCGCGCGGGCGAGGATCGTCAACAACATCGTCTGGAACGGCGGGCAGCGCCAGAACGGACAGAAGCTCCTCCAGCCGCCCAAGGGCGCCCAGCCGCGCGACGCGGCGCGCGGAGAGACCAACTACCTGTCCGCCGGCTTCGCGGGGGACGGCATCGCCTTCCTGACGGGAACGATCCTCGCCCCGCCGGACCACCAGCCGCCCTTCGTCGCGCCCGACAAGGGCGACTATCGCCTGCGGGCAGCGGACCCCGCCGTCACGGCTGCGGGCTCCCCGGTGGACGACGAACTCCGCAAGGCGCTGGACGGCCCGCTGCTGGAGTACGTTCACCCGCTGCAGACCCGCGAGCGGAAGCTCTCCGGCAAGGGCGACCTGGGCGCCTACAGCCGCTGACTCGCGCCGCGCGCGACGGGAGCAGGGGCGAACGCTTCGTCCCTGCTCCCGGCGCGATCTGGAATGGAGGGGTCGCTCAGTCCTTCAGGGCCGAGCCGATGACCGGCTGGAGGTTCGCCAGGCCCTTTCCGTCGGCCCCCACGGTGACCAGTTGGAGATTCTTTCCCTGGGTGCCGAAGACGGCCCGGCGGCGGAGGTAGTGGACGGTCTTGTCGTTGACCCAGCCGGGGTAGATGTCGACCGAGTCGGGCCCGTCGCCGGCGGACTTGGCGGCGTCCCGGGCCACGATGGTGCTCTTGGCAAAGGCGGAGTCAGCGACCGCCAGCGTGAGCAGCCCATCCTCGCCCCGCGCGCCGACCAGCACCTGGTCGCCCTTGGGCGAGTAGAGGGCGTAGACGGCCTCGTCGCGCACCTGCCGGAACGACCCGTCGGCCAGGGTCACCTCGAACAGTCTGGACGACTCGTCGCCCACGGTCAGCTTCTCGTCCGCCTTGCCCAGCTTGGCCGCCACGATCAGCGCCTTCTTGCCGTCGGCGGAGAGGTCCAGGAACATCTTCTTCTCGCTGACCACCGAGCAGACCGGCTTGATCGCACCGTCCGCCGCCCCCACCAGCACCATCTGTCCGATGTAGCGGTCCTTTTCCTTTTCCTTCGCCGTGATCTGGACGGCCAGGATGCTCGCGCTGTCCGCCGTCCAGCGATGGATCACGCTGCACCCGCTCAGGACGGTCTTCTTGCCCGCGCCGCCCGCGTCGACCACGATCAGTTCGGGCAGGTTCTCCTTGACGGTCTCGTTCTGATCGTCGCTGACGCGCGTGAGGCTGACCTTCTTGGCGTCCGGGCTCCAGCGGGCGTAGGTGAGATTGCTGCCGCTGAAGATCTCCTTGCCTGCGCCCTCGCGCCCCATGCGCGAGACGCTGAACCCGCCGCCGGTCTTGCGGACGGCCAGGAACTCGCCCCCGCCCGGGGCGAAGACCGCGAACGCGGGCTCGCCGCCCTCGGCGCCCGCCAGCACCTTGGCCTGCGACTTGGCCGGGTCCAGCAGGACGAAACCCTCCTGTCGCGGGATCAGGAACTCGCCCTGGGGCGAGACGCTCAGCTCCACCGGCAGGCAGCCCGCGCAGGCCGCGCTCAGCACCGCCGCACAAGCCACCAGAAACATCGACCGCGTCACCCGTTCGGCACTCATGGTGTCTCCTTTCAGGGATGGACTCTCGTGTGCGCTCCCGAACCTATTAGGGCGCGGGTATTCTAGCCCCGCGGGCAAGACCTGTCACGGATTTCCCGTACGGCGGCGGCGGGCAAATCGCCGATAAGAGGAGTTGGCGGCCCCTTCAGCCGCCAGCTTCAGCTTGCGCCAGAAGCACGGGA
>JAKPKY010000264.1 GCA_029553505.1 Planctomycetota bacterium
CATCAGCTTGACGCCCTTGGAGAGGAAGAATTCCTCGATCTCGCCCTGGACGATGCCTTTTTCCGCCAGGGCGGTGGCGACGGAGGTCCAGATTTTCCGCGAGTTGCTCGATTGCGACGCGGAGACCTGCCGCTGGAGCGCGCGGAAGTGGGCCTCGGCGGTAGCGATGTGGGCCGCCGTCACCTGCTCGCGGGAGACGCACTCCACCGTCGTGCCGCGCCGTCGCCAGCGACGCCCGCCGGCGTCGGTCCAGACGTACGCCTGGCCCAGGCGCTGCGCCTCGGCGACCTCGGCGGCGCTGACGGTCGCCGTGGCGTCGACCGTCGATTCCGTCATCGATGCCGAAGACGACTCGGTCTCCTCGGCCAGCGTGTTGAGCATTTCCTGGGTCGTCTCGCCCACGATGATGATGACCCGCGGGTTGCCTTCCTGGTGGAGGGTGTGGCGGATCGTCGCCCAGTCCTTCTCGAACTTCTTGGTCGAGACGCGGGCCCGCACGCGGACGTTCGTCTGCCCGTTCTGGAGCCAGGTGTCCTCCACCTTGTACTCGCGGACATACCCGACGGCGTCGGCGAAGACCTTGTCGTACACGAGCTGGTAGTCCTGGGCCTTGCTCTCTCCGGTGAGGAACACGCCGCAGGCCTGCTCGACGGCTTTGCGGAGCGCCTGGTTGACGGCTTCGTCCTTGGCGTTCTCGTTCATGCCGGCTGCGGAGCCCGTCACGGTGAGCCACTTGTCCACGTCGCGGTCGGCGGCGACGTGCTGGGCCCGTCCGAGGGGGGCAAAAACGCTTACCACGAAGGCAACGGCCAAAAGGGTTCGCAAAGAGGTGGTCATGGGAGGGTCTCCGTTTTTTCGAACTTACCGGCTGGCAATGGCTTGCCGAACCGATGTATTGTAGCGCTCCAGCAGGTGCGGTCAAGGCAAATGCCTCGCGGGTGGGGCGGGGGAAATCGCCCCGCGCGGGGGGCAAAAAGGCTTGAACTTTCGCCCGGCGACCCTATGATATGCCATTCTCGCGGTTTTTCGTCATGCGCAATGACGCCTCCGGGCGACAGGAAGGAACACCAGGGACAACGTATGATCAAGGTCAAGGCCAGAAGCAACGAGTCGGTCCAGCAGATGATCAAGCGCTTCAAGAAGATGTGCGAGAAGGAAGGCTTGACGAAGGACATCAAGCGGAACAGTTACTACGAGAAGCCGTCGGAGCGCCGCCGTCGCCGCGCCCGCAAGAGCTTCAAGCGGGTGACGTTCGGGCGGTAAGCATCAGCCGCCTCGTCCTTCGGGTGGCAGGAGTCCCCGTCACCCGAAGGCCTTCGGACGTTCCGATGCCCGCGCAGGGCTCTTCCCAAGGCGTCCGATCCCCCGGTTTTCATTGATTCTTTGCGGGAAATCCCTATCCTGTCCGGAACGGTCGCCGGGCAGGGCAGACCGATGCACAAACGCGCCCCGCAGCCTCGGCTGCAAGGGCAGAAAGACAAGGAGCTTGGACGTGAACGCGATGCTGCGAACCAGGACGGGTTCTCATCGGACGTGGATGGCGTTGGCGGCGTTGGGCGTGCTGGCCGCCGTGACGGTTGGGGCGATGGCGCAGACCACCCAGCCGGCTGGCGAGCAGATGACCACCGCTCCGGCGGCTGCGGACCAGGAGTCGCATCTCGACACGGCGGTGCAGATCCCGACCATCTGGTGGGTGGCGCCCGTCGGGTCCGTCCTGGCGCTGGTCTTCGCGTTCGTGTTCTTCCGCCAGGTCAAAGGCGCCAATCCCGGCAGCGAGCAGATGCAGAAGATCGCCGGGTACGTCCGCGACGGCGCGATGGCCTACCTTCGCCGCCAGTACAAGGTCGTGACGATTTTCTTCCTGGCGGTCTCGGCGGTGCTGTTCCTGATGGGCTGGGTCTTCCACGTGCAGCACAAGATCGTGTTCGTCGCGTTCCTGACGGGCGGGTTCTTCAGCGGCCTGTGCGGTTTCCTGGGCATGAAGACCGCCACGCTGGCGTCCAACCGGACGGCCCAGGGCGCCAAGGAGAGCCTTAACCGCGGGCTGACCGTCGCCTTCCGCGCCGGCGCGGTCATGGGCCTGGTGGTGGTGGGCTTCGGGCTGCTGGACATCACGATGTGGTTCCTGATCCTCACGAAGATCGCCCCGGCCCTGTGGCCCGGTTTCCACATGGGCCTGGTGGAGGTCACGGTGGTCATGCTGACGTTCGGCATGGGCGCCAGTTCGCAGGCGCTGTTCGCCCGCGTGGGCGGCGGCATCTACACCAAGGCGGCCGACGTCGGCGCCGACCTGGTGGGCAAGGTCGAGGCGGGCATCCCCGAGGACGACCCGCGCAACCCCGCGACGATCGCCGACAACGTGGGCGACAACGTGGGCGACGTGGCCGGCATGGGCGCCGACCTGTACGAGAGCTATTGCGGGTCGATTCTCGCGACGGCGGCGCTGGGCGTCTCGGCCGCGATGACCCTGGGCCTGGCCGACGCGACGGCCGCCGCCATGAAGCTGCTGGCCGCCCCGATGGTCCTGGCGGGCATCGGCATCGTCCTGAGCATCCTCGGAATCTTCATGGTCCGCACCAAGGAAGGCGCCAGCATGAAGCAGCTCATGGGCGCCCTGAACCTGGGCGTCAACGGATCGAGCGTGCTGATCATCGCCGGCGCGTGGTTCGTCTGCAAATACCTCTTGGGCGACATCGCGGGCGTGAACTACCTGGGCATCTGGGGCTCGATCGTCGCGGGCCTGGTGGCCGGCGTGATTATCGGAAAAGCCACCGAGTACTACACCAGCTACGATTACAACCCCACCAAGGCCGTCTCCCGCAGCTCGGAGACCGGTCCGGCCACCGTCATCATCTCCGGCATCGCGCTGGGAATGAAGAGCACCTGGATGGCGCTGACGACGGTGATCGTGGCGATCATGCTGGCGTTCGGGCTGGCGGGCGGATTTGAGAACATGCTGCTGGGCCTGTATGGCGTGGGCATCGCCGCGGTGGGCATGCTGGCGACGCTGGGCATCACGCTGGCGACCGACGCCTACGGCCCGATTGCCGACAACGCGGGCGGAAACGCCGAGATGACCCACCAGGAGCCCGAGGTCCGCAAGCGCACCGACGCGCTGGACAGCCTGGGCAACACGACGGCCGCCGTCGGAAAGGGCTTCGCCATCGGATCGGCCGCCCTGACCGCGTTGGCGCTGCTGGCCGCCTACGTCGAGGAAGTCCGCGTCGGACTGGTGCGCGAGGCGGAAACGGCGCTGGTGCGGACCGAGCAGGTCTCGTACCTGGGCGCCGGAAAGTTCGCCGCGACGATCGGCGGGCAGAAGAGCACGCTGTTGTCGCTGGTGGGCCCGGCCCGTTTCGAGCCCGCCAAGGGCGACGTGAAGGCGACCTTCGGCGACGCCAACGAGGAGAACGTCCGCGAGATGACCGTCACCGCCGCCGGCGCGAACGGAAAGGTCGAGACGCACACCTACGAGGTGGTGACCGCCCGCAGGGCGTCGCTGCCGCAGTACATGGCGTTCTACGACGTGACGCTGATGAATCCGAAGGTGCTGTGCGGGCTGTTCGCCGGCGTGCTGCTGGTCTTCCTGTTCAGCGCGATGACGATGGAGGCGGTCGGACGCGCCGCCCAGGCGATGGTCATGGAAGTCCGCCGGCAGTTCCGCGAGATCGTCGGCATCATGGAAGGAAAGGCCGAACCGGACTACGCCCGATGCGTGGAGATTTCCACGGCCGGGGCACAGCGGGAAATGGTCCTCCCGTCGCTTCTGGCGCTGATCGTCCCGATCGCCGTGGGCCTGCTGCTGAACGTCGCGGGCGTGCTGGGTCTGCTGGCGGGCGGCCTGGCGGCGGGCTTCGCGGTGGCCATCTTCATGGCCAACGCAGGCGGCGCCTGGGACAACGCCAAGAAATACATCGAGACCGGCGAGATGGGCGGCAAGGGCAGCGCGAACCACAAGGCCACCGTTGTCGGAGACACCGTGGGCGATCCCTTCAAGGACACCTCCGGACCGAGCCTGAACATCCTCATCAAGCTCATGAGCATGGTGTCGGTGGTGTTCGCCGGGCTGATCGTCAAGTACGCCCCGATGATCGGCTCCTGGCTGCACTTGGACTAAGACGGCGTTTTGCGCCGGCAGGAAACAGGAAGCGGCGGCCATGGCCAAACGAGCGAGCAAGAAGGATTCCGCCCGCGAGCTGGCTGTTGCCGCCGCTCGCATTGCGCAGGACAACAACGCCGAGGACATCGTCGTGCTGGACCTGCGCGGAATCAGCCCGGTGACGGACTACTTCGTCATCGCCACGGGCACGTCCGACCGGCAGATGCGGTCCGTGGCCGACGACGTCATCCACCACGGAAAAAGCATCGGACAGAAGGTCTGGCAGGTCGCCGGAATGGAAGCGGGCGACTGGATCGTCCTGGACTTCGTGGACGTAGTCGTCCACTTGTTCGACCAGTCGCACCGGCGGTACTATGACCTGGAGTTGATCTGGGGCGACGCGCGGCGCGTCCGATGGCAGCGGCGCTCGCCCGCGACACGCAGGCCCGACGGCAGGAGAACCCCCCGGGCCGGAGAGTGACTGGCATGGAATTGCAGGAGCTGCTCACGCACCGGTTCATCAAGGCCGTCAAGACGGCGTTCCCCGTCCGCACCCCGCTCATCGGGCCGCGCTGGTTCAAGCTCGCCGAGCGGGAAGGCCTTCCGCACTTCCACTTTACGGGCGTCGGGTCGATCGCCAAGGCCGTCAAGCTGCCTCCGCAGGTCGTCGCCCGGCGGATCATCGAGGGCCTCAACATGCGGGAACTCGACGCCGAGGCGATCGTTTCGCCCGACGCGAAAGTGATCGTCCTGAAGTTCCACAAGCCCGTGACCACGTATTGAGATGAACCTGCGAAAGACACTCGAAGAGCGCCTCGGCGCGGCCCTGGCGGCCGCCGGCGCGCCCGGTTCGCCCGCCGTCGTCAAGCCCGCCGCACGGGCGCAGTTCGGGGACTACCAGGCCAACGGCGTCATGGGCGCCGCCAAGACGCTCAAGACCAATCCGCGCCAACTGGCGGAAAAGGTCCTCGCCGCCGCCCGGCTCGACGACCTGGCCGAGAAGGTCGAACCCGCCGGACCGGGCTTTCTCAACATCACGCTCAGCCGGATGTTCCTCGAAACGCAACTCGCCGTCGCCGCGTGCGACGAGCGCCTGGCCGCCGACACGCCGGCCTCGCGGACCGTCGTCGTGGACTACTCCGGCCCGAACCTCGCCAAGGAAATGCACGTCGGCCACCTCCGAAGCACCATCATCGGAGACGCCCTCGCGCGAATCCTCGAATTCCTCGGCCACCGCGTCGTCCGACAGAACCACGTCGGCGACTGGGGCACGCAGTTCGGAATGCTGATCGCGCATTTGGAGCAGGCCCTGTCGCGCGACCCCAGCGGCGGACAGGCGGACACCGAGTTGAGCGACCTGGAGGAGTTTTACCGAAAGGCGAAACAACAGTTCGACAACGACGCCGATTTCGCCGACGCTTCCCGCGCCGAAGTCGTCAAGCTCCAGGGCGGCGATGCGTCGTCGCTCGACAGCTGGCGCCGGTTCCGCGAAGTCTCCTTACGGCATTGTGAGCAGGTTTACGACCGCCTTGGCGTTCGGCTGGGCTCAGCCGACGTCCGCGGCGAGAGTTATTACAATGATTATCTTCCACAGGTCCTGGAAGCCCTGGGCGCCAAGGGGCTGCTCTCCGAAAGCCAGGGCGCGCAGTGCGTGTTCCTGGACGAGTTCCAGGGCAAGGACGGCGAGCCGCTGCCGGTGATCGTGCGGAAGTCCGACGGCGGGTTCCTGTATGCCACGACCGACCTTGCGGCCTTGTGGTTCCGCGCAGGGCGGGGGCGCGCCGACGGCCTCGTGGATTGGCAGGCCGACCGCATCCTCTACGTCACCGACTCGCGACAGGAGCTGCACTTCCGCCAGGTGTTCGCGGTGGCCCGGCGGGCGGGCTTCGTGTCCGAGGGCGTCTCGCTGGAGCACGTGGGCTTCGGCATGATGCTCGGCGCCGACGGCAAGCCGTTCAAGACCCGCACCGGCGGGACCGTCAAGCTGATGGACATGCTCGGCGAGGCCGAGGCCCGCGCGTTCGAGCTGGTGACGCTCAAGAGCCCCGAGTTGCCCGAGCCGCAGCGGCGGGAGATCGCCCGCGCGGTGGGGATCGGCGCGGTCAAGTACGCCGACCTGTCGCAGAACCGCGCCACCGATTACGTCTTCTCGTGGGACAAGATGCTCTCGCTCGAGGGCAACACCGCGCCGTACATGCAGTACGCCTACGCACGCATTCGCAGCATCTTCCGCAAGGGCGAAGGGATTGCGGATTGCGGATTGCGGAATGAGGAATTTTCGCTGGGCGAGCCGGCGGAGCGGGCGCTGGCGGTCAAGCTGCTCCAGTTCCCCGAGACGCTGGAATCCGCGGCGGCCGAGTGTTTGCCCAACCTGCTCTGCCAGTATCTCTACGAGTTGGCCGGGGCGTTCATGGGCTTCTACGAGAACTGTCCGGTCCTGAAGGCCGAGGGCGAGACGCGGGCCTCCCGCCTGGCGCTGTGCGAGCTGACGGCTCGGACGATTCAAAAATCGCTCGATCTGCTGGGCATCGAGACGCTCGAGCAGATGTGACTATTGCGGGAAAACGGTAGGGCGAGCAACTTGTTGCTCGCGGAACGCCCCTCCGCCATACTACCCCCATGCCGAATTATCGTCGGAATTATGTGGGGACGCATTTTTTCTTTACATTGGTCACGCGGAACCGTCGTCCGGTGTTTGCCGACGCTTCCGCTCGCTTTCGATTGGGGGACGCGATTCGTCAGACCCAACAGGAACGCCCCTGGATCATGCAGGCTGTAGTAGTCCTGCCGAACCATCTCCACATGGTATGGGAAATGCCGCCCGAGGATACGGATTATTCAACTCGCATCGCGGTGATGAAGAAGCGTTTCGCGCGTGCTCATCTTGGCAGCGGCGGGTCGGAAGCCAGCGTGCTTCCCGGACAGTTGAGGCATCGACTTCGGGGTGTCTGGCAGCGTCGTTTCATGGAACACACCATCCGCGATGCCCGCGATTATCGAATGCATCTGGACTACATTCATCTCAATCCGGTCAAACACGGTTTTGTCGAGCGACCGTGCGATTGGCCATGATCGAGTTTCCATCGGTATGTCAAAGAAGGCTGGTACGAATCAGATTGGTGCGGACGGGTGGATTTGCCGAATTCCGTGGAGTATTTCTGGCCGGAGTGAAATTGGAAAAACGAGCAAGAGGAATCCATTCCGCGAGCAACAAGTTGCTCGCCCTACGGGATGTGGGCATCGAGACGCTCGAGCAGATGTGACCGCCGCGGCGATGCGGCGGTGCGGATAACAAAAGAGCCCGCGGGACGAATCCCGCGGGCTCTTTTGTTTACGGCGTGCAGCCTGGGCGTTACTGCGCCGCGGCCGGGGCGTCGCCGTAGCGGATCTCCGCCATCTGGCGGATGAGGTGCCACTTGCTGGCGACGTTCTTCTGGGCCTGCTCTGCCAAGGCCTTTGCGGCTTCGGGATTGGCCTTGGTGAGCATCTTGAAGCGCGTCTCCTTGTAGGCGTAATCGGTGAAGGAGATGCTGGGCTCCTTGCTGTCGAGCTGGAGGGGGTTCTTTCCCTGCTCAGCCAGGCGCGGGTCGAAGCGGTAGAGCGGCCAGGCGCCCGACGCCACCGCCGCCTTCTGCTGGTCGAAGCCGGTGGTCATGTCGATGCCGTGGGCGATGCAGTGGGAGTAGGCGATCAGGAGGCTGGGCCCGTCGTAGCTTTCGGCCTCGATGAACGCGCGGACGGTCTGGGCGTCGGAGGCGCCCATGGCCACCTGGGCGACGTAGATGTTCCCGTAGGACATGGCGATCATTCCCAGGTCCTTCTTGGCGATGGGCTTTCCGCCGGCCGCGAACTTGGCGACCGCGCCGATGGGGGTGGCCTTGGAGCACTGCCCGCCGGTGTTGGAATAGACCTGCGTGTCCAGGACGAGCACGTTGAGGTTGCGTCCGCTGGCCAGCACGTGGTCCAGACCGCCGTAGCCGATGTCATAGGCCCAGCCGTCGCCGCCGAGCGCCCAGACGCTCTTGCGGACGAGCACGTCGGCCAGGCTCGCCAGCTGCGCCGCGCGGGCGTCCTTTCCGCCGGCGAGCTTGCCCTTCAGTTCCGCCACGCGGGCCCGCTGCTCGGCGATGCCCGCCTCGGTGGACTGGTCGGCGTTGAGCAGGGCGGTCACGAGGTTGTCCCCGATCGTGCCGGAAAGCTCCTTGAGCAGCTCGCGGGCGAACTCGGCCTGCTTGTCGAGGGTCAGGCGGAAGCCGAAGCTGAACTCAGCCGCGTCCTCGAACAGCGAGTTGTTCCACGCGGGCCCGCGCCCGTCGGCGTTGACCGCGTAGGGGGTGGTCGGAAGGTTTCCGCCGTAGATGCTCGAGCATCCGGTGGCGTTCCCGATGATGGCCCGGTCGCCGAAGAGCTGGCTGAGCAGCTTGACGTAGGGCGTCTCGCCGCAGCCGGCGCACGCGCCGGAATACTCGAACAGCGGACGGCAGAGCTGGCTGCCCTTGATCGTCGTGAGCTTGAGCTTGCTGCGGTCGTAGTCCGGGATCGACAGGAAGAACTCGTAGTTCTCGCGTTCCTGTTCGCGGAGGGGCGGCTGGAACGTCATGTTGATGGCCTTGCGGCTGGGCTCGGTCTTGTTCTTGGCCGGGCACGCGTGGACGCAGACGCCGCAGCCCGTGCAGTCTTCCGGGGCGATCTGGATCGTCCACTTGTGGCCTTCGAACTCCTTGCCCTTGGCGTCGGCGCTCTTGAAGGTCTTGGGCGCCTTGGCCAGCAGGGCCGGGTCGTACAGCTTGGCGCGAATCGCCGCATGCGGGCAGGCGATGGAGCACTTTCCGCACTGGATGCACGTCGCGGGGTCCCACTCGGGAATCTCCAGGGCGATGTTGCGCTTCTCCCACTGGGTGGTGGCGGTCGGCCAGGTGCCGTCGGCGGGCATGGTGCTGACGGGCAGGTCGTCGCCGCGTCCGGCCATGATCGTCGCGGTGACGGTCCGCACGAACTCAGGCGCCTGGTCCGAGACGGTGGGGGGCATGGTCGTCTTGCTGGTCGCCTGGGCGGGCACGGGAATCTCGTGCATGTTCGCCACGGCCTGGTCGACCGCGTGGTAGTTCATCTTCACCACGTCGTCGCCCTTGCGCCCGTAGGTCTTCTTGATGGTCTCCTTGATCTTCGTGATCGCCTCGTCGCGCGGGAGCACGCCCGACAGGGCGAAGAAGCACGTCTGCATGATCGTGTTGATGCGCCCGCCCATTCCGGTCTTCTTGGCGACCTCGTAGGCGTTGATCGCGTAGAACTTGAGCTTCTTGTCGATGATCTGCTTCTGGACTTCGCGGGGCAGCTTGTCCCACGCCGCGGACGTGTCGAACGGGACGTTCAGGAGGAACGTCGCGCCCGGGGCGGCCGCAGAGAGCATGTCGTACTTTTCGACGAACGGGAACTGGTGGCAGGCGATGAAGCTCGCCTGGCTGATCAGGTACGTCGAGCGGATCGGCCGCGGCCCGAACCGCAGGTGGCTGACGGTGACGGCGCCGGCCTTCTTCGAGTCGTACACGAAGTAGCCCTGCGCGAAGTTGTCCGTCTCCTCGCCGATGATCTTGATGGAGTTCTTGTTGGCGCCCACGGTTCCGTCGGAGCCCAGACCGTAGAACATCGCCCGCACCACGCCCTTGCCCTCGGTGTGGAACGAGGCGTCGTATTCCAGGCTGGTGTGGCTCACGTCGTCGTGGATGCCGACGGTGAAGTGGTTCTTCGGTTTGGAGGCCTTCATATTGTCGAAGACCGCCTTGACCATCGCGGGGGTGAATTCCTTGCTGCTCAGTCCGTATCGCCCGCCGAGGATCTTCGCGGCGCGTCCGGCCTCGGCGAAGGCGTTGACCACGTCCAGGTACAGCGGCTCGCCCGCGGAGCCCGGCTCCTTGGTGCGGTCCAGGACGGAAACGCACTTGGCCGACGCGGGGATGGCCGCCAGCAGCGCCTCGTTGCTGAACGGGCGGTAGAGGCGAACCTTCACGACGCCCACCTTCTCGCCCGCGGCCGTCAGCGCCTCGACCGTCTCGTGGGCCGCCTCGCAGCCGGAACCCATCAGCACCACCACGCGCTCCGCGTCGGGCGCGCCTTCGTAATCGAACAGCTTGTACTGCCGGCTGGCGACCTTCGCGAACGCGTCCATCGTCTCCTGCACGATCTTCGGGCAGGCGGCGTAGAACGGATTGACCGTCTCGCGGCCCTGGAAATACACGTCGGGGTTCTGGCTGGTGCCGCGGAGGACCGGGCGGTCCGGGCTCAGGGCGCGGGCGCGGTGCGCCATCACCAGCTTGTCGTCGATCATCGCCTGGAGGTCCTCGGCGGTCAGTTCCTCGACCTTGCCGACCTCATGGCTGGTGCGGAACCCGTCGAAGAAATGCAGGAACGGGACGCGCGCCTTGAGGGTGGCCGCGTGGGCGACCATCGCCAGGTCCATCGCCTCCTGCACGGAGGCCGAAGCGAGCAGCGCGAAGCCCGTCTGGCGGACGGCCATCACGTCGCTGTGGTCGCCGAAGATGCTCAGCGCCTGGCAGGCGAGCGACCGCGCGGTGACGTGGAAGACAGCCGGGGTCAGCTCGCCGGCGATCTTGTACATCGTCGGGATCATCAGCAGGAGGCCCTGGCTGGCGGTGAAGGTCGTGGTGAGCGATCCGGTCTGGAGCGCCCCGTGGACGGCGGCGGAGGCGCCGCCTTCCGACTGCATCTCGACGACGGACGGGATGGTTCCCCAGATGTTCTTGAGCCCCTTGGCGCTCCACTCATCCGCCCATTCGCCCATCGGGCTGGAGGGCGTGATCGGGTAAATCGCGATCACTTCGGATACCTTGTGGGCCACATGCGCGACGGCCTGGTTGCCGTCCATCATCGTCTTGACTCGTGCCATTTCTTCCTTCCTCAGGTAAACGGAATACGGACTCTCGGATCTTCGGTTACCCCGCCGCTGAAAGCCTCGGGTCGAGCCTTAGGGGGTGTTCGCCCGCAGCGGCCACGGGGAATGCCCATTGTCCACATTCCGCCCGCCTATTGCAACGCCTTTTCCGGACCGGTACGCTGACGCGCCTGCAAATCCCGATCTGGGACAACGGGAAGGAGAATGACGCCACGTGGCGGTGAGGGAACGATATTTCATCGGGCTGGACCGCAGCGGCGGGCAGGTGGCCGCCGCCTTGGTCGCCGTGCGCGGAAAAGGCGAGCGGATGCGGCCTCGGCACGTCGCGTCCAGCCTGTCGGAAGAGCCGGAGCAGGCGGTCGCGCAACTTCTGGCGAACGCGTCGGTATCGACAGAGCGCATCGCAGCGATCGGAGCGGTGGACGGTCTGCCGGACGCCGCGCTGGCCCAGCGGACGGGCATCGCCGTGGCGTCGCGCTTTGCCGAGTGCGACCGGGCAGCGGGAGGAAACGGCGGGGCGGTGTGCGCCTGGGCCGACTGGCTCTGCCTGCGTCATGGGCGCTGGTCGCGCGTGCTGGTGCACTTGGGCGAGGTCGCCTCGCTGACGTTCGTCGGTTCGCACGCGGCCTCGTGCGAGATCGTCGCCTTCGATGTCGGGCCCGGCACGCTCTTGATGGATGAGTTGAGCGGGCGCCTCTTCTCGCGGCGCGACGCCGACGGCGCCCTGGCGGCCCGCGGGCAGGTTTGCCCCACGCTGCTCAACGAGCTTCAGGCCCACCGGCACTTCCACCAGCCGCCGCCGAAAACCACCACGCCGGCCGACTGGAGCGGGCAGTATCTGGACCGCCTGGCCCTTCTCGCGGCGAACCATCGCTGCGGCGGCGAGGACCTGCTGGCGACGGCGGCGGAACTGGAGGCATGGTCCGTCGCGCAGGCCGTCGCCCGCCTGACCGAACGCCCGCACGACGTGGTGCTCTGCGGGCGCGGCGCGTGGAACATCCATCTCGCCGGACGCATCCGCGCCCGGATGTGCCCCAGCGGAACGGTGACGACGGAAAAGTTCGGCTACCCCATCGAGGCGTACCGCCCAGCCGGGTACGCCATCCTGGCTGCGGCGAGGATCGACGCCTTCGCCGCGCACTGTCCGGCGGCCGGCGGGGCCGCCCGGCAAGTCGTCCTCGGCAGCGTTGTCCTGCCGTGAAACGCGCCGCCTAGAGCACCATCAGGATATCCGCGTGCCCGCGCAACGAATGGAAGACGGCAAGGCGGGTCGCTTCGTCCGGGACGATGACCTCCAGGCGCACCGAGCAGTATTTCCCACCCCGGCTGGCGCGGGAATCGTTCACCGTGTGCTCCAGCAAGCCGCACACGCTCTTCGCTGCGGCGCCCAGGCTCTCGGCGCTGGCGCCGATGAGCTTGTACGTCCATCGGCACGGATAGTCGATCTGCGGCCTGCGGTCGTCGGGTTCCATCGAGTTACTCCCAATGTGCGATTGGAATGATACGGGACCGCCGGGGGCGCACCAAGGCTTTCCGCTCCGGGCAGGCTTGACGCAGCCGACCTCGCGGGCGACAATCCCTGAAGATGCCGTCTGTCGCCTTGCGCTGCACGAAAACGCTGTCGATCGCGACGTGCTTGGGTAGCGATCTCTTCCGGGGCGTAGCTCAGCTTGGCTAGAGCGCCTGCTTTGGGAGCAGGAGGCCGCAGGTTCGAATCCTGTCGCCCCGACTATTGTTCAGAAAGGGCCGTTCGACGAGAAAGTCGAGCGGCCTTCTCTTTACCAGCACTAGACTTGTGTCGGTCAGGAGGCGGTTCAAACTGACGCACTCCAAGATCTCCCGTCGGGTGCCCGAGTTTGAACCGAGCCACAGGGGTACGAGATTCTGGCTGAACTCGAAGACCGCCATCGCCGCCTGGCCAAAGGCCGGGTCGAACTGATCGGTCTCGTCGAGCTGGCGTTCGGCTTCCTCGATCTGCGTCTTCAGGTCGGCCGACTTGCCCGTGAAGATCGCCTCCTCGATGGTTCCGGCCAGGTAGCCGTTGAGCAGGCGGTCCTGCATGTTGACCAGCTCCGTCCGCCGCTTGGTGAGCGTCTTCTTCCGCTGGGCCTGGGCCACGTCCACCTCGTTGAACGCGGCAGCCAGGGAATCGCGGAACCACTGGATGTGCCGGTCGGTGGGCAGGCGGAACGCGCCGAGTTCCTTGATGATGGCCTGCTCGACGTCGGCCTCGCGCCAGCGGACCTTCGGGTGCCCGTCGTCGGGGTGGTTGTTGCCGCAGCGGTAGTAGACGTGCGTGTTGTGGCCGCCCTCGCGGAGCTTGCGGCGGATGCGCTCGCCGGTCATGGCATAGTCGCAGACGCCGCAGCGGAACACGCAGCCTGAGAGCATGATGTCCGGATGGCCCGTGCGGCGGTTGCGGCCGTTGAGGATGTCCTGGCAGGCGTCGAAGGTGCGGCGGTCGATCAGGAGTCGGTAACTGCCCTTGAAGACCTGCCCGTTGCGTTCCAACTCCCCGACATAGAAGCGGTTGTTCAGAATGTAGGACAGCGACGTGCGGTTAAACCGCGGCTGGCTGGGCCTGTGGGTGTGGCCCTCCTGGGCCAGCTTCTCGGCGAGGCTCTCGAAGGTGTACTGCCCGCTGGCGTAGAGCTCGAAGATGCGAACGACCGTTTTGGACTTCTCGGGGTGCGGGATGACGGGCTCTTCGCGGTTGTCGACGTTCACGTACCCGTAGGGCGCGAGGCCCGTCGGCCAGCCCTGGCGCACCTTCTCGTCCATGCCCTTAAGGACCTCCGTCCGCAGGTTGTCCGAGTAGTACTGCGCCACGGCGGCCATGACGTTGAAGGACAAGGCCCCGGCAGCGCCGGGGCCGAACTGGTTCTCGACGAAAGACAACTGCACGCCGCAGGTGTCTTCGAGCTCCTGGAGCCGAACCGCGTCCCGCATGTTGCGGCAGACGCGGTCAAGCTTGTGGGCGAAGATGGCGTTGATCTTATCCCG
>JAKPKY010000244.1 GCA_029553505.1 Planctomycetota bacterium
TCCCGGAGGCATTCCTCGATCTGCGGCGTGATATGAATGATCTGCCGGCGCTGCGACGCATTGAACCACAGTTCCTTTCGGTAACTTTTCATCGCGACGATCTCCTTCCGCTGGCGAAAACGCTCGTGGCGCCTCCGGGCAAACGGCCCTCAGGACCGCCCGAGCACCTCGAGCACGTGGTCGAGTTCGGCTTCGGTGTTGTAAAAGTGCGGCGAGAAACGTAGAAACGCCTCGCCCGCGCGGTTGTGCCGTAGCGAAACGACGATGTCCGCCGCCTGCAGACGGCGCGCGACCTCGGGCAGGTCCTTTTCGGGATGGGACACGCTGATGATGCCCGAGAGGTCTGCCCCGGCGGTATCGGGCGGCCGGCCGTACGCCTCGAGGCAGTGACGGTACCCCAGGGTGCGCAGACGGTCCAGAAACCCGCGGCGCAGCTCGAGAATCCGCGCACTGATGGCGTCGATGCCGAGCGAGAGGAGGAGTTCGAGCGACGCAGCCATCCCGACTATCCCCGGCAGATTCAGCATGCCGGGTTCGTAGCGCCGCGCGCCCTCGTAGAAGGCGATGGTGTCCTGGGCGATGAACTGTGGCGACACCACATTCCATGAACCGAGGAGGGCGGGTTGCAGGATGTCGAATGTGTCGCGGCTCACGTACAGGATGCCCGCGCCCGCCGGGCCAAGCAGCCATTTGTGCGAGTCCGCGCTGAGAAAATCGACGTGCTCGACGCGCAACGGAAACGCGCCCAGCGTCTGGATAGCGTCCAGGCAGAAGAGCACGCCGCGCTCGTGCAGCTTGCGGCCGATGCTGTCCACGTCGATGCGGTATCCGGTGAGGAAATGGGCCGTCGCCAGCGACACCAGCCGCGTGCGTTCGGTAAGCGCCGCCTCGAGCAGGTCCCAGGTGATCACGCCGGGCGCGCCGGGCCGGAGCGCCACGGGCGTCACGCCGCGCGCGCGGAGCGCGGCCCATGGATACACGTTGGCGGGATAGTCGTCGGGGTAATAGACGACCTCATCGCCCGGACGCCACGGGAGGCCCGCGGCGACCAGGTTCAGGCCCAGGGCGGTGGGCCCGAGCAGCGCGATCTCGCCGGGCTCCGCGCCCAGCAACTCGGCGGCAAACCTGCGGGAGGCCTCGACCCACGTCTCGGTCCAGGCG
>JAKPKY010000002.1 GCA_029553505.1 Planctomycetota bacterium
TGTCCGCGACATCCGCATCACACGCGTGCTGCCCGACACGCTCAAGGTGCGCATCGTCGAACGCCGGCCGCTGGTGCGCGTCGAGAGGATCGGCGGACTGGTCGCGGACAGCGAAGGGGCGATTTTCGTCCGCTACCGGGGGATCGCGGAGCTGCCGCTGCTGACCGGACTGGAGGGGTTCGACACCGCGCTGGGCGGGCGCCTCTCCGGCATGGCGCTGGCGGGGATCCGCCTTGTCGCCTTCCTCGAGAACCAGCCGTTCCGCATCCCGGTCGTCTCGATCGACGCCGCGCATCCCGACCACCTGACGCTCACGCTCGTCGACCAGAAGCAGGTGGCCCTCTCCTGGCCGGGGATGCTCGATCCCAACGGCGGTTCGCGGGAGCATCTGCGGCGCACGCTGGCCGAGTTGTCGCGGGCGATGAACACGGCGGGCGGCCGCGGCCGGCGCTATTGGAACGCGACGGTTCCCGGACGCATTGCGGCCGAATAGGCGGAAAAACGGAAGGACAGCCATGGCGATGCCACCTTTGGTCGCGGTTGAGTTGGGTACGACGCGGACGGTCGTCGCGGTGGGCGAATGCACGGACGACGGCCGGCTGGCGCTGACGGCGGTCGGCACCTATCCCACCACCGGCGTCCGCAAAGGGCAGGTGGTGGCGGTCGAACAGGCCGAGACCGGGCTCGCTGCGGCGTTGCGCCAGGCGGAGGAGAACGGCAATCTGACCATCCGCCAGGTGCTGCTGGGAGTTTCCGGCGCGCATCTGCAGAGCGTGGCAAACCTCGGCAACATCCCGATCCAGGGGCGTGACAACAGCGTCACCCAGGATGATGTCAACGAGGTGACCGACCTCGCGGCGACGGTCCATCTGGACGAGACCCGCAAGGCGATCCACACCTTTCTGCAGACCTTCACCGTGGACGACATGGAGGGGATCGGCAACCCGGTGGGGATGGCCGGCAGCCAGCTCGCGCTCACCGTTCTCGTTATCCACGGCGCACGCGCCCGGTTCGAAAACGTCGCGACCGTGTTCCGCCACGTTTCGGTCGAAGTCGAGGACACGGTCTTCAGCGTGTGCGCCGCCTCTCTGGCGGTGCTGACGCCCGAACAGAAGAAAAACGGCGTCCTGCTCATCGACCTCGGCGGCGGCACGAC
>JAKPKY010000005.1 GCA_029553505.1 Planctomycetota bacterium
GTCGTGCCCCTGCTTGCTGCTGCCGCCAAGTCCCTGGAGCGTCCCCGCGGCGGTGAAGTCCAGCCGGGGAAGCGTTTGGTTGCAGGCGACGCGGACGTTGACGTCGGCCACCGCGATCGCCAGGCGCGCCTGCTCCAGCAGTGGGCTGTGGCGCAGGGCCGTGACGAGTTGGTCGGCCTCGTCGAGACGGATGCGGACGTCCGCAGCCTCGGTGACGGGCACGACCTCGGCGCCGGACAGCAGATTGAGCTGCGGATCGGACAGCAGGCGCACCAGGGCGTCCTGCAAGTCGCCGATGGTCCGGCGGGCGCGGACGAGGGCGGCTTCGCGCGTGCGGACGGCGGCTTCCGTCTGGCGAATTTCGACGGCGGTGACGTCGAGCTTCTGCCGCAGGCGCAGCTTCTCCAGCGTCGCCCGCGCCTCGTCGAGCAGCCACTGCTGGATCTCCAGGTCGCGCCGCGCCTGCCGGAGCGACCAGTACGTCGTCACGACGGTCGTGACGACGTCCTCGACCTTCGCGCGGAAGGCGGACCGACTGGCGGACTCGCTGATCGAGGCGATCCGCATCCGGGCGAGGTTGACCGCCGGCCAGGCGTCGCGCAGCAGCGGCTGGGTGACGCTGGCGACGATCGTCGGCTCGTATCGGTTCGTCAGCGTGTGGGCACCGGAGTTGTCCCACGTGCGGTTCCAGGTGTATTCGGCGGACCACGTGGCGCCGGTGACGGTTTTCTGCTTCACGCCGGCGGAGGCTTCGCGGACGCGCGTCTGGCCGCCGCCGAGGGTGCTGTCGGTCCGCCGATCGTCCTTGACCCTCGACCATCCGCCGAAGAGCACGTAGTCGAACTCGGCGGCCGCCGCCCGCATGTCCTCGCGCGCGATGGCGGGAGAAAAGCTCTCCACGCGGATCTCCGCGTTGTTGGCCAGCGCCCGCAGGACGGCTTCGTCGAGCGTCAGGCGCACGACGGCAGGCTGGTCCTTTTTGCCCGGCGTCACCGCCAGTCGAGGCAGAGACGCCACGGGCGACGGGCGCAGCAGACCGAGCCCGTCCTGCGCGTCGCGCGCCTGCGGACCCCGTGCAGCCATCTGCTCCTGGTAGCGGTTCAGGATCGTCGGGTCCAGCCCGTCCGGCTGGACGCACCCCGACAGGGCCCCCGCCGCGAGCACGGCAAACACAATCCGGATCATTCTGTTATGGCTCATCTCACATACCTTGTTGGGGCATCGTGGAAACTGCGAGCGCCGAGGCGTCACCGGTTCCCGCCGGTCAGAAGGTTCACCGCCTCGGTGCGGGTGGCGAAGTTGCTGCGGAAGATTCCCAGCATCGTCGAGGTCACCATGACCGCGCCGGGTTTCTTGACCCCGCGGATGGTCATGCACGTGTGGGTGGCCTCGATGATGACGCCCACGCCCTTGGCGTCGAGGTTGGTCATGAGCATCTCGGCAATCTGGAGCGTCAGGCGCTCCTGAAGCTGCGGGCGACGGGCGAACGCCTCGACGATCCGCGCGAGCTTGCTGAGCCCCACTACCTTGCCCCGCGGAATGTAGGCCACGTGCGCGTGCCCCATGAACGGAAGCAGGTGGTGCTCGCACATGGAATAGAACGGGATGTCCCGCAGCACGACCATCTCGTCGTACTTCTCGGTGAAATCCACGTCCAGGTACCGCGCCGGATCCTCGTGCAGGCCCGCGAACAGCTCCGCGTACATCCGCGCGACGCGCGCGGGAGTGTCGCGGAGGCCTTCGCGTTGCGTGTCCTCGCCGACGGCCTGGAGAATCTGCTTCACCGCCTTCTCGATGGCCGGCAGGTCAACCTTCGACTCGTCCACATTTCCGTTGTCGTTGTCGTTATCGTGCATGGAAATCCTCCCGGACAAGATTGTAGGCGCCGCGGGGCCCGCGTCAAACTTCATCCGCCAGCGCCCAAGCGTGCCAAGGCCCAGGCAACGGCGTCGGCGGGTCCCGCCCCGCCAGCGAGGAGCCTCCGCAGGGGTCCGATCAGGGACGTATCGCCGCTGTTTCCCGCCGCCAGCGCTGCGTTGCGCAGCCACTGGTCGAGTTTCGCGCGGCGCAAGGCCGCGCCGCGCGTGAAGGCGTCCCAGTCGCCTTCCCGCCAGGCAAGGATCTCCGCCAGCGTCACGCGCCGCTCGCCGGTCAGCTCCGCCTCGCCGGGCGGAACGCCGCGATTGTGGGGGCAGGCCTCCTGGCAGGCGTCGCAGCCGAAAACGCGCCGCCCCAGCGCGGCGCGGAGTTCAGGGGCAATCTCCCCGCGATGCTCGATCGTCAGGCAACTCAGGCAGCGCCGGGCGTCCACCAGCGGGCCATCGGCGATCGCGCCCGTCGGACAGGCGAAAACGCACTGGCGGCACGGGCCGCACCCGTCAGGCAGCGGCGCGTCGGGCGGCAGGTCCAGGTTGCAGATAATCTCCGCCAGCAGCACGTAGCTGCCCAAGCCGGGGACGATCAGGCAGCCGTTCCGGCCGATCCAGCCTACCCCGGCCGCCGCCGCTAGCGACCGCTCCGACAGCGGGACCGAGTCCACGAATGCCCTGCCCTCGAAATCCGGCGAAACCTCACGGATGCGGTCCATCAGAACGTGGCAGCGCTTCTTGAGGACCTTGTGGTAGTCCCTGCCGCGGGCGTAGCGGGCGAGAAACGCGACGGAAGGATTCGCGGGCGCGTCTTCCCCAACCGGGGCGTACGGCGCCACCAGGCACAGGACGCTCCTCGCACCCGGCACCAGTCGGTCCGGCCGGCGGCGCGTTTCGGCATCTCGGGCGAGATAGCTCATTTCCCCGTGCCAGCCCCGCCGCAGCCATTCGTCGAACAACTCCGCGTGAGGCGTCGGCCCGGCCGGGGCGATTCCCACGCGCGCAAAACCCGTCTCCAAGGCGAGTTTCTTGACGACGGCGGCGAGTTCCACGCGCGGGTCCATGCCCAGAGTCTACCGCCGCGCCGCGACGGTCGATACCCCCTGCCTTGCGTATGCGCTACTTGATCAATCGGGCGGCGGCGAGGTCCACCTGGTCGCCGACGTCGAGCTTGTCCTCGCCGAAGTCCACGCGGATCGTCAGCGTCTTGACGCCCGCGACGTCCAGGCGGACCGGCTGGGCGGGGCTTTCGCCCGTCAGGCGGAGGGGCTTGCCGAGAGGCTTTCCGTCGCCTTCGAAGCTCAGCGTCGCGTCGCCGCGCGGACGGGCGGCGTCATCGATGCCCGCCAGCGCGACCAGCTTGACGTACTGCCCACCCAGGTCGTATGTCAGTTCGCAATGGCTGTGCAGCCCCAGCCCGGTTGGGTATGTCCGCCCGTCGAGGCGCAGCGCCTTTCCCGCCGCCGACCGCCCCACGCGGTACGGCCAGCGGGCGTCCAGAAGCCCCCGCTCGACGACCCGCGCGGGCGTCAGATCGCCCAGGTCCGTCACGCGGTCGGAGCGGAACCGCACGGCCGCGACTTTCTTCGCATCGAGCGTCCGCCGGCCCGCCGTCGGCGATTCCACGACGAACACCCCGTCCGCAAACGCCAACGAGCGGAACGCCAGCGAAGAGCCGTCCACGCCCAGCACTGTGCCCGCGGAGGGCACGGTGGGCATTTCCAGCGCCGCCAGGCGCACGGCCGGCACGGTGTCGGCAGCGATGGCGCGGTCGGAATCCTTCCAGCGGAAGGAAATCCTATCGGCCGAGATCGCCTTCAGCACGCCTTCGACGGCGATCCAGTTGTCCGCCGTCTTGGCGACGATCAGCGTGTCCCGCGCGGCGTCGAGCTTCATTTCGCTCATGCGAGCCCGGATGGCCGCGACCGTCTGGTTGGCGGCGGGCAGATACAGCGTCCGCACACTTGCTACGGGCAGTTCCACCTCGCCCAGCAGCGGGCTTTCCCATCGAACTTTTCCGTCGGAGACTCGGACGTTCGCGGCCGTCAGTTCCTCGCCGGCGCTGGTCACCACCACCTGTCGGCCTGGTTGGAGGAGGTCCTTCGCCTCGGCGAGGACGAGTTGCGCCGCGTCGGCGCGGGGGACGCTCTGCTTGCCTTCAGCCCCGGCCAAGACGATCGCCTGGTCGGTGATCGCCGTCAGCCTGCCGGCGGCCGAGGTCGTGTCGATGCGGTCCACGCGCGCCTCGTCCTCGCCGCGCGCGGTGTCGGAAACCAGCAGAATCGCAACGGCGGTCGCGACATAGGCCAGAACCCGCATGTCATCTCCCCGAGGCGTCTTCCGCCAGTTTCTTGTGGTAATCGCGCGTGACGTCCCGGTAGCCTTCCGGCGCGCGGGTCTTCAGGATCGACTCGAGCTTCTCTCGCTGGCGCGGGGGCAGCGAGGACCAGTCGCCCTCTCCGTCGCCCACGTGCTCGCGGGCGAGGTTGCTGGGGCGCTGCGTCGGGCCGGGCACGATCATGCTGTCGGCCATCGGGCTGCTGGGATTGTTGCCCCCCTGCTGACCGACGGCGCCGGGAGGCTGCTGGCCCTGCGATTCGCCCTGTTCCCGCGGCTTGTTGTTCTGTGAATTCGAGTTGCCCCCTTGCCCCTGCCGCTCCTCGGACAGCTTGATCAGGTCCTCCAGCAGCGCGACGATCTCCTGCTGCCGCGTCTGCGTGACCTTTCCGCTGTCGCGCTCGGCCAGACGCTGCTGCACCTCGCCCATCTTCCCGGCGACCGTGCCCAGCGGGTCTTTGTAAACCTTCTGGTACTGCTCGACTTTCAGGAGGATTTTCCGCGCCTCCTCGGTGTCGAGGGTCAGCCCGTAGTTGGCCAGGCAGTAGGCGTACATCTTCATCGCGTAGAACTGCCGACCGAGTTTCTCCCACGTTTCCGCCGCCTGCACCGACGCGGTCGCCGCGAAGCTGATCTTCTCCGGCATGTTGGCCAGCAGGTCGGCGTAGACCTCGACGGCGCGCTCGCCTTGTCCGCATCGGGCCAGTGCCTGGGCACAGAGGAAATGCCGGGCCGCGCTGAGGTAGGACGCGTCTCGCGTGTCCAGCGCAGGCAGGGCCTTGGCGGCCGCCGCCTCGTATTCCCCCTTGGCGTAGAGCTTGTGGACGGCGCCGAAGTCCGAATCCACGGCCGCCAGCGCCTCGCAGATGCGCTGGATGTTGTCCTTCTGCGTGTCGGCGGGATCCTTCTCCAAAACCGCCAAGGCGGCAGCCTTGGCCTTGGGGTCGAAATACATCGGGGCGTCGCGGATTTCCCGCGCCACCTGCTGGCGCTCCACTCGCAGGCGGGACTTCATCGCTTCCTTGACCAACTGCTGGAGTTCCTCGGGCGTCATGTTCTCCAGCATTCGCTCCAACTCGCGGTCGGCGGGGTCCGGTTCGCGCGGGGTCGCGTGGGCCGCTGTGTCCGGCGCGGGCGAGACGTCCGCCGGGTCGGGCAGGTCCTGCGCCCTCGCCGCCGCGCACAGGCCCCACGCCGCCAGGACAATCGCCAAGTGCTTCCTGATCTTCATGCGCCGCTCCTTGCGCCGTGCCTCGCCGCCCATTTTACCGCCCTCCCGCGCCGGCGGACGCCTTCATCTTCTCCACCATCGCCTCGGCCATCTTGCGGAGCGTCTGCTGTCGCTCGGCAAGTTCCCGGTGCTGGGCCGCCAGGTCCGCCGGGGCAGCCGTGTTTTCCGCCTTGCTCGCATCGAGCGTCTTAGTCCGCGAATTGACGAGCAACTGCATCGAGCGGAGCATGCGGAGTTCGGCGTCCATCTGGACGAGGGGACCGCCGCCGCCCCCGCCCCCGCCGCCAGGCCCGCCGCCACCGCCCTGGTTCTTCTTGCGCCGGGTGGAAAGCTCCTTGCGGATCGAATCGATGAGTTCCTGGAGGCTCTTCTCGATCTCCTGCTGCATCGCCTGCGTGAGCTTGCCCGCTTCGCGCCGCGCCAGCAGGTCCTGCACCGAGGCAAGGTCTTTGCCCACCTGCTCCAGCACCACGGGGAAGACCACCGTCGAGCCTTCCTTGCGGAGCATCTCGAGCACCTTCGCCGCGTCGTCGCGCAAGCGCCCCTCGCCGTCGGAAAGTTCCTTGAGCTTGATCTGCTCGGCGCGGGCGTATTCGCCGTCGGGCGGGCGCTTGGCGAAGGTTTCCTTCGTCTGCGAAGACAGGCCCTGCTGGGTCTTGAGGATCCGCTCGAGCATCGCGTCGATCTTGGCGAGCGCCTCGGCCTGGGCCATCTCCTGCTCCTGCGCGAGCGCGTCTTCCAGGTCGCGCCGGGCTTTTTTCAGGTCTTCGATGGCGCGGTTCTGGCTGCTGTTGGCGTCGCCGGACTTGCCCTCGCCCAGCTTGCCGGATGCCTCGGACATCGCCCCCGCCGCCGACGACACCGACGCCTGACCCGGCGCGGCGGGCTTGTTCTCGCGCGGTTTCATCTGCTCGCCGACCTGCGCGGTTCGCTCGGAAAGGTCTTTCTGCTCGGGCGCATCCTTCTGCGCCGGCTCGCTCGCCTTTTCCAGGATCCGCCGGCTCAGGTCCGCCAGCTTGTACTTCTCGTCCTCGAGCTGCTTGAGGGCGTTCTTCTGGTGCTCCGTGGCGGTCTTGGGGTCCTGCCCGCCGAGCTTGTCGGCCGCGCGGTCCATCTCGCCGGAGGCCTTGTCCAGACGGGCGGGGTCGGCGTCGAGACCGGCCTCGCCGGCCGCCTGCGTTACCTGCTTGGCCAGCTCGCTCGTTCGTTTTGAAAGCTGCGACTGCTTCTCGCCCAGGCCCGCCGCAGCCGTGCCGGCCGACGCCTTCGACAGCGCTCCGGACAGGGCCTTCTCCGCCGCCTTCAGGTCCGCCAGCGCCTGCTCCTGCGAGCGGCCCGCGCGGGCGGGGTCAAGGTTGTCCAGCGCCGCGCCGGCCTTGTCCATCTCGCCCCGGGCGGTCGCGGTGTTTGCCGCGGCCGTCGAAATCGACTTTCCGTCGGCGCCGGCTTGGGCGAGTTTGGCCGCGACGGCGGTATCCTTCGCGAGTTTGCTCAGGTCCTCGGCGAGCTTGCCCGCCTCACCGGAGAGTTTCTTCTGCGCCTCGGCTGCCACGGGCAGACCACCCACCGGCGCGCCTTTGACGGCGTCTGCGAGCTTCTCCTGCCTGGCGATCAAGTCGCGCACGGCGTCGCGGGCAGTCGAGAGCTTTCGCAAGTCCTCGTCGCCAGCCTGCCCGCCCGTCTGCTGGAGAAGTTCCTTCTGCTCGCGGACGATCGCCTCCATCTCCGCCCCGAGTTTTTCGAGGCGTTCGGCCATCCGGTCGGCCTGCATGGCCAGGCGGCTCTTGGCCTCCAGGGCCTTCTGCTGCTTGAGAATCTCGTCGATCTTTGCCGCCAGGGCCTTCCATTCCTGGATGCGCTGGTACCGCTCGTCGAGGTCCATGATGCCCCGGCGGAGCGTTTCGAGCACCTCGCGCAACTCCTTGATGACCTCGATCTCGGTCCGCGCGGCGTTGGAGGGCAGCCCCCGCAGCAGGTACTGGATGACCTTCTCCATGTCCTGGTCGATGAACGCCCGCTGGGCCTCGTTGACGGCCTGGCGGATCGCCGCGGCGGATTCCGGTTCGGTCTTCTCCAGCAGGTCCGCCACGCGGAGCATCCGGGCCTTGAGGGCCTGGAACTTCTCGCGGGTGAACTGCTGGCGGGCGGCCAGTTCGCCGTCGCCCTTTTCCGCAGCCGCGCCCTGGGCCCAGGCCGAACCGGCCAGGACCGCCAGCATCGCCACGCATGCCGCTGTCATGATCGTTTTCATGATTCGTCTTCCCATCCCATCGTGGGGCATTTACGGCCTGGCCGGGCGACTCGTCGCTCCGCCGCCTTCGAAGACGTCCTCGATGTCTTGGTCGCTCTGCTTCTCGATCAGTTTCAACAATTCTTCCGATGTGCGGATGACCCATTCCAGCTCGTTGGCCAGCGCCTGGCGGCTCTCCAGCTTCTCCATGCCCTCGGCGATCCGCTCCATCCGCTCACGCAGCGCCTGCTGCTGGCGTTCGATGGCCTGCGCCTGCTGGCGCAGCGCCGCGGGGTCCTCCACGGCCGCCGTGCCGTTCAGCGCCGTGACCGTCTTGTCCATCGGCTCGCCCAGGTTGCGCAGGGGCGCGAGGATTCCCTCGGCCATCTGCGCGTGATCGCGCGGACTGCCCAAGCGGTTGTTGCGCATCTCCTCGAGGATTCCCTCGAAGGTGTCGGCCGTCTTGGCGCATTGCGAGCCGACGGTCCCCTGCACGATGGCGGAGTCCTTGAGCTTGCGGCGGACGTCGGGGACGACGCTGCCGAGTTCGAGAATCTTGGCGGCCTCGGCGGTCTTGGCCCTGGCCGACTCCTCGATGCCGATGGTCTGGAGGAACTCCAGGCGCAGCTCCTGCTGCCGGCGGACAAGGTCTTCCATCAGGTCGGTGGGCTTGACCACGCGTAGGATCACGCGCCCGCTGAACGCCTCGTTGGGCCCGCTCAGCTCGGCAGGAAGGTTGTCCACCGCGCGAAGCTGGATCGACACGGAATCGCCCGGCGCCAGCCCACGTTCCTTCAGGTCCACGCGGCAGACAGTCTGCACCTCGCGCCGCCCGGCCGGGATGTCGGACACTCGCTCGCGGTGGAACGGCTCCCTGCCGTCGTTCTTGAACAGCAGCACCTCCAGCAGCGCGACCCCGCAGTCGTCCTTGACGCGGACGGCCAGCGGAACGATCGCCTCGGGGGCGATCGCGGCCCCGACGCCGCGTTTCTGGACCTCGACGGCAGGCTCGCGGTCCGGCTGGACCTGCACGACGTAGCGTCCCGCGCGGGGGTTGGCGATTCCCGCCGCATCCACCAGCGAGAATTCCAGGGTCCGCGTGGCGGCTGCATTGGCGCCGGCGATTTCGAACTCGCAGGTCAGGCCGGGGAGCGATTGCTCCTCCTCCGCCCCGCCGACGGGCACCACCCGCATGCGGCGCAGGGGCTTTCCGTCCAGCAGGATTTCGGCCGACCGGAGCGTCTTGTTCGCGCAGGCCCAGACCTGCACCGTCGAGCCGATGGGCGCGGGAATCAGCCCGCTGCCGCTCGGTATCGGCTGGGGCTCGGCACGGTTCATGTGCCGCGGATACACCACGACAAACTCCACTGCCTCCAGTTCCGGCGGATCGATGACGGTCACGCGGTGCGGGCGACGGCGGTCCTGGGCATCGTCTCCGCCGGTCACGTAGAACTCGAGCGGTTCGGCGACGGCCTGGAACACCAACTCATACCGCGTGCCGCCGTCGGCGCGGCGGACCTGCTGGCTCTGGCCCGTGCCGGGGAAGTGCACCGTGATCTCCGCCGGGGCCTGGCCCGACGCCTCGACAATCACGCGCAGGTCGCTGCCCCGGACCACATGGAAGTCCGGCCCGGACCGCACGG
>JAKPKY010000003.1 GCA_029553505.1 Planctomycetota bacterium
GGCGGTCGCCCCCCGCTTTCACGCCGGCCATCAGGATGTTCTCGGTGGCCATGAACGGAAGCTCCGCCGCCACCGCTGCCTCGATCACCGCCGGATACACCACCAGCCCCTGCGCGACGTTCAGCACGATCAGCAGCGCCGCGTCGGCCGACAGGAACGCCTCCGTCATCGCCAGGCGCTTGTTGGCCGAATCGTCCAGCGTGCGCTCGAACCACTGCTCCGCGGCCGTGTGCAGCGGGCTCTGCGCCACGTCCATCAGGAACCGCGCCAGCGCCGTCGCCCGCTCGCACCGCATCGGGTTGCGCTTGTAGGCCATCGCGCTGGAGCCCACCTGCGTAGACTCGAAGGGCTCCTCCATCTCCTTGCGGTGCGCCAGCAGGCGGATGTCGTTGCAGAACTTGTGCACGCTCGCGCCGATCCCCGCGAGCACCTGCGCCACGGCGGCGTCGATTTTCCGGCTGTAGGTCTGCCCGGTGATGGCGGCGATTTTCTCGAAGCCCATCTTCTTCGCCACCATCCGTTCCAGCTCGAGCACCTTGTCGTGGTCGCCGTCGAACAGCGCCAGGAAGCTCGCCTGCGTGCCGGTGGTTCCCTTGACGCCGCGGAATTCCAGGCACTCCAGGCGGAACTCCAGGTCGCGCAGGTCCATGACGAACTCGCGGCACCACAGCGCCGCGCGCTTGCCCACCGTCGTCAGCTGCGCCGGCTGGAAGTGCGTGAACGCCAGGCACGGCAGGTCGCGGTACTTGTCGGCGAACTTCCCCAGCGCGTCGATGATGTTGACCAGACGCCCGCGCAGGATTTCCAGACCCTCGCGCATCTGGATCATGTCGGTGTTGCAGTTGACGAACTGGCTGGTGGCGCCCAGGTGGATGATCGCGCGGGCGGCGGGCGCCGCATCGCCAAAGGCGTAAATGTGCGCCATCACGTCGTGACGGAGCTTCTTCTCATACTCGGCCGCCAGGTCGTAGCCGATGTCGTCGAGGTGCGCCGCCATCTGCCGGAGCTGCTCGCTGGAAATGTCCAGCCCGAGCGCCTTCTGCGCTTCGGCCAGCGCCAGCCAGAGCCTGCGCCAAGTGGAAAACTTCCGCTGGTCGCTGAACAGCTCCCGCATTTCCCGGCTGGCGTAGCGTCCTTCCAGCGGGCTGACGTAGGTGTTCCTTCGGTCGTCCATGGCGTTCGGAGTGTACCGCAACGGCGGGGGTTTGTCACCTGTCCAGGGGGGCAAATCGCACACAGTGCGCTGCCCGCCGGCCGCCGGATTTTTCCGACCCCCCTCGGGAAAATGAGAAATTTTTTCTTCCGGCCCGGCCGGGAGTTGCGGCGGCAAAACGCATTTTCGCGCGACTCCTGGGCAGCGCACCGCCGAGCGCGCCGGGAAAGGGTGAGGAGCGACATCATGGGATTCGACCTGACAAACTTCCGCGACCCGCATCTCGACGCCGAGTATCTCGCCCACGTGGTCAGTCGGCAATCGCACCGGACCGAGGCCCGCTTCGAGCGGCTGTGGAACTATTTCCGCAACCCGCTGCTTCCGGCGGTCGGCCCGGCCGCCGAGGCGCTCAACGGGAACAGCCGCCCCTATCTCCAGGCGCAGGAAGTCGGACTGCCCGCCCGCATCACCGGCGTCCATCGCGGGGGAATTTCCGACCACCTCACCGACCTCCGCCGCAAGGAGGTCGTCATCGAGAACGACATCGGCTGGCGCGTCCAGACGATGGTCGAGTTCCTTTTCGGGCGTCGCCCGATGATCCGCTCGCTCGCGGCCGATCCGCGGCAGGCGCGGACCGTCGAAACGGTCCTCGCCCACCTGCTCGAAGCCAACGGCGGCCTGGCGTTCCTCCAGGAGCTCGCGCTGCTGGGGGCCGTGTTCGGCTTCGTCGACGTTGCCCTTCGCACCCCTGCCGGCGACATGTCCGCCGACTCCGCCGAACTTTCCCTTCCCCCCCCTCTCGACGAACCCGTCTCTCCCCCGCGCCGGCAGGGCGATGCCTCGGCCTCCGACGGCCGACAGGATGACGGCACGGACCCCGCGCCGGCCCGGTCTAACACCTCCCTTGCACGGGCCATCCGGTTCGCCCGCACGCTTCGGCTCGAGACCATCGAGGCCGGGCGGGTCCTGCCCATCCTGGACGAGAACGATTACCGCCGCGTCCGCTACTGGGTGCAGCGGTTCGAGAAGCACCCGCCCCGCCTGGCCTCGCAGGATCGCCCGTGGTGGCGTCTGGGCCGCGGCCCGGCCGCTCCGTCCCCCGAAACCGTCGAGGTCGTCGAGATTCTCGGCCCGACGTGGTGGCAACGGTATGAGAACGGCCGCCTGGCGGTCGAGGGTCCCAACGCGCTCGGGCGGCTGCCCGTCGTGCACATTCCCAACCTCGCCGTCCCCGGCGCGTACGAGGGGCTCAGCGACGTCGAACCGCTCATTCCCCTCCAGGACGAACTCAACACCCGCCTGAGCGACCGGGCGCATCGCGTCACGTACCAGTCGTTCCGCATGTACCTGGGCAAGGGCATCGACGACTTCCTGGAGCGCCCGGTCGGCCCGGGGCAGATGTGGGCCACCACGAACATCGACGCCTCCATCCAGGAATTCGGCGCCGACAGCGGCTCGCCCAGCGAGGACGCCCACATCGACCAGGTCCGCCAGGCGATGGACAAGGTCTCCGGCGTCACGCCGCTGGCGGCAGGGCTGATCCGCGGGAACGTGGGCAACCTCACCAGCGCTGCGGCGCTGAAGGTGGTGCTGGCCGGCCTGCTCGCCCGCACCGCCCGCAAGCGCCTGACCTACGGCGAGGGGCTCCAGCGGATCGTGGAAATGAGCCTGGCCGTGCTCGACCGGTTCGGCGCGCTGCGAACCGCGCCAGCCGACCGCCGCGTCGAGATCCACTGGCCCAGCCCGCTGCCCAGCGACGAGTCGGAGCAGCTCCGCAACGCCCAGATCAAGGCGCAGCTCGGCGTGCCCGCGGAACGGATTCTCGCCGAGCTCGGCTACGGACCTGAGAACAACGAATGACCCCGCGCAAAAACCAAGCGAAAGGAACCCCCATGACAGAGCAGCAGGATATCCCGGTCGAGGCCGAACCGCGGGACGACAGCCCCGCCGAAAGCCCCGCCCCCGGACGGCTCGTGCCGGTGGCCGAGTCCATCCGGTATCGCCGGCGGGCGCAGCAGGCCGAGGCCCGGATTCACGATCTGGAACAGCAGTTCCGCGAAGTCCAGGCGCAGCTCGAGGACCAGCGCAACCAGCTCGCGCTGGCCGAGGCCCAGCGCGACGAGGCCCGTCAGCAGATTCTCTTCGCCGAGAACCGCATCGCGGCCGAGAGGGCCCTCGTCGAGTCCGGCGTGACCGATCTTGAGGCGGCGTCGATTCTGCTGTCCAAGCGCGTGGACCTCAACGAGCCGCTCGGGGCCGACGCCCTCGGCCGGCACGTCGAGCAACTCCTGCTCGACAAGCCGTACCTTCGCGCGGCGGCGGGCGGGCTTCCCCCGCCGACGGCCGCCCCGAAGCCCCGGCAGGCTCCCGCGGCCGACCTGGCCGACGCCGCGCGACGCGCCGCCCACAGCGGAAACCGGCGCGACGTCGCCGACTACCTGCGTCTCCGCAGGCAACTGGCAACCCACTGACCCCTTTTCCCACACAGGAGAAACCATCCATGGCATTCACAGGCAAGGCAACCTACTCGGCCGGCGCGACGCTGCCGGAACTCGCCGAGGACGTGTCGGACATCGTCAGCATCGTCTCGCCGTACGAGACGCCCCTGCTGGACCACCTGGGCGACGCGCCCCGCGCCGCCGGCAGCACCTACCACGAGTGGCTCGAGGACGAGCTGCTGCCCAACACCGACGCCGTCAACGATGACACGTGGACCGACCCCGCCGCCGACACGACCTTCGGCGTGGCGCACGCGGCGCGATTCCGCGTCGGCGACCAGCTGCGTCCCCACGGCAGCGGCGAGTTGATGCTCGTGACGGACGTCGACACCGGCGCCGGCACCCTCACCGTCACTCGCGGCTACGGCGGCTCCACGCCCGAAGACCTTTCCGACGCCCAGGTGCTGCACATCCTGGGCAACGCCGCCCTCGAGGGCGACGACGCCCCGGCCGCCCGCTTCACCACCCGCGTCCGCAAGGGAAACTGGACGCAGATCTTCACCTCCGCCGTCCGCGTCAGCGGGTCCGACCTGGCCGTCCGCAAGGTCGCCGTCAGCGACGAACTGGACTACCAGAAGCAGGAGCGCCTCCGCGAACTGCTCCGCGACCTGGAGAACACCGTCGTCAACGGCATCGCCCCCGTCAGCAACCCGCAGGGCGGCGAGTCCGTCCGCCGGACGATGCGCGGAATCCTGCCCAGCCTGACGACAAACGTCTTTTCGCCCGGCGCCGACGGATTCCCCGCCGACACCGACCTCACCGAGGCGCAGCTCAACCTCGCACTGCGGAGCATCTGGGAGCAGGCGTCCAGCCGCATCGACACCCTCGTCGTCAACGGAAAGCAGAAGCGGCGGATCAACTCGTTCCTCACCTCCGGTCGGGCGTACGGACCGGCCGACACGTCGTACCGCGACCTGGTGAGCGTCTACGAGAGCGACTTCGGCGTCTGCCGCGTCATCCTCTGCCGGGCCGTGCCCGCCGACACGGTGCTGCTGCTGGACTCCGGACGGATCGACGTGCTGCCGCTGGCCGGGCGCAGCTTCCACTACAAGCCGCTGGCCAGCGCCGGCGACTACGAGGCCGGCGAGGTCATCGGCGAATACACGCTGGAACTCCGCAACGAGAACGCCCACGGGCTCATCACCGGCCTGAGCATCTCCTAGCGGCATCGAACCCCGGCGCGAGGCGCCGGGCCTGTCCCGCCCGCGCCACGCCCGCGACAGCGGACCGGCGACCGGCAGACTGGGCGGGACAAACCCCGCGCCTCGCACCCGACCACCAACGAGGAAACGACCATGAGCGAATTCTGCCAGGACAGGGACCTGCTGGGCATCGAGCCAGGGCTGTTTCTCGGCGGGGGCTTTGCCGCCCAGCAACTCGTCGGCGGCTCCGACGGACAGCTTTCCGGCACGACCTTCACCTCGCCCGGAAGCGACTTTTCCGCCGCCGGCGTGACGGCCGGCATGGTCCTGTGCGTCTACGACGCCTCGCCGGACGAGGGCGTGCCGCTGGAAATCCTCGCCGTGCCCTCCGCGACGACGCTGACGGTCTCCGTGCTCCGCGCCGAGGCCGACGGCCCGGCCGTTCCGCCCGCGTCCGCCGAGGGCCTGTCGTTCCGCGTCCGCACGTTCCGCCCGCAGATTCGCAACGCCTCGGCCGCGCTGGCCGAAAAGCTCCGCCAGCTCGCCGAGACCGCCGGCGTGCAGTCCGCCGACTTCGCCGACTCGTCGCAGCTTTGCCTGACGGCTGCGTATCTCACGCTGGCGGGCGTGTTCGTGGCCCAGGCCCAAAACGCCGCCGCCCACGACGCCCACTGGATCAAGGCCGAGCATTACCGCCGCGAGTCCGTCCGCATGCAGCTCCAGCTCCGCCTGGCGGCCGACGAGGACGGCGACGGCTTCGCCGAGCGGACGCGAACCCTCGGGCACGTGACGCTGAGGAGGTCGTGAGATGCCCTCACCCGTGGCGGACATCCTGAACGACATCGTCGAGACGCTCCGGGGCACGGGGCGGTTCGCGCTGGTGACGCTGGGCGAGTGCGCCGCGGCGACGGCAACGCCGCGTGCCTGCGTGACACTCGCCGGGCTCGATGAACTTCGCCCCGACGACGCGCCCGGCGCCCGCTGGTTCCGCCTGCGGGCCCGCGTGACGGTGCACGCCCGCGCGCATGAGCCGCCGGGCGGAACGATCCGCGCGGCGGAACTGTGCGACGCGGCGAGCGCCCTGCTGGCCGACCCCTTCCGCGCCGGGCGCTGCCAACACCTGCCTACCGGCGCCGCCACCGAAATCGGCTTCGCCGAACCCGCAGCGCTGCGACGACCCGAGGGGGAAATGTGCCTTTCCGTCCGCTGCCACTTCCAGACGCAGGACCAGCCATGAACCGCTACACGCGCATCCAGTCCGTGACGTTCGACGGCGTGGACCTCCCCCTGCCGCTCCAGGTGCGCGTGTCGCGCCGGTGCGAGCCGCAGGCGGCAGCCGGCGACGGCGACGCCTTCGTCACGAGCGTTCAGTGCTCCCGGCCGGTCCTGGCGGCGGAGGTGCGCCTGCGCGGCACGGCCGCGGCGGAGGCGCTGTCGCCGGGGCAGATCGGGACGCTGACGTTCGTCGTCGGCCCTGCCGCCGCGGGCCAGGCGCCGCGCCGCGTCACCCTCGCCGGCGCGGTCCTGACGGGCGCGGATGTCGCCTACGAGCAGGCGGGCTTCGCCGAGGCGACGCTGCGGTTTGTCGCCGAGGCCGCCGACGGCCTGACCGACCCCCACGCCGCGGAGGACGCCCAATGAGCACGCTCGACGGAAACAACCTCTTCGGCAGCGGACCGCACGAGATCCACCCCGAGTCCTGGCAGCGTGCCGTGATGCGCCGCGCCTTCGCCGCTCTCGATGGCGAGCTGGCGATGGACCTGGGCCTGCGCTCGCGACGCATCGTCCAGACCGGGCGGCTCCAGGCGGCCGGAAGCGACGTGCTCAACCTGCTGCTGGCGCAGATCGAGTGGCTCCTCGACGGCCAACTGCACACGCTCGTCGATTCCTACGGGCGCGTCTACGATCGCGTGCTCGTTGAGGAATTCGCCCCGGCCTCGGCCATCCGGCACGGCCGGGGCTTCTGGTGCGATTACCGCATCGTCTACAGACAATTGCCATGAGCGACGAGTTCACCACCGACAACATCACGCAGCTTCGCGCGGTGCCGCGCGGCACGGGTTGGGAAATCCGCTTCGCCTCCGGCAACGCGGCCTGCTGCCACCAGCTTTACGTGAACGGCCGGCTGGCCGACTGGACCGACACGGCTGCGCAGCGGGCGTTCGCGCTCGACGTCATTCTCGGCGGCCCGGCCGAGATCCTCGTCGCGGCCGTCGCGCCGGCGCTGCGACGGACGGACTTATCGGCGCGGCTGTCCGACGCCCAGCGGAACCCCGCGTGGGTGTATCGCGCGTCGGTGGTCCGGTCCCATCGGCACGGCCGGGGCGACTGCGCCGCGCTGCTGGGGGACCACGCGACCGGACAGATCGACGACTGTCCGCTCGACCGGCAGGAGCTTCGCCCGGCCTGGCTGGACGAGTGGGGGCTCGGCGCCGGGCCGTTCGGCTCGGGCGGGTTCGGTTACGACGCCGCAGCCGCGCCGGGCTTGCGCGGGGCATTCGGCGCCGGACCGTTCGGCATCGGCGCGGAACTGCTGGAACTCAGTGCCGCGCTGGCCGAGGAAGGCGCGCACCAGCTTCTCGTGCGGACGATCGCCCCCGACGGCAGGGGCGCCGACGGCGAGCCGGTTGCCTTTCAGGCCGCCCCGCCGCCCGCGCCGCCCGCTGCCGTCACCATTACCGATTACGACGCCGAAACGCAGACCGTCACCATCCAGATTTCGTGAGGACACCCCATGACCGAACTCTATCCCAGCGACGCGGAACTCAACTCCCTCAGCGGCACCAGCGACCCCGGCCAAGAGGTGCTCTACATCCCCACCGGTGAATCGCCCTACTACACGAGCTTCTACAAGATGCTCTACCGGCTGCTGGACGCGGCGCGGCGGGCGGGCGACCTGCGGGTCTACAAGGACGGCGACCTGACGTTCGGCGTCCGCGCGGGCCGGCTGGCCAACGGGGACAACACGATCGCCTACGCCGGGGCATCCGCGCAGGCGCTGACCAACAACGCCACGAACTACATCTACCTGGCCGTCAGCGGCGCGACGGCCACGCTGACGGTCAACACCACGGGTTTTCCCAATCCGTCGGCGACGCCGCACATCCCGCTGGCGACGATCGTCACCAGCGCCGGCACGTACGCGCACACGGCGATCACCGACTATCGCGGCCGGGCCCTGTACCGCACGCTCAACGCCCTGACCGCCGCGCTGGCCAACGAGGCGGCGACGTTCTTCGACGCCACGGACATCTCCGGCGCGGAGGCCGAAACGCTTTCGGACGGTTCGAACGCCGACGCCCTGCACATGCACGGGCCGGACGGGCTGGAAGAAACCTACTGCCGCTGGCGCGGCAGCCAGGCCGCCACGCCGACAGAACCGTCCGAAGGCGACCTGTACTGGGATACCGCGCTCTCGAAGGTGCGCCAATACGCCGACGGCGCCTGGCGAGACCTGAGCTGATCGTCAACGGCCTTTGCTCTTTTCTGTAGCCTGTGGCCTTATTGAGGTCTGACGCCTGATGTCTTTAGCCTGCTACATCGACGCGGAAGTGCCTTCCCTGGGCGAATGGAGCAGCGTCGTCCAGACGGGCGGTTCCCTGTTCACGCAGACGCCCGCCGCCGCCTGGCCCGCGCGGGGCAAGGCGGGCTTCCGCGCCCAGCGCGTGACGACCGGCCTGTGCTACGCCCGCCGCGATTCCACGCTCGCCCTCGCGCCGGGCGGGGCGATCCACGTCGGCTTCTGGCAGCGATGGGACAGCCTGCCGACCGGGAGCGATTACACGCTCCACGAACTGCTCTCGACGGTGCCCGCCGGCGAAGACGCGGCGATCCGGTTCTCGACCGCCGGGGCGATCCGGTGGATGGTTCGCAACGACGCCGGCGCGAGCCTGTACACCGACTGGTCCGCCGCCCTGCCCGCCGGGACGTGGAATCACGTCGTGGTCGCCCTGGGCCGCGCGACGACCAACGTCAGTTCCGACGGCTGGGCGAGCCTGTGGGTAGACGGGCGGCTCGTCGGCACGATCGCGGGCATCGACAACTACGACCGGTTCGACTGCAATCCGGGGCTGATCGTCGGGCGGCGGTGGACGGCCTCGGTGAACTTCACGTTGGACCTCGACGAGATCAAGGTCGGCACGACGCTGGCCGATGTCGAGCCGTTCAGCCCCGAACCGCTGACGGACTACGACGAGCCGCGCCGGACGGTGCTGATCGTCCCGGACACGGCCGACGGGCGGACGTTCGCGGCGGACTGCTTTGCGGCCGGGATTCCCCGCGCGAACGTCTGCTACCTGTCCACGGTGGGGACGGAAACGCTGGCCGACTACGCGACGTTCCAGACGCAGATCGAGACGCCTTTGGCCGCGTTGCTCGCATCGCGCCCGGTCGTCGCCTCGCGCGTGACGACGTTTTTAATCGGCCCCGGCGTCCCGGGGTTTTTCAACAGCGGCGGCGTGACCTATTCGGCCACTTCCCGCCTGATGCGCTACGGCACGGCTTTTAATCCCGACTCGGCCAACCCGCTGTACGCGCCTTCCGTTGTTTCTCGACCTTCGATCTCCGACCTTCGAACTTCTTCTGTTTATCTTTGTTCACGCATCGACGCCGACACCATCGCCAACGCCCAGTCGGTCCTCGCGGCGGGCTTGACGCTGTCGGCGCAAAAGCTGGCCGAAAACGACGTGCTTTATACCGACGATCCGATTTACAGCCGCGACGACCATTACGCCGAGCCGTTGCTGCCGCGATCGAACGCGTTGGCGAACATCGAAAACGCCGCGCTGGTCGCAGCCGACGGTTCCGCCGTGCAGACGCTGCACTCGACCGGTTCGCGCGCGGTCTTCGTGTCGCGAAACGGCGACTCCTGCCCCACATTGCGATCGGCGTCGGGCTGGCCTGCCCAGGCCGTCCTGAACTGCGGATTCGCGGCCGCGCTGGGCTTTGCCGACGCCGCATGCGACTTCCACGTGGACGCTTTCCTCCGGATGCTGCTGGTTGGCGGGAGCGTCGCGGAGGCTTTCGCGGTGGCTGTGACGAAACTCGACCACACGTCCGTCGCCGTTGGCTGGCCGGGCCTGACCGTGAGCTTCCCCAAGCGCGGGCGGAAAATTTATGCCGGCCTGGGCGGGCTGGAAGCAATCGACTTCGACCAGCCCCTCGCCTATGCCCGGCCTGACCAGGACACGCTGTCGCTTCCGCTGCCGGCGCTGGCTGGCCAGAAGCACGTCCTGCTCTCCCGGAACGTCTCTGCTTCGGGCGTGGAGGAGCGCAACACGCACACGCTGGCCTGGCTGGAACTGGACGCCGCCGGCGAGGCAACGCCCCTCGCCCCGCCGCCGCCGTTCGACCTGTCGGCCGAGGTCGAAATGCCCGATACGGTCCTGCTGGGCTTTTCCTGGCGGGCGGAAGACGGCTGGGCCGAGGCCGAACACTTTGAAGTTTTCGCCGACACCGGGGGCGGATTCGACCTGGAAAACCCAATCGCGACCGTCGAGTGCTCCGCCGGCGGGCCAGGCGACTTTGAGACGCGCCTGGACGGCCTGACGCTGCCGGCCTGGCTGGCAGTTCGCGCCGTCGGCGCGGGTCGCGCCGGCGAGCTGAGCGCGGCGGTGCTCGTGCCTGCATATCCCGCTCCGCAAGCGCCCGAACTCCTGTAGGAATGATCCGATGCTCACGTTGACCCTGTTTTCCAACTCGACACGCGAGTCGATCGTCTCCTGCCGCTCGCCGGCGGTGTATGTCGGCGGCGCGAGGCGGCGCGACCTGAAGGTCGCCTCGTGGGAAGTCCTGCCCGCGCCGCGGTTCGGCGCGGCCCGGCTGGTGCTGGTTCCCACGCGCTCGCTTGCGTCGCTGCCTCGCCCCGGCCAGCGCGTGCTGGTTCGCGCAGATGGAAACAGTGGCGAGTTCCGCGGCGTCGTGGCGCGGCAGGAGATGAGCGTTTCGGATACGGAGCAGGAACAATCTGTCGTGGTCGCGAGCGAGGTGGCGGAACTGCTCAGCCAGCCGCTCCTGGGCCTCTGGCGTTCGGGCGACGACGGCCCGGCGGCTTGCCCGCTGTCACGCTTGCGGTTCAATGCCGACGCCAACGGTCTGGCCAGCGCCGAGCGCGTCGAGGTCGCCGGCCGGACGACCCGCGTGTTCAACAGCGCCGCCAACGCGACGGCGTGGACTGTCTCCGATGCGCTGACGTACCTGTTGGCGACGGCTGCGCCGAAGGAACTCGACGTGCCCGACCCGGACGAACTCGACGCCGTTTGCGGGGCCCTCGATCTGCCCGCGATGGACCTGACCGGCGTCACGCTCGCGGCGGCGCTGGCGCGCGTGGCGGGCGTGGCGGGCGTGGAGATCCGCGCGGCGCGCGAGGGGCTGGGCTTGACGTTCTTCCGCCCGGGCCGACAGGGACGGCTGCGGCGCATCGGTCTTCAGCCGGCCGGGGAACTGCTCGACCCGTCGGCGAGCAATCTCTGGCGCGGCAGGCTGGGCTTGCAGCGCCGTCCGGCGGCGCGCGGGGTCATCGCCCTGGGGGCGGCAAGGCGATACGAAGTGACGCTGCCGCTCTCGCCCGGCTGGGACACAGCCGCCCAGACGACCCGCTGGCGCGATTTGGTCCGTAGCGAGTCGGACGACTGGCCCGCTCGCGCCCCCGTCTTCCGCAAGTGGGTGCTCAACGAGCACGGGCGATATTCGGCCGCGCCATGGAACCTGCCGCGGAACGACCTGTCGGAACTCGGCGTGGAGGGGTTCGCCCTTCCGGTTGCGCGGCGGCTGCTGCCGTGCCTGTCCGCCGACGCCACCGGGCAAAGCCTCGGCGTTCTCGTCGAGTACCGCGACGTGTCGCAGGGCGACTGGCGGCGCTGGACGAACCCGTTGTGGGTTTCGCCCGATGAATGCGCGATCTGGCTGGGGGGCGACTCGCTGCCCGCCGACTACTTCCGCGCCGCGGCGGCCGACGAACTCGAGCTGCGCGTCACCGCCTGCCTGGAGTCCGACGCGCGCCTGACGGCCGAGGTTCCCGGCTCGCCCGGCCTGCCGCCGGAGGTGATCGACCTGTCGGACCGTTTCGGCTGGGCGCGCGTGCACGAAAGCAGCGCGTTCTTCGGAAGCGCCGTCGCCGACGAGTGCGACGACGCGGAGTTGCTGGACGTCCACGCGCGCCGCCTGGCCGAGCAACTCCCGCAGGCCGTCGAGACCGAACTGACGCTCGGATGGATCGACGAGTCGTGCCACGTCGGCGATCTCGTCGAGCGCGTCGAGGGGCGCGGGCCGGAGTTTCGCTCCCGCGCCGACGCGCTGCCCTGCGTGCGGGCCGTCCGGCACGACTTCGAATCGCAGACCACCACCCTGACCGTGAGCGGATGACCATGACAGCCCATCGCCCCTATCGTGACGCGATTCGCCGGCTCGCCCAGGCCGGCCAGGCCGCCGGAATCCGGCTCGTGCGGATCGTCGAGCGCGAGCAGACAAACCGCTACGTCGCGCGGCCCGTCGAGTTCGACGAGCAGGGCGCGACGCAACTCGTTGGTGACCGGACGCTCGTGGTGACCAACCTCGCCGAGCCCGCCGACGCCGACGGGCAGGTGCCGCCCGACACCGACGCCGCCGCCCTCGACGTCGAAGGCCGGTGGGTGGTCTTCCTCCGCTGCCCGGCGGCTGCCGTGTTTGCCGCGAGAGTCGTCGCGCCCGTCAGCGGCGCGGCCTACCACGTGCTCGAACAGGAGCCTACCGGCGAGGGAACCTTCGCCGACAAGTCCGGCGCCGCCGAGATCACCGCCTGCAACCTCGCGGAACTTTCGCTCGGGCCCGGTGGCGCAGTCGACGAGGGCGAGATCGTCCTGGTGACCGCGCAGGCCGACACCGGCCAGCCGTCGACGATCCGCTACTTCTTCGACCACCCCGCCTACGCCAAGTATCTGGATTGAAGAGTGGAGAGTGCAGAGTGGCGAGTGAGGAATCCCGGCGCACTAACAGAGCCCCGACCGTGAGGGAGGGGTCACCGACAGCCGCAAGTGGAAAGGCCGAAGGCCAGAGGCCTAAGCGGAAAACGGCGAACGGAAAGAGCCGCCGGAGGAGAGAGTGAACGATGCCTTACCTCGCAACATGGACCAACGGCGACGCGCAGGGGCGGGTGGCCCCGGCTGTACACCGCATCCGCCTGTCCGACGCCCAGGAACTCGCCGAGGCGATCAACCGCCGCCGCCTGCTGACGTACCAAGCCGCGCAGGACTTCTCGTCGCACGTGGCGACGGGCAAGCGGCTGCGCGAGCCGACCTTCGACAGCGCCGCCGCCCCGCCGCTGGACAATTTCCGCGCCGCGCTGGCCGAGAAGATCCTCTCCGCGCCGCTCGGAACGCTCGGCGGCGACCCCGCCACGCCCACGGCGATGGACTGGCTCTGGCCGCTCGCCGACGGTGACGAGAACAAACTCATCATCGCCAGCCAGGCGGGCGCGGGCGAGGTGTCGCTGTTCGACAAGCTCAACGCCACGGCCGGCTGGACCGACGCCGACCTGCTGGCGGCGGCATCGCCCGTCCGCGCTGCGCACTGCAACGAGCTGCGGCAGGCGGTCGAGTGGCTCCGTCGCGGGCGATGGGTGCTGCCGGTCTACCTGGCGACGGGGCTGTTCTCCCCCCTGCCCGACACGCCGTGGATCGGCGAGCTGATCGCCAACAACGGCACGCAGGAGCTTCGCACGCTGGGGATGGCGATTCTCCGCACGACCGACGACCCGCCGCGCGGCCTGGCCGGCGCGACGGCGCGGGAGTCTTGCTCGCTGGCGGTCACGGCCGACGCCGACTGCCAGGTGGAGGTCTACCGCTGCAAGCGGACGGTGGACTTCGTGACCGACCGCCCGACGTGGAACGAGTACGACCCGAGCGCCTCGGCCGCGTGGGCCGGCCCCGGCGGCGCGGGCGCCGACGACGCCGCGTGGATCGGCTCGGTCTCGCTGACGGCCGGCGTGCCCGGCTGCCTGACCGGCGCGGCGCTGGCCGAAGCAGTGCAGGCCATGATCGACGGCGCGGAGCAGAACTTCCTCCTCCGCCGCGCCGACACCGGATACGAGACCATCGCCGTGGCGGCAGAACTGACCGTCGAATTCGACCTCGACAGCCCGCCGAACTGAAGAAGGCAATAGCAAGGAAGGACAGGGAGATTCGATGAACGTGTTGAGCGTGATGTTCGACCTGGCGACGTTCGGCGCGGCCGGGCTGATGGGCGCGATGTGGCTGTGGGAGCGAAAGCTCAGCCGGCATCGCGAGGAGCAGCTCAGCGAAGCGCACGGGCGGATTCGCCGCGACGAGGAGCGGTTGGCGAGCCTGACGCGTGTGGTGGAGCACAACACGGCCGCTATCACGCGGTTCGCCGAGATCCAGCGGGAAACCTGCGACGTCCTCAAGCGACTCGTCGAGGAGATGCACCATGTCCGGACGCGGTAGGCTCCGTCGGAAGGCTCGGCGTCCGATGCGTGAAGGGTGGCACTGCTTGCTTGCAAGCAGTGTTCTCGCGGCTGCACGGCTTGACGAGCAAGCCGTGGCACACGCCATGCGAATTGACAGGCAGAGCGAAACGGAAAGGAAATTGCCATGCGAACGATCCTGATTCTCGGCGTCCTGTGCGCCGTCTGCGGCGGGCTGCTGCCCGGCTGCGGAAACGTGACCCTGCGCGGCGAGGCCCTGACGGCCGCCGAAACCAGCGCGATGGACGCTTACCAGGCAGTCCAGCGCGCAGGCGCGACGACAACCACCCAGCCGACGTGGGAACAGTCCTACCTGGTGGAAAACTTCAGGCAATGGCGCTACTTCGTCCGCGCGGCTCGCAAAGACCTTACGTGGGGACCGAAGCTCGCCGGCGAATAGCCAGCGAGCTAGAGCAGGCGAGCAGTTGAGCAGTGGAACAGTAGAAAAACGCTCCGCGAGCCTGCGGTCTCCTGCTCACCTGTTCTCCTGCTCAGGAATGTTGCCGACCCGTTGCGCCGGGAGCGCCGAAAGGGGCGAAAGAAGGTCGCACGCGAAGCTTCACCTCTAACCTTTCCCCTCTACCCTCGCGCCGGAAAGGATTCGACGATGACTGACCTGACCGAATGTATCGAAAAACTGTTGGAGCGCGTTCCCGACTCGCAGCGCCAGGTCGCGTCGGAGTTGCTGGCGCAGTACGGCCCGCGGTTGTTCGAGCTGGCCCAGGAGGACGCGTGGCAGTGGCTTCGCCGTCTGCTGGCAGGCGACCTGGACGTGGTGACCGAGCTGGACTCCAAGCTGTCGGATGACCAGTTCGTCGCCAAGGTCAAGACCAACACGGCCCGCTGGGAAAATGTGGCCGGCTACAACCAGGTCCGCGACGAACTGCGGAATGAAATTCTGCTGCGGCTGGCGCCGGTCGTGCTGAACCTGCTGGCCGGTTTGGTGGGGCTTTAACCCGGCTTCGCCTTCGGCTACGCCGTGGCAAGCCGGGTTATCACGGCGTAGTCCCGACGGGACGAAGCCGGATGGCAACGAAAGGAGTCGGGAGATGAATCGCGTTCGAAACTGGATTCGAGGGAAGAAGACCTACCTCACGGCCGCACTTGGCCTGCTGGGCGCTGTGGTCGCCTGGGCCGACGGGCAGATCGACACGCTGGCGCTGCTGGCGGCCGTCTGGGCCGCGGCGCAGGCCTGTTTCATCCGCGCGGGAATCGGCAATGAGGTCCAGAAGGCGCAGGGACAATGACTGCATCGCAGGCATTCAATCCACTGCATTGTGATATGCCTGTTCGAGCATCCTGGCTGGCGTGAATACCAGGTCAATTACCTGCGCCTCGGCCCCGTCAGACCCGACGGAAACTAAGTGCCCGGTTTTACCCTTTTCCGGGTCCCACTCGTTTACTGGGCTGAAATGAGTGATGACGTGTGTCGCGCGGAGACAGACGTAAGTGCCCGCGTAAACGGTGATGACGAGGAAGAATGCGATGCCGATGCGCCAGATTTTCTTCATGGTCCACCCCGCGAAAACGCCATAGGAACGAATGTCGCCGTAACACGAAGGATTGTAGGGGCTTCGCGGAGACGAAACAAGATGCCCGCAAGTTCACGTAGGGTGGGCAACTTCGTTGCCCACGGAAACAATCGGCACAATCCCGTGGGCAGCAAGTTGCTCGCTCTATCGCTATACCCTAGAGGATGAGCATCAGGCATGCGCCGGCGAGAATCGCGCCGACGCCGATGGCGATCACGTTGCGCCTCAAAAACATGCCGCCGGGACGGGCCATAGCGCTCAGCAGGACAGTCGCCACGCCGAACACGAGGATCAATGTCCCGAGGGTCGCGAATACGCCCGAACTCCCGCTGAGCGCCATCAGGACAATGCACAGGGCCAGCAGGATCGCGGGGCCGGCAAGCAGGTCGCCCTTGCGGCCGCGACGGATGCCCCGTCCCCAGAAGAAGATCGCCGCCCCAAGGACAACCGCCAGCATTACGAAGGCGGCCGTTTCCAGATATTGGTTCCCCACGTCGAAGCCCATGCCATGAGGATACCCGCGAACGCCGGTCAGCGCCAAGGCCGGACCGCCCGGCGCGTTATCGCCGAAGGGTCTGTCGCTTGTGGGCGGCCATGTCGTCGGCGTGGCTTTGCAGGCCGAGTTGCCGCACCTGGCGGATGCAGGCGGCGCGGTCGGAGCGGAAGACCAGCGCGAACAGCCTGGCCACCCAGTTATTGAACTTGCCGCACTCCCGCGGATCGGCGAACTGCCGGCAATCGGCGCAGGTGGCGAAGGAATTCTCGACGCAGCAGGCCCGCACCTTGCACCAGCTAGCGCGGGAGTTTTCGTGGCAGCCGGGGCAGCGGCCTCGCAGGTAGGCACGGCACGCGCCGCAGTACAGGCCGCAATAGGCGACCAGGTTCGGATCGGAGATGATCGGCTTCATGCGCGCCTCCCGCCGCAAAGAGGCCCTAGCGCTACTGGGTGAGGTTGAACTCGGCGATGTCGGGCCCGGCGGCCTGCTTGGCCTCGGCGAGGCCCCTGCGGGCGGCCTCGTTGCTCGGTTGGACGTCCAGGCACGACTGGTAGTAGTACATCGCCTTGGCGTACTCGCCCTGCGAATAGCAGATTCTCCCGAGGTAGAACAGCGAGTCGGCGTCGGCGGGTTCGGTCCAGAGCACCTGGCGGAACAGGTCGCGGGCCTCTTCGAGTTTTCCGACCTGGTATTCGCTGATGGCCTTGGTGCGCAGCTGTTCGGGCGTGGGCCCGCCGCACCCGCTGACGGTCAGCAGCGTCGCGCCGGCCAGGAGTATCGTCGCCAGTCCACACAAGGTCACGCGCTTCATGTCGCTTCTCCTCATGCAGCCCCCAAGGGCTTGCCATTCCATGCGCCCTGGATTGTGCTAATATCATAACGATGTCGAGAGCGTTTGTCATCCAAATCCATACCGGGCACGGTCCGACGCATTTCGACCTGATGGTGGACCGGGGCGAGGCGCTGGAGACCTGGCAGGTACGGGAAGACCCTGCCGGGCTGGCGGCTGGGCAGGCGGCGACCGCCCGGAAGCTGCCCGACCACCGGCGGGCGTACCTGACGTACGAAGGCCCGGTCAGCCGGGGGCGCGGCAGCGTGCGCATCGCCGACGGCGGACAGTGCGAGATACTGGAACGGACCGACGCCCTGCTGCGGGCGCGGTTCGCGGGACGGCGGATGGCGGGCGTCTTCGAGCTGGTGCGGCCGGCCGGCGGCGACGACTGGCAATTGCGGCGAATTGGCGAGTAGGTTCTGTCGGAAAACTCCCTGCCCGATGCACCCCCAAGGGTGGCACTGCTTGCTTGCAAGCAGTGTTCCTGCGGCTGCACGGCTTGACAAGCAAGCCGTGGCACCTCCGATTGGGAGTTTTCAGGCAGGGCTTGACCGCGGCGCGGTCAGGGTTCCTGGCTGGCCCGGGCGACCGGCTCGACATGCAGCGTCAGGCCTTCGGGGCGGACTTCCACGCAGGCGATCCGCACTTTCTTTCGACCGATGGGCAGCTTCAACTCGTTGGGAATCGGCCCGGAGTCGATCCCCGCCAGGACGGTCGAGACCAGCCGCCCCACGTCCTCGGGTCGCAGACCGCCCAGGCCCGACGCGCCCTGCTCCTGCCCGGCGGCGTGGGCCGCAGCGGCCGTCAGCTTCTCCCGCAACGCCTCGATCTGCGTGTTGACCAGCTCGCGCGGCACCTCGAGCCGTCCGACGCGTACGGCCGCCAGGCGCACCCGCAGCGCGCCGTCGGCGTCCTGACGGATGGCCAGGTCGGCCGAGAGCACCTTGTTGTACTCGGTCTGCCGGGCCAGCAGGCAGATGACCCCGTCGCCCAGCGCGACGGCAGGGTCTGCCAGCGCCGCGCGGGCCAGCAGGCGGCGGGCCTCGCCGCTGTTGGGCCCGTGGCGGACGTCGGAGATCTCGTCGAGCGAGGCGAGGTACTCGTTGATCTGCCGCTCGGTGACGGTCCAGGTGAACGCCTGGGGCAACTGGGCGAGGTTGCTGAACTCCAGCAGGCGGTTGGCGAACTCTCCGGCGGCCTGTCGGCGCTGGGGCAGCGAGAGCTGCGCGGGGCGGTAATTTTCGGGCACGCGTCCGGCCTGGACGTACAACCAGCCGGCCGCGACGACAATCGCCGCCGCCAGCGACAGGAGCGTCCACTTGACGATGCCGCCGATTCGCATGGTCTGTCCGTGGGCCCGGCGCGGGCCGCCGCGAAGTTTGCCGCAACGGCAGGCCGATTACAAGGCCTGTTCGGCGCGGGACCGAACTTTCGCCGAAGCGGCGATTGCTTTCGGTCGCGGCGGTGGTATCATGATTGCCCGTTGTCCCGGGGCGGATTCGCCGCGCCGGGAGCCGATGGACTTGACCAGAGATGTCCGGACCCCGTTCCGTTTTGCTGAACATGCCCCTGCCGGCCGAGTTGGCCCACTTGGCTGCCAAAGAAGGCGTCGAGGTCGACCGCGCCTGGCTGACCACCGCCACCGACCTGAACCTCGCCGGAAGTTACGAGCGGGTCTTCCTGCTGGCTGAGACCGACCGCCTGGTAACGCTCGCCCTGCCCGACAAGTCCGGCCGACCCGCCACGCGCATCTGCCTGGCGCGCCAGAGCATCTCCGAAATCCGCACGCGCCAGGGCGTCGGCGGCGGGTTCCTCGACGCGCTGGTGGACGGCATCTACGTCGAGGTCGTCGCCTACTCCAACGCGCGGGCGGACGTGTTCCACAAGACCGCCGCCAAGCTCAAGAGCTGGTTGAGGGGCATCCAGCCCGACGTCGGGCCCGAAGACGACGCCGACCCCCGCCGCTGCCCCAAGTGCGGCATGATGCTCGAATTCAAGGGCGACCTCTGCAAGCGGTGCATCAACCGCGGCGCGGTCTTCGTCCGCGTGCTGCGGATGATGCGCCCCTACACGGGCAAGGCCGTCGTCATGATGGCGCTGGTGCTGGCGGGCATCGGGCTGAGCCTCATTCCCCAGCAGATGATCCGCGTGCTGATCGACCAGGTGCTGGCCCCGGGGCAGGCGGGCAACCTTCCGCCCGCCAACGCGACGACCTGGCTGCTGGCCCTGGTGGCGGCGCTGCTGGGCATTCACGTCGTGATGGCCGGCATCCACATGATCATGGGGCGACTGGCGAGCTTCGTCGGTACGCAGATCACCTTCGACATGCGCAGCCGGGTCTTCGGGCACCTGACGCGCCTGGGCGTGGACTACTACGACCGGTACAACGTCGGGCAGCTCATGAGCCGCGTCGCGGGCGACACCGAGCAGATGAAGGGTTTCGTCCACCAGATGACCAGCGGTTTCATGGCCCAGATGATCACCGTCGTCGCGGTCGGCGCGGTGCTGTTCAGCCTGAACTGGAAGCTCGCGATGATCACCCTGCTTCCGGCGCCGCTGGTGGTGACGGCGGCGATTTTCTTCTGGAAACGCATCTACCCGCGCTACTTCCGCGTCTGGGACGCCAACAGCAAGCTCCACGGGACGCTCAACACCATCCTGTCAGGCATCCGCGTGGTCAAGGCGTTCGGGCAGGAGCACCGCGAGCAGAACCGCTTCGCCCGGTCCAGCGGGTACGTGCGAGACAGCTTCCGCGGCGTCGAATACACCGTCACGCTGTTCAACCCGTCCATCGGCGTGCTGTTCCAGCTGGGCGGAATCCTGGTGTGGTTCGTCGGCGGGCAGTGGGTGCTCGCCCACGACCTGACGCTGGGCAAGCTGATGGCCTTCCTGGGCTACCTGGGGATGTTCTACCACCCCCTGGGACAACTGACGCAACTGACCAACTGGTTGACGCAGTTCCTGACCGCCACCCAGCGGACGTTCGAGATCCTCGACACCAACCCGCAGATCGCCGAGCAGGACCAGCCGCGCCCCCTGCTGGAGAAAGGCGGGAGCATCCGGTTCGAGAACGTGACGTTCGGTTACAGCCGGCACGAGCCGGTCATCAAGAACGTCAGCTTCGAGGTGGCCCCAGGCGAGCACATCGGAATCGTGGGCAAGAGCGGCTGCGGAAAGACCACGCTCATCAACCTGCTGGCGCGGTTCTACGACGTGGACGAGGGACGCATCCTCGTCGACGGCATCGACGTCCGCGAGCTTCAGCTCCAGCAGCTCCGCGCGTACGTGGGCGTGGTGCTCCAGGAGCCGTTCCTGTTCCGCGGGACGATCTACAACAACCTGACGTACGGCCAGCGCGACGCGACGCCGGAGCAGGTGCTTTCGGCCGCGAAGGCCGCCAACGCGCACGAGTTCATCATCCGCCACCCGCTGGGGTACGACACGTACATCGGCGAGCGCGGGGCCGGGCTGTCCGGCGGGGAACGCCAGCGCATCAGCATCGCGCGGGCGCTGCTGTACGACCCGAAAATCCTCATCCTCGACGAGGCGACCAGCAACGTGGACACCGAGAGCGAGCAGCTCATCCAGGAGGCGCTGGAGCGCGTCACGGCGGGGCGCACCACCATCGCCATCGCGCACCGCCTCAGCACGCTCAAGAACTCCGACCGCATCCTCGTGGTGGACAACGGGCAGATCGTCGAGCACGGAACGCACGAGCAGTTGCTGGGGCAAAAAGGCCTGTATTACAAGCTGGTGAAGATCCAGACGGAACTGTCCCGCGAGCCGAGCGTGGACGCCCTGTCCAACCGGAAGCCGTGACATGACGGACGAGCCGACACAACCCGAATCCGAATCCGGGCCGGACCCGACGCGGGTGCGCTACCTCACGCCGGACTCGTGCCGCATCCACCTCGGCACGCACGGCGCGCTGCACGTGACCGTGCGCGACGAGCGCATCTACGGCGGCGTCTACGCGGCGTACGCCTTCCCGGTGGCCTACGGCGACCAGTTCATCTCCCTGCTGCACAGCGCGGGCGAGGGAAAGGACGTCGAGATCGGGCTGATCCGCAACCTGTCGGACTTTCCGCCGCAGCAGGCCGACCTCGTCCGCCAGGCGCTCGCCCGGCGGTACTTCATCCACACCATCACGCGCATCCACGAGATCGGCTGGAAGTACGGGTTCGTCTCGCTGGACGTGGAGACCGACAAGGGGCGCGTGCAGTTCATGATGCGATGGAAATCCGACCGCGCGGTGGACTACGGGCGGCGCGGCAAGGTGCTCATCGACGTCGACGAGAACCGCTACCTCATTCCCAACCTCGACGCGCTAAGCCCGGGCGAACGGGCCGACTTCACCCGGATCATCTATTGGTGAAAAGCGAAGGAACCCGGAACTCGGAACCGGGAACACGGTCTTCCAATTGTCAATTTGCAATTGTCAATTGACAATTTCCCCACTCGCCACTCTCCACTAAGCACTCTGCACTATGCACTCTTCTTGCATTCCGCGCGCGGATGCTCAATAATCTCGTCTCGCGGACCCCAGTACGGAAAGGCCGGCCATGGATACGATCGAAAAGGTCTTCAAGGCATACGACGTGCGCGGTCTCTACGGCGAGGAGGTCACCGAGGACCTTGCCTGGAAGATCGGTCACGCGTCGGGTCAGTTCCTGCGGAGCCTGTTGAGCGGATACGAGCGCGGGCAGGCGGCGAGCAACCGCGTGGTCGTCGGGCGGGACATGCGCCCCCACAGCGAGTCGCTGGTGCAGGCGATGGTCGAGGGCATCACCTCCAGCGGGGCCGGGTGCATCGACATCGGCCTGTGCGACACGCCGATGGTGTATTTCGCAATCAACCACTTGGGCGCGTGCGGGGGCATCCAGGTAACGGCGTCGCATAACCCCATCCAGTACAACGGGTTCAAGATTTCCGGCGCCAAGGCCCGCCCCGTGGGCGCCAACACCGGCCTGAAGGAAATCCAGCACATCGTCAGCACGCTCCGGCGGATGCCGATCGGCGCGTCGCTGGCGCCGGCGCAGAAGGTGGACCTCTGGAGCGAGTACCGCTCGCACGTGCTGAAGTTCCTCAAGACGCCGCGCCGCCTGAAGGTGGTGGTGGACGCCTCCAACGGGATGGGCGGAAAGATGTTCCCGGCCATCTTCTCCGGAACGGACATCGAGATCCTTCCGCTGAACTTCGAGATCGGCAAGGGCTTCGTGCACGAGCCGAACCCGCTGGTGGAGGCGAACCTCCAGATGACCAAGGACGCGGTGCGGAAGCACCATGCCGACGTGGGCATCTGCACCGACGGCGACGCGGACCGCTGCATGTTCGTCGACGAGAAGGGCCAGACCGTTCGGTGCGACCTGATGACGGCGCTGCTCTCGCGGCACTTCCTGAAGGACAATCCCGGCGCGATGGTGGTGTACGACCTCCGCTCCAGCCGGGTGGTGCCCGAGGAGATCCGCGCCGCCGGCGGGGTGCCCCGGCGCGAGCGCGTCGGGCACGCGTTCATGAAAAAGGCCATGTCCGACGGGCACGGCGTCTTCGGCGGCGAACTGAGCGGGCATTTCTACTTCCGCGACAACTTCAACTGCGATTCCGGCGCCATCGCCTTCGCGACGGCGCTGAGCGTCCTGAGCGCCCAGGAGCTGCCGTTCAGCCGGCTGATCGAGCCCCTGAACCGCTACAGCCACAGCGGAGAGATCAACTTCCAGGTCCAAGACAAGGACGCCAAGATGAAGGAGATCGCCGGGAAGTTCTCCGACGCGCAGATCGACCACCTCGACGGGGTGACCTGCCAGTACGAGGACTGGTGGTGCAACGTCCGCCCGTCGAACACCGAGCCGCTGCTGCGCCTGACGCTGGAAGCCCGCACGCCGGAACAGATGAAGGCGCGCCTGAAGGACGTCGAGGCGATCCTGGGCAAGCCCGTCGCGCATTAAATCCTGTTGAAAACCAGGAATCCGGGGTGCCACGGCTTGCTTGTCAAGCCGTGTAGCCGCAAGAACACTGCTTGCAAGCAAGCAGTGCCACCCTTCAGAGGAATCTGACGGGGAGTATTCAGACAGGGCCTGCGCGGAACGGGAATCTTTCGCCGCAACGGGGAGACAGGTGAATGAACGTGGGACCGACACCTCCGGGCGCCCTGCCGCCCCTGCCTCGGACTGGCACCAATTGGCCAACCATCCTCGGGATTCTGTGCATGGTTTTTGGCGGACTTGGCTTGACTGGCTTGGCATGGAACGTGCTGGCGAGTTCCAAACAGATGGCCGATCCGTTGGGGATTTACGCCTGGAACGAACGGGAAACCCGTCGCATTGAAGAGGAGTCGCTGGTTGCGTCCCAGCCGTCCGAAGACGTCGAGATCGAAATGCCTGATGGCGAAAAAATTCGCGTGTCCTTCCCCAAGCCCGAGCCGGCGACGACCCAAGTCGAGGAGGCCCCCGCCCCGCGGCAGGTGGGGGAGGAAATGAGCCGACTGACCAATCCGTATCATGGCCGCTCGGTGTGGTCGGTCCTTCTGATGGCGCTGGCGATGCTGGCAAAATCGCTATTGGTGGTCGGCGGATTCCTGCTGTACCGTCGCAGGCCCGTCGCCAGGGGGTTGCTGCTGGGGACCGCGGCGCTCCTCGTGCTGGAAACCCTTTTGGCACAATCCATCGTGCTGAATGGAATTCTGTCTTCCCAAGGATTCGGTCTCCGGGGATTCGGCGGAAAGATGGGAGAAGAGTTCTTCCGCGGAGCGGTTCTGTTCGGCACACTGATAGGGTTGGTCTTCTCGCTGGCGGGGCCGGTTTTCCTGCTGATCTGGTTCCACCGCCGAAAGATCATCCGCGAAGTCGAATCGTGGCGACTTGCCGGCGCGTAAACCGATTTGCTCAAGTCTGTCGCCCCTCCGGGATTCGGGGGAAAGAGAGCGGGATTTCAGGATTCCAGAGATTCCGCGGATTGATTCCATTATCAATCCATCCGTGTAATCCCATGAATCCGAGGAATCCCGCTCCGTTTTTCTCTCGCACGTCGGGAAAAAACCTTACGTCGCCATTTCCCCGCCGGAAAAAGCAAATCCTATATTTCCGCTGGAAGCCTTGGTGGAAGCACTCGATGCCGATGGACGAAAACAACCAGACCCTGTGCAACTTCGTGTTCCGCAGCGACAACGCCCCGGCGCGGAAGGAAGCCCGCAAGGCCTTCCTGATCGTCATGTCCGGGTCGCGGGCGGGCGAGATGTATCCGCTCCAGAAGCCCGAAGTGACGGTCGGCCGCGCGCCCGGCTGCGACATCGTGCTGGACGACCCGAGCGTCTCGCGCGTCCACGCGCGGTTCCTGTTGGACGCCGAGGGCAAGGTCACCGTCGCCGACAACCGCAGCACCAACGGAACGTACGTCGACGGCGCGGCGGTCGTCACGCTGGCGCTGCGCGACGGGCAGCGCATCGAGTTCGGCGGCACGACGATCCTGAAGTTCTCCTACCAGGACACGATCGAGGAGGAGTTCCAGCGAGGCCTGTTCGAGAACGCCATCCGCGACGGGCTCACGCAGGTCTACAACCGCAGGTACTTCATGGAGCGCCTGGCGGCGGACGTCTCGCACGCGATCCGCCACGTCGTGCCCCTGAGCCTGCTGATGCTGGACCTGGACCACTTCAAGAAGGTCAACGACACGTACGGGCATCCCGCGGGCGACTTCGTGCTGCGCCAGCTCGCGATGCTGATCGGAAACACGCTGCGCGAGGAGGACATTCTCGCGCGGTACGGCGGCGAGGAGTTCGTGCTGATTTTGCGCGACACCGACGCGGCGCGGGCGGAAGTGCTCGCCGAGCGCGTGCGCAGGCTCGTCGAGCGGACGCCCTTCCGCCACGAGGGCAGGCTCATCGAGGTGACGGTTTCCGTCGGGGTGACGACGCTGGGCGGTTCGATCGACTCGGCCGAGGCGATGGTCCGCGAGGCCGACCGCCTGCTCTACGACGCCAAGCACTGCGGGCGGAACCGCATCCGCAGCGCGGACATGCCGATGGTGGAGACTTCGTGACGGGGGGCGGTCCTACGCTCCGGCCGGGCTCGCCGCCTGCGCCGCCAGGTGGCGGGTGAGGTACTGCCCGGTGTAGCTTTCCGCGTTGGCGGCGACATCCTCGGGCGTGCCTTCCGCGACGATCCGTCCGCCGGCGTCTCCCCCTTCCGGGCCCAGGTCGATGATCCAGTCGGCGCACTTGATGACGTCCATGTTGTGCTCGATGACCACGATCGTGTTGCCCATGTCGGCCAGGCGGTTCAGCACGTTCAGCAGGTTGTGGATGTCGGCGAAGTGCAGGCCCGTCGTCGGCTCGTCCAGCACGTAGAGGGTGTGCCCGGTGGCGCTCTTGCCCAGCTCCGAAGCCAGCTTCACGCGCTGCGCCTCGCCGCCGGACAGCGTGGTGCTGCTCTGCCCGAGCTCGATGTAGCCCAGTCCGACGTCGTTGAGCGCCTTGAGGAGCTGCTTGATCTTGGGGAAGTTGTCGAAGAAGCCCAGCGCCTCCTCGACGCGCATGCTCAGCACGTCGGCGATGTTGCGGCCCTTGTAGCGGACCTCGAGCGTCTCGCGGTTGTAGCGCGTGCCCTTGCACTCCTGGCACTGCACGTAGATGTCGGGCAGGAAGTGCATCTCGATCTTCTTGGTTCCCTGCCCCTGGCAGGCCTCGCAGCGCCCGCCCTTGACGTTGAAGCTGAACCGCCCGGCCTTGTATCCGCGGATTTTCGCCTCGCGCGTCTTGGCGTAGAGCTGGCGGATGAGGTCGAACACGCCGGTGTAGGTGGCGGGGTTGCTGCGCGGGGTGCGCCCGATGGGCGACTGGTCGATCTCGATGACCTTGTCCACGCGCCCGATGCCGAGGATCTTGGCGAACTCGCTGGGCTTCTCGCGCGAGTTGTACAGGCGGCGCTTCAGCGCGCACAGGAGCGTCTGGTTGACCAGCGTGCTCTTGCCCGACCCGCTGACGCCCGTGACGCAGACGATTCCGCCCAGGGGGAACCGCACGTCGATGCCCTTGAGGTTGTGCTCGCGGCAGCCCCGCAACTCCACGCAGCGCCGGGCGGAGACCTTCCGCCGACTGGCGGGAAGCTCGATCTGCATCCGCCGCGAGAGGTACTTGCCCGTCATGGAGTCTTCCGAGGCGAGAATTTCCCCCGGCGTGCCCTGCGCGACGATCTTCCCGCCGTGTCGCCCCGCCGCGGGGCCCATGTCGATGATGTGGTCGGCGGCGAGGATCGTCTCCTCGTCGTGCTCGACCACCAGCACGGTGTTGCCCATGTCGCGCAGGTGCGCCAGCGTGCGGATGAGGCGCGTGTTGTCGCGCTGGTGCAGGCCGATGGTCGGTTCGTCCAGCACGTAGCAGACGCCCACGAGCCCGCTGCCCACCTGCGTCGCCAGGCGGATGCGCTGCGCCTCCGCGCCGGAGAGGGTCGCCGCGGTGCGGTCCAGCGTGATGTAGTCCAGCCCGACGTCGCGAAGGAACGTCAGGCGGTGGCGGATCTCCCGCAGGATCGTCTCGGCGATCTGCGTCTTTTCCGCGTCGAGCTTCAGCGAGTCGAAATACGCCAGCGCGTCGGTGATGCTCAGGCGGGTGACCTCGTGAATGTTTCGCCCGCCGACGGTCACCGCCAGCGAGGCCGGGCGCAACCGCGCGCCCCGGCAGGCGGGGCAAGGCTGCTCCGACATGTACCCGTGCAGGCGCGCCTTGACGAACTCGCTGTCGGTGTTCTTCCAACGGCGGGTGAGGTTCGGGATCACGCCCTCCCAGTTCGACGCCGGGTCGCCCTGCATCAGCAGGCGGCGGAGGTTCGCGGGCAACTCCGAGTACGGAAGGATCGGCGAGACGCCGTACGTCCGGCAGAACTGGCGGAGCTGGCGGTTGTAGAAGATGTTCATCCGCTTTCCGCCGTGGCGCCAGGCATCGATGGCGCCCTGGCTGATCGACAGGCTCGTGTCCGGCACGATCAGGTCCGGGTCGAACTCGAGGATCGTCCCCAGTCCGTCGCAGCTTTCGCACGCGCCGTAGGGCGAGTTGAAGCTGAACATCCGGGGCGACAGTTCCTCGAGGTTCGCCTCGGGATGCTCGGGGCAGGCGTAGGTGGCGCTGAAGAGGCGGTCCTTCCACGCGGCGCCGCCGTTTCCGTTGTCCGTCGCGGGCGGCGGCGCGGGCGCGTCGCCCGCCGGGGCCGAACGGTCCTCGTAGGAAATCGTCACCAGCCCGCCGGCCAGCGCCAGCGCCGTCTCGATGCTGTCCGACAGGCGGATGCGCACCGAGTCCCGGAGGATCAGGCGGTCCACCACCACCTCGATCGTGTGCTTGCGGTTCTTGTCCAGTTCGGGGGCGCTCTTCAACTCGCACACCTGCCCGTCGATCCGCACGCGCACGTACCCCTCGCGCTGCACGTGCCGCAACAGTTCGGCGTGCTGCCCTTTTTGCCCGCGCACCACCGGCGCCAGCACCATGAAGCGGGTTTCCTCGGGCATGGTCATGATGGCGTCGACCATCTGGCTGACCATCTGGCTGGTGATGGGCCGGCCGCAAATCCAGCAGTGCGGCTCGCCCACCCGGCTGAACAGCAGGCGGAGGTAGTCGTAGATCTCCGTCGTGGTGGCGACGGTCGATCTCGGGTTGGACCCGCCCGCCCGCTGCTCGATGGCGACGGTCGGGGGGAGCCCCTCGATGTGCTCCACGTCGGGCTTGGACAACTGCTCCAGGAACTGCCTCGCGTAGGCCGAAAGGCTCTCGACGTACTTGCGCTGCCCCTCGGCGTAGATCGTGTCGAACGCCAGGGAGCTCTTGCCCGACCCGCTGAGTCCGGTCAGCACGACCAGCTTGTCGCGCGGGATGCGGACGTCGATGTTGCGGAGGTTGTGCTCCTTGGCGCCGAGAACGACGATCTCGCGGGCCGCGTCAGGGCCGTGGGCGGCGGACTTGCCGTTCCGGCCGTTCCGCCCGTTGGACGCGATCGAGGATGTAGGACTCTTGTTTGCCATGGATACGGAAACGGATGATTATACCAACACCACCAGACGGGCACAAGCATCCTCGGCGCAAGCAAAAGCAATCCGGATTCCCGTGCGCGGGCGAGACGCCCACGATACAAATTAGTGCCCTCGGCGCAAGCAAAAGGCCCGCCGGTAACGACCGGCGGGCCCGGGGATTCTTCTCGCCTGGCGCTTATTCCTTGGCCAGTTGCAGGCTGGCCAGGGCGGTCGCGATGTCGTTGGTGAACTCGAAAATCTTGTCCAGGCCCGTCACCAGGAACACGCCCCAGACCTGCGTGTTGACGTCGCACAGGACCAGCTTGCGGTCCGAGGCGATCATCTGCTTGCGGAGGCGCAGCAGGCGGGCGATGTTGGAGCTGTTGATGAAGCTGACGGCAGAGAAGTTCAGCACCACGTCGGTGGGCTTGGACTCGAGCGCTTCCATGAGAGTGCCCAGCTCGTCGGTGAACTGCGGGTCGTCGGACAGCTCGGCCACCGTGATCTCGTCGGACCAGTTCTGAATTGCCATGCCGGTTTCCTTCCCTGAGGCTTTACTGCGCAGGGTACACGCCCGGGGCAGACGGGTCAAGATGCAGGCTCGGATTCGCCGCCGCCGGCCGCGCGTCCTGCCGTCTGGGCCACCGCGCCGATGGCGGTGTCGGCCGCCACGTGCAGCCCGGCCAGGAACGCCAGAAGCGGCGCCATCGCGCGCAGGTCTTCGGGAATCTTCTCCATCCTCGGGAGCAGCGCCAGCGTCACCCCCCCCAACGCCGCCAGCAGCGCCAGCAGCACCTGCCCCCAGGCGACCATCCGCCGCCCATAGGCCCGGCGGCGCAAAAGCATCGCCCCACCGACGCCCGTCAGCACCCCGCCGACGACGATGTACGCGGCCGCGAGAATCTCCGCCGGCAAGGGGTCGTGCCGGGCCCGAACGACCACCCACCCCAGCCCGCCCAGGACATTCAGGCCCGCCCACCCCAGCGCCGCCCATGCCGACGCCAGCAGACCTCTCGTCCTCGCCACCGGCGCGGGCGGGTTCGGATCGACCACCGGCTCGTACGGCCCGGGCAGCGCCGCCGTCCCGCGGATGCCCCGCAGGAAATTCCGCACCCACAGGACGGCGATGACCGCCACCACCGCCGTCACCACGCCGAAGATTCCCGTCACCGTCTTGTCGCCGGACATGTTTTCCCTTCCCGCTACAACGCGGTTGTTCCGCTTCGCTTCGCAAACCACGGCGCCCGCAATGTCAAACTTCCCCGCCCTATCGGCTGCGGTAGATGAGCCTCTCGTCGAGGTTCCGCTGGCGGATCGCGTCGCGGATTTCGCCGAAGAAGCGGTTCCCGTCGGTGTAGTAGCCCGCCGTCGGCGTCAGGCCCGGCACCTGTTGCGTCCAGTACGCGTTGAACTGCTCCATGAACAGCTCGCGGAGCAGCTTGCTCAGCATCGACGCCAGGGCCACCGGCAGGTGTCGGTCCTCGGCCTCGGTGGCGAAGACGATCTCGGCCATCCGACGGTCGTCGCTGATGCGGTAGGCGCTGAGGGTTTCGCTCTCGTCGATGACCTTGAACCGGCAGCCGGGGAAAATCCGCTGGAGGTGCGGCAGGTAGTGGGTGCGCCCGCCCTGGCGGTCGACCCAGATGCGCAGCAGCCCGCCCGACGCCGACCGCCAGACGCCGTCCAGCAGGCGGCTGGTCACGCTGAACAGCGCGGCGGATTTGTTGTCGGTTCCCTCGACGAGGCGGTTGTACTCGCCGACGAAGACGGGCTCGGCCCGGAGGTTCCGCAAGGACAGTTCCGACTGGCGCATGGCCACGCGGAGAGAATTGGCGGCCAGCGGAATTTCCTCGGCGCTGACGGACCGGGGCAATGGCAGGGCGCAGTCGGCGTGCCAGGGATACCCGGCCGCATGGGCGCGGGCCTGCGGCGCGACGGCATCGAGCAGCGCGCCCAGGTCGGGCGGCGGGCTCGCGCGCGTCGCCAGGAAGCCCAGCACGCCGCGCTCCAGGTGCTCCAGGCTCTTGCCCGTCCGGCGGGAGTAGAGCTTCTTGCTGTCGGCGACGGCGATTCCCGTCCGCTTGCGCGTCGGCGATCGCAGCACCGCGCCGGCCAGCAGGTCCCACATCGAGACGTCCACCAACTCGTCGGGCACGTCGAACGCGCTGGCCGAGACCACCAGCGGCCCCAGCACCGGCCCGAACCCCGCCTCGTCGATTCCCGCGACAATCGCCACCGAAACGCTCCCTTTCCGAACGGGAGCCGATTATATGCCCTCGCGGGAAAAATCACTATTTCCGAAAACGCCCTTTCGCAGCTTTGCGTGGTTGCTCCGCTTCGCTCCGCAAACCACGGCACCCTGCTCTGTAGAAAACATCAAAAAGAGAGGGTGGCACGGCTTGCTTGCAAGCCGTGTTCCGGGCAAATTCGGGCAACACGCCCGTACGGGCGTGCCACCCATCCCGGAAACGAATGTTTTCTACAGAGCACTTTCATCGGCGTTCATCCCTGCTGATTCTTCTTTCCGGGCGGGAAACGCGACTTCGGCGGGGTTTTGGTTGACACTGCCGGCTGGACCGGGCACGATGGACGCGGCTGGCAAGGATCAACCCGCATGTCCGAGCTCTGGAACCAACTGGCGTCGCTGGTGGAGAAGTACCTGCGGCTGCCCCCGCACATGTTCAACAAGATCGTCCTGACGCTGCTGGTGCTGGGGCTGTACTTATTGTTCCAGAGGATCCTGCAACACGTCGCGGGGCGGCGGATCCAGGACATCGCGCGGAAGTACATCGCCAACAAGACCATCACGTACCTGCTGGGGCTGGTGGCGCTGGCGGCGCTGGCGGCGCTGGCGCGGATCTGGATCGGCGGGTTCGAGGGGTTCGCCACGTACCTGGGGCTGGTGTCCGCCGGCGTGGCGATCGCCTTGCAGGACCCGCTGAGCAACCTGGCGGCCTGGCTGTACATCATCGCGGCCAAGCCCTTCTCCACCGGCGACCGCCTGATGATCAACGAGCGCGCGGGCGACGTCATCGACATCAGCCTGTTCCAGTTCACCCTCAACGAGATCGGCGCCCACATCGACGCCGACCAGTCCACCGGGCGCATCATCCACGTGCCCAACAACTGGATCTTCAAGCACGCCTGCGCCAACTACACGCAGGGATTCAACTTCATCTGGAACGAGCTGCCGGTCACCGTCACGTCCGAGAGCAACTGGGAAAAGGCCAAGCAGATTCTCTCGCGGATCGCCGAGGAGCACTCGGCCGTCAAGAGCGAATACGCGGCGAACCAGATCCGCAAGGCCGCCCAGAAGTTCATGATCTTCTACGAGAAACTCACGCCGATCGTCTGGACTTCCGTGGCCGACTCGGGCGTGCTGCTGACGGTCCGCTACCTCTGCACGCCGCGCCAGAGACGTTCGTCGGCCATGAAGATGTGGGAGGAGATCCTCCGCGAGTTCGCCAAGTGCGAGGACATCGACTTCGCCTACCCGACGCGGCGGTACTACGACAACGCGGGCGAGGGCAAGGCCGGCTGCAAGGGCGGCACGCCCGCGCCGACCGAGCCGCCGCCGGGCGCTTGACCCCGCGGGCCCCGCGCGGGAGAAATCCCGCTACAGCGCACGCGTATCGCACAGGAAAGACATGCCCGCCAGAAAGACACTCCCCCGCCGCCCGCGGCGAAGCGAAAGTTTCCTCGGAATCCACTTCGACTGCCACATGACCGACCGCTGCCGCGAGGTCGGAAAAACCCTCACGCGGCGGAAGATCGAGCGGATTCTCGAACAGGTGAAGCCCGACTACGTGCAGGTGGACTGCAAGGGCCACCCCGGCGTGTCCAGCTACCCGACGAAGGTCGGGCACGCCGCGCCGGGTTTCGTGCGCGACCCGCTGCGCCTCTGGCGCGACGTGACGGCGGCGCGCGGCGTGGCCCTGTTCCTGCACTATTCCGGCGTCTGGGACGCCGAGGCCCTGAAACGCCACCCCTCCTGGGCCCGCATCGACGACGGAGGAAAGCGCGATCCGAAGAACACGTCGGTCTTCGGGCCCTACGCGGACAAGCTGCTGATCCCGCAACTCCGCGAGTTGGCCGGCGCGTACGGCGCTGACGGCGTCTGGGTGGACGGCGACTGCTGGGCCACCGGACTGGATTACGGCAGGGAGGCCCTGCGGCAGTTCCGCCAGGCCACGGGAATCCGCGCCGTGCCGCGCCGCCCGGAAGACCCGCACTTCTTCGAGTTCGTCGAGTTCTGCCGCGAGGCGTTCCGCCGCTACCTGCGCCATTACGCCGACGAGCTGCACAGGACGCACCCGGACTTCCAGGTGTGCAGCAACTGGGCGTTCAGCACGCACATGCCGGAGCCGGTCTCGGCCGGGGTGGACTTCCTCTCCGGCGATTACCCGCTCCAGGACAGCGTGCATTGCGCCCGCCTGGAGGCGCGCGTGCTGGCTCGCCAGGGCAAACCGTGGGACCTGATGGCCTGGAGCTTCGCCGGGAAATTCGGCGAGGGCCCCTACAGCACCAAGACGCCGGTGCAGTTGGAGCAGGAGGCGGCCGTCGTGCTGTCCGTCGGCGGCGGGTTCCAGGCGTACTTCAAGCAGAAGCAGGACGCGAGCATTTTCGACTGGACGATGAAGCTGATGGCCGAGACGGCGGAGTTCTGCCGCGCCCGGCGGACGTTCTGCCACAAGGCGCAGGCCGTGCCGCAGGTGGCGCTGCTCTACTCGGGCAAGGCGCACTATCGCAAAACCGCCAAGCCGTTCTCGACGGCCGGGCTGGACGGCCTGCGCGGAACGCTCATGAGCCTGCTGGACGCGCAATATTCCGTCGAGGTGCTCATGGAGCACCAGCTCTCGGGGCGCATGGCGGACTATCCGCTGATCGTCGTGCCGGAGTGGGAGTATCTCGATCCGGCGTTCCGCGCGGAGTTGCGGGCGTATGTCCGGGGCGGCGGCCGGCTGCTGCTGATCGGCCCGGCGCCGGCTGCGATGTTCCGCAAGGAACTGAAGGCGCGCCTCGTGGGCAAGCCCGAGCAGCGCGGGCAATACATCGAGCAGGACGGCTGGTTGTTCGCGCTGCGGACGACGTCGCAAGTGGCCCGGCTGGGCCGCGGCGCGCGGGAGTTCGGCAAGCGGTATCCCGCCAACGAGACCGCCGACGCGCTGGGGCCGGCCGCGTCGATCACGAAGTGCGGAAAGGGTTACATAGCAGCGACTTACGTGAACCTCGGCGAGCGATACCTCCACGCCCGAACCTGCGGGGCGCGCGACTGGCTGGCCGCGCTGGTCCGCGAGTTGATGCCCCGCCCGATCGTCGAGGTGCGCGGCTCGCACCAGGTGGACGTGCAGGTCAATCGCGTGGCGGGGCGGCTGGCCGTCAACCTCGTCAACACCTCCGGGCCGCATGGCGATCCGAACGTGCACGTGTTCGACCATGTGCCGCCCGTCGGACCGCTGGAGATCGTCCTGCGTCCCGGCCGCCGCCCGACGCGCATCACCCGCCAGCCGGCCGGCAGGAAAATGCGTTTCGCGTGGTCCGGCGGCGAGGTACGCCTTATCTTGCCGAAATTGGAAATCCACGAGGTCATTTGGGTGGAATAAACCCCCGCCCGGGCGGTCAAAAGTGTTCTTTCCAGTGGCGAAATGGTTCGAAATTCGGGTATATTCGCTCCGGATTGGGCGGAAACTCCCGCCCAAATCCCGGGTTTGTCGTCCTCAGGAGATGCCTCATGCGATACGCGGTGATCCTCGCCGGCGGAGCCGGTCAACGTCTCTGGCCGCTCAGTCGTGAGACGCGCCCCAAGCAACTTCTGCGCCTCGTCAGCGGAAAGAGTCTGCTGGAGATGGCCGTCGAACGCCTCGAGGGGCTGTTCGACATGGAACACATTCTCGTCGTCACCAACGCCGAATACGCCGACCAGGTCGCCGCGGCGCTGCCCGCGATGCCGCGAGAAAACCTCATCGGCGAACCGGAGGGGCGCGACACCGCCAACGCCATCGCGCTGGCGGCGGAACTGCTGGCCGCCCGCAGCCCCGACGCCACGATGGCGGTCTTCACCGCCGACCACGTCATCCGCCCGAAGGAGTGCTTCCAGCAGTGCGTCCAGGCGGCGATCGACGCCGCTGAAGCCAACACCGACGCCCTGCTGACGTTCGGAATCCGCCCCACCTGGCCGCACTCGGGACTGGGGTACATTCACTTCGGACAGAAGCTCTCCGATGGCGTGCATCGCGTCCTGGGCTTCAAGGAAAAACCCGACCACACCACCGCCCGACGCTACGTCGAAAGCGGCGACTACTACTGGAACAGCGGCATGTTCATCTGGAAGCTCGGCGCCATCCGCGCCGCGCTCAACGAGTTCCTGCCCGACTCGATGCGCAAGCTCGCGCCGGTCGGCCAGGCCGTCGCCGACGGGCAGGACCTCCGCGCCCTGCTGGCCGACGTCTACCCGCAACTCCAGAAGATCAGCATCGACTACGCCGTCATGGAAAAGGCCCGCAAGGTCCTCGTCGTCGAGCTCAAGTGCGAGTGGCTGGACGTGGGCTCCTGGCCGGCGCTGGAAGACGTGCTGGAGGCGGACGAGGCCGACAATGTTGTCGCAGCCGGGAACACCGCCCTGCTCGACAGCTTCCGCAACATCGTGGTCTCCGCCGACGACCACCTGCTGGCGGTGCTGGGCATCGACGACTGCATCGTGGTGCACTCGCCCGACGCGACGCTGGTCTGCAACAAGTCCGACTCGCAGCGGATCAAGGAACTGGTCGGATTCCTCGAGCGCAAGTTCGGAAAGAAATTCCTCTGATCGTCGTCCCCCTCAACGAATGTCCCGCTGGATAGGCATCGATCACGGCACGAAGCGAATCGGACTGGCCGCGGGCGACACCGCGGGCGGGATCGCCACTCCCCTGGACGTCATCCCCGCCGAACCGCTCGACCAGGCCATCCGAAAAATCCTCCAACGGGCCGAGGAATACCACGCCACGGGCATCGTGGTGGGCTGGCCCCTGAACATGGATGACACCGAGGGCCCCCAGGGCAAGCTCGTCCGCGAGGTGGCAGCGAAGATCGAATCCGCCACCGGTCTGGACGTTCGCCTGTGGGATGAACGCCTCAGCAGCTTCCAGGCCGACCAGGCGCTGGCCGGCAAGCTGACCCGCAAGAAGAAAAAGGCCCGCCAGGACGCGGTGGCGGCCGCCGCCATCCTCCAGGACTTCCTCAGTTGCGGCGGGCCCGAAGGTGCCCCAAAACCCAATGAAATCGCCCCGGCCTGAGGACCGGGGCGAGTTCGCGAATTTCCGTCTGTTTTCCTGCCAAGCCTACCAGCCGGCGGGTCATTCCTTCTTCTTTTTCTCTTCCTCGTCGGCCTCGCCCGCCAGGGCTTCCAACGCGGCGATCGGGTCGAGTTCTTCTTCGCTCGCGGCCACGTCTTCCACCGCAGCTCCGGCCATGTCCGTCTCCGACGCCCCGGGATGTGAGGTCACCTCGGCGTCCACGCCCAGCGCGGTCTCGCGCCCGCCCTTGCCGGCCTCGGCGAGCTTCTGCCCGCGCGTCTTGACCGGCTGGATCTCTTCCGGCTCGCCGTTGACCTGAACGGTGAACACCACCGGTCCGACCACCAACCGGTCGCCCGCCTGGAGCTTCTGCTCGTTGACCCGGCGGTTGTTGACGTACGTCCCGTTCGACGAGGCCAGGTCCTTCACCGCGACCGACTCACCATCCAGGACCAGTTCGCAGTGGCGGCGCGACACCGCCAGCAGCGGAATCTGGAGGTCGCAGTTCTCGCCCCGCCCGATGACGGTGGCGTCGCGCGTGAGGGGGAAATCTTTCCGCTGCCCGGTGCTCTTGAACATCACGAGTTTCACGTCCATAGGTGGTCCCAGCTTGCGTGTGAGAAACGATACCGTACACTGGACTCGGCCGGCCAAGGGGGCCTGCCGCAAATTTCAATTGTAAATGACCCGTGTCCCGCTGCAAGAGAAAACCTTCCGAACTTTCGGACCGCCCCGGCGCACTGTACGTGCACGTGCCGGTCTGCCTGTCCAAGTGCCGCTACTGCGACTTCTACTCGCGCGTGGTTTCCGCCGACGGGGCCCGGCGGTTCGTCCAGGCCGTCCGAATCGAGCTGGATACCTGCAACTCCCTGCTGGCCAAGCCGCTGGCCACCATTTACGTGGGCGGCGGAACCCCCACCGCCCTGGACGGACCGCTGCTGGCGGAACTGCTCGGCGCGCTGAAACCGCTGGCTGGCGGACAGACCGAATTCACCGTCGAGGCCAACCCCGGCACCCTGGACGACCGGAAGGCGGACGTGCTGGCCGGGGCAGGGGTTAACCGCGCCAGCCTGGGGGTCCAATCGTTCCATCCCGACGAGCTGCGCCGCTTGGGGCGAATCCACACCCCCGACCAGGCCCGCCAGGCCGTCGCCGCCCTCCGCCGCGCCGGCGTGGGCAACCTCTCGCTGGACCTCATGTATGCCCTGCCCGGCCAAACCCTCGAAACCTGGACCGACTCGCTCCGGCAGGCGCTGGACCTCCAGCCGCAACACCTGAGCTGCTACGCCCTGAGCTTCGAGCCCGGCACGCCGCTGCACGAAGACCTCGCCGCCGGGAAAGTCCGCGAGATGGACGAGGATCTCCAGCGGGACTGCTACGACGCCGCCCGGCACCTGACCGCCGAAGCGGGCCTGGCGCAGTATGAAATCTCCAACTTCGCCCGGGCGGGGTTGGAATGCCGCCACAACCTGACCTACTGGCGCAACGAGCCGTACCTGGGGGTCGGGCCTGCGGCCGCCAGCTACCTCGACGGCAGCCGCCGGACCCACGCCGCCGACCTTTCCGCCTACGTCGAGGCGATTCTCGCGGGCCGGGAATGCCCGGGCGAATCCGAACGCCTCGTCGGACGGGCGGAGATGGCCGAAACCCTCATGCTCGGTCTGCGCCTGACGGCCGGGATCGATCGCGCCGCCTTCGCCGCACGTTTCGGCTCCGACCCTGCCGAGGCCTTCCCTCGCAGTTTCGCCCGCTATCGGTCGCTCGGGGCGGTGCAAATCACCCCCGGCCGGATCGCCATCGCCCCGGACTTCCTGTTCGTCGCCAACGAGGTGCTGGCCGACCTGCTGGCCGAAGCCTGATCAGGCGCTTCCCGCCTCCCATTTCTCCGGATTTGCTTACTCAATCTCGTCTGCCCACAGTCCGATAAGACCCACGTGGAGTGTACCGGAGACCGGGAAGTTTTGCCCAAGGCGGTGGAGGATCGTACGTTACATTCCGGACAAGCTATCGTTGTGGCGGAAAAAGGCAAACCAGTCGCGAGGCTGGGACGCAAAGCGTTGAGTCCCAAGAGGATAGTCGCGCTACCCGCGGAGATGCCTCCGGCATGCCTCCTTGCGCCTTGCGCGCTGGTTCCCCCTTGCGCCACCCCACAGAAACGGACGGATTATGCGCCTTAAATTGACGAAAACCAAAAATCTTCCCATCGGCGTCGACCTGGGAACCTCGTCGGTCAAGATGGCGCAGATGCGGGTTTCCGACGACGGGCTGGCGATGACGGCCGCCGCCCTCTGCGAAATTCCCCGCAACCGGCGGGACCCTCCTCAGACTCGCATGGACTTCCTGGCTGGGGCGATTCGCGAGAATCTCAAGTCGCATCCGTTCCTGGGCAACGAGTGCATCCTGTCGCTCCCTGCCGAGGCAACCGTCATCCAGCACGTCAAATTGCCGAAGCTCCCGCCCCAGGAAATTCCCAAGGCGCTCCGCACGGAGTTGCAGGGCAAGCTGCCGTTCTCAGGTTCCGACGCGATCATCCGCCACGTCGCGGCGGGGTCTACCTACGGCGACGGGCAGGAGAAAGACGAGGTCATCGCCGTCTGCTGCTCTCGGAAGACGCTCGACACGTACCTGGAGATGGCCCAGCGGGCGCGCCTGGACGTGATCGGGGTGAACATCGAGGCGTTCGCGGTGGTGGAATGCTTCGACCGGCTGTTCCGCCGGGCGGCCGACGCGGCCAGGACCATCCTCTTCGTCGATCTCGGCGCCGCCAGCACGCAGGTCGTGCTCTCGCAGGGGAACCGGGTGGTCTTCGCCCGCAACCTCAAGCTCGCCGGAGACCAGTTCGACGACGTGGTGGCCAAGGGCCTGAAGATTCCCCTCGAGCAGGCCGGCGCGCTGCGGCGAGACCTCGGCAAGGCGCAGGGAAGCGACTCGGAGGAAGAGCTCTACCACCTCCTGGAGGCGCCCCTGGGCAAACTGACCGACGAACTGACGCAGTGCCTGCAATACTACGAGTCGGTGTTCCGCAACCAGAGCATCGAGCGGACGATCTTCGTGGGCGGACAGGCCGGCGACAAGCGCCTCTGCCAGACGATCGCCCAGCGGCTGAACCTGCCCGCCCAGATCGGCGACCCGCTGGTTCGGGTGCGGCGCCTCGAGGGCGCCGGAATGGTCATCGGGCTGGACCGGCGCGAGCCCCAGCCCGCCTGGGCGGTGGCGGTGGGACTGTCCCTGGGCGCCGACAAGGCGGCGTGAGGAAAATCCATGAGCACCATCAACCTGCTTCCGGAAGACTACATCGCCCGCCGATACCGGCGAAGGGCCAACTGGATCTGTTCGATCCTGTTCGCCATCGTCATGACCGGCGTCGTTGCCGCGATCCTCGTGTCCGGGCGGAGCTACCGCCACACGCTGGAGGTCCGCGAGCGGGTCACGGCGGATTACGCCGAGGCTGCCAAGCTCATCCAGCAGATGCAGCAGCTCGACGCCAAGAAACGCCTCCTGCTGCGCAAGGCGATGCTCAGCGCCTCGCTGATGGAGCGCGTGCCCCGCAGCTACCTGCTGGGAATCATCACCAACGCCCTTCCGGAGAACGCCTCGCTGGTGTCGTTCGACCTGGACATCAAGCGAATCGTCCAGCTCGCGGCGCCCGCGGCCGGAAAGAAGGGCGCCAAGGGGGCGCCGGCGGCCGCCAAGGCGTCAGACCCCATCGTGACGATGACGGTCGTCGGGCTGGCCTCCACCGACGTGGAGGTGGCCCGCCTGATCGCCACCCTCGCCCGGAACCCCCTGCTGAACTCGGTGGACCTGGTCTACAGCCAGGAAAAGACCATCGACCAGACCGCCGTCCGCGAGTTCCGGATCGTCCTGGAGCTCAAACCGAACGTCGACGTGCTGGACGTGGCGCGGGAGGCGAATCCGTCCGCCCCGCCCGCCCCCGAACCGCTGGCGCGCGCCGACGCGGGAGCCAACACATGAAATTCGGCCTTCGGGAAATCGTGTTCGTCCTGCTGCTGATGGGCATCCCGCTCGCGGCGTGGTGGCTGGACTTCCGACCCACCAACAAGCTCAACGCGGAGATCATGGCCGAGATCGAGACCCGCCAGGAGAAGCTCCGCCAGTTGAACCGCGCCACCGGGACCATCGGCGACCTGGAACGGGAGATTGCCTCCCTCCAGAACGCCATCAAGTTCTTCCAGTCCAAGCTTCCCAACGAGAAGGAAGTGGACAAGATCCTCCAGGAAATCTGGAAACTGGCCGAGCAGAACAAGCTCGCCACCAAGAGCATCCGCACCCAGCAGCGCCGCGCGGAATCCTCCGACGTCGCCGGACCCCACGCCGAGCAGCCCATCACCGTCCAGCTGGAAGGCGACTTCCAGGGCTTCTACGGGTTCCTGCTGGCGCTGGAGAACCAGCCGCGGATCATGCGGATCAGTCAGATGAGGCTCAAGAAGCTCCAGAAGGCTTCCGAGGGGCAGATCCAGGCGACTTTCGAGATGTCGATCTTCTTCGAGAAGACCGGGAAGGACTGAAATGTCCAACGAGATCACCAACATGACGCCGGCGGACGACCTGGCGGGGACGTACGAGAACGCGGAGTTCGAGGCGGCCGGTAGCGACCGCGCCGCCGAAAGCGCCCACCCCCTGCACGCCGTCAGCAAGGGAAACCTACTGCTGCTGGGACTGTTTATCTCCGGGCTGGTGGCGGTGTACCTGATGAGCCTGCGCACCGGCCCGCAGGAGGCGACGGCCGAGCAGCAGACCGCCCAGCAGCAGGTGGACCTGGCGCTGGCGCAGTTTTTGGCGACTCCCGCGTCGAACGCGCAGCGGAACCTGGCGGCCTCGGTCGTGGACAACTTCTACTCCGATACGCGCCAGCGGCAGATTCCGCAAGACCAGTTGCAGTCCAACCCGTTCGAGTACCGCGCGCCGGCGAGTCGGCAAATCGCCGTCGTGGCGACGGCCTCCGACACGCCTCCGCCCGAGCCCAAGGACCTTGCCCAGGAGCAGGCCCTGGACGCGGTGCGACAATTGACGCTCCAGAGCGTACTCGTCGGAACGCACGGCGCGACGGCCATGGTGTCCAACAACCTGCTCACCGAAGGGCAGACCATCAGCGGGTGGAAGGTCGAGAAGATCCGCCCCGACGAGGTCGTCCTGACGTGGAAGAACCAGAAGCACGTGTTGCGGATTTCGCAGTAGGAAGCAACGGAGGCAGTACGAGGTGGCCCAGAAGCAGACGGCAGTGAAGCAGCCCCCGGGCGGCGCGAAGGGCGCCGCTGAACCGGTGGAATTCGCCGAGTTGTGGCGTCCCGCCGAAGGGCAGGCTGCGCGCCGCGGACCCGAGCGCATCCTCCTGGAGCGGGGAGAAGTCTCCGTCGCCCAGGTGGAGGCGGCGCTGGCCGTTCAGAAGGACAACCCGCGCCTGACCGTCCTGGACGCGCTGGTGGGCGCCCAGGCGGTCGAACCGCTGGCCGCCTGCCGCGCCGTGGCGGAATACTTCAAGCTGCCGTTCATGCGCCTCGCTGCCGTCGACGTCGACCGCGAAGTCTTCGCCCTGCTCCCGCCGGAGTATCTCCAGGCCAAGCAGGTCATCCCCATCCGCCGCGACGACGAGGACAACGTGCTGCTGGGCATCGCGGACCCGGCCGACATCTTCCTCATCGACGACCTGCGGCGCAGGCTTCGCGGACGGATGCGCCTCGTGGTCTGCCCGCGCGGGGACATCCGGCAGACCATCGAGGACATCGCCGCCGGACCGGCCGAAAAGGTCGATGAGATCATCAAGGACATCGCCGAGGACGCCGTCGAGGTCGTCGATCGCAAGGTCGAGGACGTCACCGACCTGGAGAAGATCGCCGGCGAAAGCCCCGTCATCCGCTACGTCAACTACCTCATCACCCAGGCGGTCAAGGACAACGCCAGCGACATCCACATCGAGCCGGGCGAGGACCGACTGCGCGTCCGCTACCGGATCGACGGAATCCTGTTCGCCCAGCCCGTCCCGCCGATGCAGATGCACGCGGCCATCATCTCGCGACTGAAGATCATGGCCAACCTCGACATCTCCGAGCGCCGCCTGCCGCAGGACGGGCGCATCCGCGCCACCGTGCACCGCCGAACCGTCGATCTGCGCGTCAGCACCCTGCCCATCACCCACGGGGAAAAGTGCGTCATCCGAATCCTCGACAACCGCAGCATCCTCGTCGGCCTGGAGAATCTCGGACTGCTGCCCGACGTGCACGAGAAATACCGCGCGCAGGTGCTCAAGCCGCACGGCATCGTGCTGGTGACCGGCCCGACCGGAAGCGGAAAGAGCACCACGCTCTACTCCTCGCTGCGGATCATGGACGGCGATACGCTCAACATCGCGACGGTCGAGGACCCGGTCGAGTACGAGCTGGACTTCGCCAACCAGGTGAACGTGCACGAGAGCATCGGGCTGACGTTCTCGGCGGCGCTGCGGAGCCTGCTGCGCCAGGACCCCGACGTCATCATGCTCGGTGAAATCCGCGACGAGGAGACCGCCCGCATCGCCATCCAGGCGTCGCTGACGGGCCACCTCGTGCTCAGCACGCTGCACACCAACGACGCCCCGTCGAGCATCACGCGCCTGATCAACATCGGCATCGAGCCGTACCTGATCAGCGCGTCGGTCAACGGCGTGCTGGCCCAGCGCCTCGTGCGGAAAATCTGCCCCCACTGCCGCGCCAAGGTCACCGCCCTGCGGGAGACCGAGCGCGTCTACTTGGAAAAATACGGTTGGAAAGGCGGCGACCTGTTCCAGGGCGCCGGGTGCGAAAAGTGCCGCCAGACCGGATACAAAGGCCGGATCGGACTGTACGAACTGATGGAACTGGACGACGAGTTGCGCGACCTGATCTCGCGGAACCCCCCGCTGACGGAGCTTCGCCGCGCCGCCTGCGACCGGGGGATGCGCACGCTGCGGTCAGACGGGCTACAGAAGATTTCGGCCGGAATGACCACCGTCGACGAGATCATGCGGGTCACGGAAACCTAACGGAAAGGAACCGCCAGTGGAGTTTCTTCAGGAATTGCTGAGCCAGGCGCTCAAGAGCGGCGCGAGCGACGTGCACCTCGTGGTGGGGCTGCCGCCGCTGTTCCGCATCCACACGGTGCTGGAGCCCGCGGGCGACCTGTCCCCCGTCACGGCGGAACAGACGGTCAACTACGTCAAGGGCCTCGTCGGGGACGAGCGCTACGCCAGGCTGGTTGCCAACCGTGACCTGGACTTCTCGACCGAGGTGCCGAACCTCGGGCGTTTCCGCGTCAACGCGCACTGGCAGCGCGACACGGTCGCCATCGCCTTCCGCGCCATTTCCGACACGGTGCCGAACCTGACGTCCCTGAACCTTCCGCCGGTGGTCGAGAAGTTCGTCGACCTGCCGCGCGGGCTGATTCTCGTCACCGGGCAGACCGGCAGCGGAAAGAGCACCACCCTGGCGGCCATGATCGAGTCGATGAACCACAAGTACGCCCACCACGTCATCACGATCGAGGACCCCGTGGAGTACGAGCTGCGCAGCAAGAAGTGCGTCATCGAGCAGCGCGAGCTGGGCAGCGACGTGCCGACGTTCGCCAGCGGCCTGCGGCACGCCCTGCGCCAGGACCCGGACATCATCCTGGTGGGCGAAATGCGCGACCTGGAGACCACGTCGGCCGCCATCACCGCAGCCGAAACCGGCCACCTGGTGCTCAGCACGCTCCACACGCAGAACGCCTCGCAGACCATCGAGCGCATCATCGACATCTACCCGGGCGAGCAGCAGAACCAGATCCGCTCGATGCTCGCCAACACGCTCCAGGCGGTCGTCTCGATGACGCTGTTCAAGCGGGCGGACATGCCGGGGATGGTTCCCGCCTGCGAGATGATGATCTGCACGCCGGCGGTCCGCGCCTGCATCCGCGAGAACCGCATCCACGAGATTCCCAACATCATCGCGACCAACCGCGGCATCGGAATGTGCACGCTGGACGATTCGATCAAGGCGCTGCTGCTGAACGGGAAGATCACGCGTCAGCAGGCGATCTCCCGCGCGGTGCACCCCGAATCGCTCCTGCGGGCGATGAGCGCCTGAGGACGATAGGACAAAGGACATGACGAGCTTCAAATACGAAATGCAGACGCCGGGCGGGCAGATCACGGCGGGCACGGTCCAAGCCGAGTCCGTCATGGACGCCACCAGCCAGCTCCGCGCCCGCGGGGGGTATGTCCTGCGGGTCGTCCCGTCCGCCCTCGGGCCCCAGGACATCCTGGAAAAGCTCCGCAGCGTCAGCTTCGAGTTCGGACCGAGCCTCAAGGACGTCCACTCGTTCACCAACCAGCTCGCCGTGATGATCAAGGCGGGCATCAACGTGCGGACCGCCATCGCGGGGATCGCCGACCAGGTGGACAACCTGAAATTCAAGCGCATCATCCAACAGATCAAGGACGACGTGGAGTCGGGCCACCCCTTCTCCGAGGCGCTGGCCAAGTACCCCAAGGTGTTCAGCCCGCTGTACGTGAACATGGTGCGCGCGTCGGAGCTGTCGGGCTCGTTCGGGCACATGCTCGACCGGATCGCCACGTACCTGGCCCAGCAGCTCGAGACGCGCAGCATGATCCGCGGCGCAATGGTCTACCCGGTCATCATCGGCGTGATGGCCATCGCGACGACGATCTTCCTGCTGACGTTCGTGCTGCCGAAGTTCACCGCCCTGTTCGCCGGGAAGGAAGACCTGCTGCCCAAGCCCACGCTGATCCTGATCGGCCTGTCGACGGCGATGCGCAAATTCTGGTACCTGTTCCTGGGCGGCGTGGGCGGATTGGTCGGCGGGTTCGTCTGGTGGATCCGCACCCCCTTCGGGCGGCTCTGCTGGGACCGCTTCAAGCTCCGCGCCCCGCTGCTCAAGCGGATGTTCCGCGCCCTGTGCATCACGCGCGGAATGCACACCATGGGCGAGCTGGTCAACGCGGGCGTGCCCATGCTCGAGACGCTCTCCATCACCGCCGACGTGTCCGGAAACTCGCTCTACGAGGCCATGTGGCGCGACGTCCACGGCGCGGTCCAGCAGGGAAAGAAGATCGCCCAGCCGCTGGCGCGATACACGCTGCTGCCCGCCAACGTCGTGCAGATGGTCACCGCGGGCGAGGAATCCGGAAAGCTCGGCGAGGTGCTTCGCGACATCGCCGAGTATTACGCCAAGGAACTCCGCGCCACGATCAAGGCGGTGACCGCCATGATCGAGCCGCTGATGATCGTCGTGATGGGCCTGATCGTCGGGTTCATCGCCATGAGCATCATCCTGCCGATCTTCAAGATGTCCAGCCTGGTCAAATGACGGAGGTCAACGAGGTGACATGATGGTTCACAAAACGGATGGAGTTGCACGCGGCGTCCCCACGGGAGAGGGGTTCACCCTGATCGAGGTCGCGATCGCAACCGCCATCATCGCCATCGGGGTGGTTGCCCTGGTGGTGTCTGTCGGAAGCGGCACCCGCGCCAACCAGGGGGGAACCGAACTGACGCAGGCCGTCTTCCTGGCCCAGGAAATCCGCGAGTGGACCCTCCGCCTGCCGTACATCGACCCCGACGTCGCCGATCAGTCCAACCCCCCGGGCCCCGACGGCTCCGACCCCCAGGTCTTCGTGGACGACCTGGACGACCTGCTGAACGTCACCTACAGCCCGCCGCGCGACGGGCGGGGCGTCGCCATCGCCGACATGCCCGGCTGGAGCGAAACCATCACCCTGACCTACCGCAACCCCGACAACCTCTCGCAGATCGTCAGCGGACGGACCGACGTGGTCCGCGTCAGGGTCGAGGTGTTCCACCATTCCCGGCCGGTCTTCTCGACCGGCTGGATCGTAGCGAGGAAGTGAACCATGAAACGCAACGCAAGCATCCGACGGAGGCCGGCGCGAGGGAACGCCTACATCCTGGCCATGATCCTCCTGTGCGTGTTCGCCGCGGTGGCGGCGGCCTACACGTCGTTCACCAGCCTGAACGTCCGCAAGAGCGACAACCTGCGGGCCGCCACCGGCGCGAGAATGACGGCCGAAAGCGGAATGGACTTCATGCTCCAACGCCTCGGCCTGGTTCGCCTGCCGGGGAACACCACGCAGTCGAACTTCGCGACGAACCTGGCGGCCGCCCTCAACCAAGCGATGGGCGGCACGACGAACCTCGCCGGACTGAGCGTGACGGTGATCTCCGATGAGGTGGTCGTCCCGCCCATCGCCGCGCCGGACGGCGTCTTCACCAGCCGGCTGGCCTGGATCGACACCAACCGCTGCGGACTGGTGGTCACGGGATCGACCGGCGGCGTGGCGCGCTCGCTGTCGATGGAGCTGACCTTCACCCCACGCCGCGCGGGGGCGTTCGACTACGGTCTGGCGTCGCGCGGGCCGATCAACCTCGGCGGGAACGCCCGCCTGGTCGGCGTCAACGCGCCGAGCGAGGCGAGCGTCCTGTCGGCCACCACCTCCACCACGCAGGCGATCTCGGTCGAAGGCAACGTCCAGGTCAGCGGCGACCTCTACGCCGCCGGCGCCGACAACCAGGTCGTCGTCTCCGGAAATCCGACCATCGCCGGATCGAAAGATCCCGCCGTCTACGCCGAGCACATCCATCTCGGCGCGCCGGTGCCCGATTTCCCGACCTTCGACATTCCGCCGCTGGCGGCGCTGGCGACTTACACCCTTCAACCGGGCGACCCCACCAACAAGGGCACGTACAGCAACCTGCGGATTCCGGCCGGGAGAAACCCCGTCTTTGCCCGCGACATCGTCCTGAACGGCGTGGTCTACGTCGAGGCGCCCAACGTCGTACAGTTCGAGGGCAAGACGACCCTCAACGGGTTCATCGTGACGCAGGAATCCACCCAGCCGCTGTCGGACTGCCAGTTGCGGTTCGCGGGGAACGTGGTGGCCAACGGCGTCGAGGCGCTTCCGAATCTGCCCGAATATTCCGCCGTCAAGGCCCAGCCCGGAACCTTCGTCCTGGCGCCGGGATTCGGCGTGGTGTTCTCGGGCAACTTCAGCGCGGTCAACGGTTCGATTGCCGCCGACCAGCTCACGTTCACCGGCACGGCCGAGGGCGTGGTCAAGGGCTCCGTCATCGGGCTCAAGGACCTGCCCGCCCAGATCGGCGGGACGGTGGACATCTTCGTCGATCGCACCAACGCGGTGCAGGATCCCGCGGGCTTCGTGCCATCGATGGCGTTGGAACCGCAGGGAGCGACCTACACCGAATTGACTGGAGGAGGTTGACCCGTGCGCCGAGGCCGAAAACAAAGTGGCCTTGTGATGATCCTGGCGCTGCTGTTCCTGGGGCTGTTCGCCAGCCTGGCCGTCGCGTATGCCTCGTTCACGACGGGCAGCCTGACGCGGGCCCGCAACCAGGCGCAGCAGTTGGACGCGCGCCTCCAGGCCGAAGGCGGTCTGGATTTCGTCGCCGTCAAGCTCCTTGCGATCACGCCGCCGAACGGCACGACCGAGCAGATGCTGGAATCCCTCCGCGCGCAGCTGCAGACGGCGCTGGCGGGGTCGCTCGTCGCGCCGGACGACCAGTTGCAGATCGTCAACGGCGTGCTTGAGATTCCGCCCATCCGCGCCGACGGAAGCGGCGGGCAGTTCGGGGCGGAGCTGTGGTTTGAATCTCCGATGTCGCTGCGTCTTCGCGCCCGCGGGGCCGCGGGAACGGCCGTCCGGGCGGTGAGCGTCGCATTCGCCCCCGCGCCGGGGCAAAGCGGGATTTTCGATTACGGTATCGCTACGCGCAGCGCGGTCCGCCTGACCGGAAACGCCCGTGTCCGCGGCGCCAACAGCGCCTCCGAAGCCAGCATCCTGTCAGCCACCTCCGCCACCAACGAGACCTTCCGCCTGACGGGAAACTGCGACATCGACGGCGACCTGTTCATGACCAATCCCGACGGGTACGCCTCGCTGACCGGAAACGTCACCGTGGGCGGCGTGAGCGCCAGCGACCCCGCCATCGCCGAGCACATCCACATCGGCGTGCCCGACGCGCCGTTCCCCGAGGTGGACCCCTCGGTCTTCGCGCCGTTCGCCACGTGCCTCGTCGATTCGGGCACGTCCACCAGCGGGAACAAGACGTTCAACAACATCCGCATCAAGGCGGGAACCAACCCGACCTTCTCCGGGAACATCCAGCTCAACGGCGTGATCTTCATCGAGACGCCCAATCGCGTGCATTTCTCCGGAAACGTCACCCTCAAGGGCGTGATCGTGACCGAGGACGCGGGCGACGACGTGTACGACACCAACACCATCAAGTTCACCGGCAACATGACCGCGCGCGGCGTGGAAGAGCTGCCCGACACGCCCGAGTTCCACGACCTCCGGCAGATGCCTGGCTCGTTCCTGTTGGCGCCGGGGTTCGGGGTGGAGTTCACGGGCAACTTCGGAACCGTCGGCGGGACGATGGCGGCCGACAGCTACAAGTTCACCGGGAACGCCGGCGGAATCGTCAAGGGAAGCGTGATCTGCTACAGCGATTCGGACTTCAAGCTGACGGGAAACTCGTCGCTGACGATCGACCGGTCGGGCAACCCCGAGACGCCGCCGGGATTCTCCCTCCCGCCGACGTTCACCATGACCGTTTCGACGTATCAGGAGTATTGACGTGACACGAGGAAAACCCAGTGCGTTCTCACTGATCGAGCTGCTGATCGCCATCGCGCTGCTGGCGACGCTGCTGACGGCGGTGGCGGTGGCGGTGAATTCGTCGGTGTCCAGCTACACCGTCAACGAGCGGTTGGCCGAGGTGACGCAGACCGCGCGGTCGGTCCTGGAGCGGATGGCGCGGGAGATTCGGACGGCCTCGGCGGCCGACGGAACGACCACGCGCCTGGTCCTGACTGCGCCGGCCGACGGCAGCGGCCTGACCCAGGCCGAATACGAGCTGGTCAACGGGACGCTCTACTACCGCCGCACGACCGGAAGCGGGACGACGGAGCATCCCCTGATCGCCTCGACCGACACGGTGCGCGTCAGTTCGTTCAACGTCCAGCGCACGCAGGCCCAACGGCCCGGCGGCGAATGGTACACCGCCAGCGTGACGGTCACGCTGACGCTCTCGGCCGGCGGGGAGACCTTCCCCCTGACCTCGACGGCGACGCTTCGGCGGAACCAGACCTACTGAGCGGGGCCCGTCGCCGGTTCTTCCGCCAGCAGTTCCGCCAGTTTGCGCGCGTCCAGCACGGCCATGCGGTCGGAACCGGCCGGCAGTTTCAGGACGATTCGCGCGCTGTCGAACCGCCCTTCCTGCAATCCCTGCCACAGTGCCGGACACCAGCGGTGATCGGGGTTCTCCTGCTGGTGGCGGACGTCGACGACGAGCAGATCGGCGCGGCTTTCGCCCAGCAGATCGCGCAATTGCCCGGCCGTCAGGACGGTTTTTCGCCATTCGGGGATGGGGATCATCTTTCCCCGCGCGTAGTAGACGGTGTCCGGCGACTTGGAGACGATTCGCCGGTCCGGGCCAAGCGCGCGGAGGAGGAACTCGCCGGCGTAGCGGCGGTCCACGCGCGTGATTTGCGCCCGGCGGATTGCGAAACCTGCGCAGACGGCCAGCAACCCCGCCAGCAGCAGCATCTGCGCCCAGCCCAGGCGAGTGGTCCACGTATCGTGCCAAACAGATTTCCCGCGATGGATCGCGCGGGCGCGGAGTTGCTCCACGACGGCCACCAGCCCCACCGCCCCCTCGATCGTCACCAGCGGCGCCACCACGGCCAGGTATCGCGCCTGCCAGTCGTGCGCCAGCCCGGTCGCCAGCAGCTGCATCGCCACCAGCAGTCCCAGGCATGCCTCGGCGCGTCCCTGCCGCGCGAGCGGCCGTCGCTGCCACAGCCCCACGCACGCCAGCACGACCACCAACGGGTTCCACGCCGCCAGCAGCGATTGGGCGTTGTTCAGCGCCCACTCCATCGGCGTGTCGTCGGGGCGGCGCCAGGTTTCGCGCGGGATCGACTCGATGGTCGCCCCCAGGCCCTCGGCCTGGATGGGCATGGACCGCCAGACTTCCTGTGGCACGCGCCGCTCGGCGCCCAGCAACGAAGCCGCCCGGACGTCCAGCAGCCAGAGGCCCGTGACGTCATGGACGCGCAGCAGTTGGGGCGTCCAGACAGCCGCCGTCACCGCCGCGCCCAGCACGCACGCGCCCGCCCAGGCCGCCACGCTGCGGAACGACCGCCGCAGATGGCAGACCGCCAGGCACACCGCCGCCACCGGCGGCGCCAGGATGCCCTCGGCGCGAATCAGCGGCGCCGCGCCCGCACAGGCTGCCACCAGCACGACCGCCCACCACCGCAGACGCTCGCGCGAGAGCACCAGCAGAAGCGCCAGGAGCGCCAAATCGGCGGCGAACAGCGGTTCCAACCAGACGTTCGCGCTCAACTGCGCCAGGCGCGGGTTGAGCCCCGTCAAGGCCACCGCCACCAGCGCCACCCGCCGCGAGAAGAGCTTCAGGCAGATTCCCAGCACGCTCAGCAGCACGACATGCATCGCCGCGGCGCTGACCAGTGTCCCGCCCAGTTCCGCCGGATAGGCCGCGTTGGGAAACAGCCGGGCTGCCAGGCCCGCGAGAATCGGGTACGCCGGAGGAAACTTGGGGCTCCAGGCGTTCGCCCAGTCGCCCCGGGCGGCGGCATCGGCCAGCGGCAGGTACGCCCCACAGGCGTCCTGCACGGAGATTTTCGAGCGGACGAAGACCGTCGCCTGCGTCGCCAGCACCGCCAGCCAGACGCACGCCAGTGCGACGCGGAACTGCCTCGGTGTGAAATCCAATGGCGTCAGGGCGGACGCTGCTGTATGTTCCTCGCTCATCGTGAGACGGATTATCCGGACGCCCCGAACGGAAGTCAACGAACCGGCCCCGGCGGGCCGCGCGAGCCGCGCATGAAAATCTCGGTCATTCTCCCGGCGTACAACGAGCAGGACAACCTCGCGCCGACGGTCGAGCGGTCGGTCGAGGCGCTGCGCGAGCGGTTCGAGGACTTCGAGCTGATCGTCCTGGACGACGCCAGCACCGACCGCACGCTTCAGGTCGCCCGCGAGTTGGCGGCGAAGCATCCGCAGGTGCGCGTGCTGCCCAACGAGCGGAACCTCGGCCAGGGGCTCAGCCAGCTGCGGGGCTTCCGCGAGGCGCGGTTCGAGCTGGTGATCCACAACGGCGTGGACTACCCGTTCGATTTCCGCGATCTGGACAAGATGCTCCCGCTGCTGGACGAAGCGGACATCGTGGTGGCCGCCCGCACCAGCCGGCCGGGGTACACCGTCTACCGGCGGTTCCTTTCCTGGGTGAACCGCATGCTGCTGCGGGCCCTGTTCCCCCTGCGCCTGAGCGATTACAACTTCGTGCAGCTTTACCGCTGCGAGACGCTCCAGGTCGTCGGCGACGTGATGGCGACCAGCGCCGGATTCGTCGTGCCGGAAATCCTCTTCCGCGCCCGCGATCTGGGCTACCGAATCCGCCAGACGCCGATCGAGTATCACCGGCGGCAGCGCGGGGTGGCGACGGTGGGCAACCCGCGCGTGGTCTGGCGGTCGTTCTGCGACCTGTTCGCTTTCTGGTGGGCGCGGGCCCGCGGACGGACCGCCCGTCGCCCGCGAGATTCCGCATCCCGGCGTTGAACGGCGAGGCTGTTTTTGCTATGCTTCTCGAATTCCGGCTCGGGCCGGAACGTACCCTCAACTGGAGAGAACATGGCTGCCAATCCCGTTGTCACGATGGAAACGAGCATGGGCACGATCACGGCCGAACTCTGGCCCGACAAGGCCCCGAAGACCGTCGAGAACTTCCTGACCTACGTGGACGAAAAATTCTACGACGGGCTGATCTTTCACCGCGTCATCGACGGGTTCATGATCCAGGGCGGCGGATTCACGCCCGAGATGAGCCAGAAACGCGGCCATGCCCCGGTCGTCAACGAGGCCAGCGCCGAGGCCCTCAACGACCGCGGCACACTGGCCATGGCACGAACCAGCGACATCCACAGCGCTACCTGCCAGTTCTTCATCAATCTGGTGGACAACGACTTCCTCAATCACACCAACAAGACTCCGCAAGGCTTCGGATACTGCGTGTTCGGCAAGGTGACGGACGGTCTGGACGTCATCGACAAGATCGCCAAGGTTCGCACGTCCACACGAGGAATGCACGAGAACGTGCCCGCCCAGCCGGTCAAGATCGTCAGCGTCCGCAAGACCAAGTAACTTCGAAGGAAATCCCATCCATGACGGGAACCAATAAGATTCTGGGCGGAGGCGGATTCCATCACGTGGCTGTCCGCGTGAAGGATTTCGACGCCGCCGTGCGTTTTTACACCGAGGTGCTGGGCCTTCGTGCGACGCTAAGCTGGGGTGAAGGCGACTCGCGCGCGGTGCTGATGGACACGGGCAACGGAAGCTTTCTGGAGGTTTTCGCCGGCGCGAAAAGCACCGACGGCTCTGAGGCGCCGCTGATGCACGTTGCCCTGAATTGCAAGGACGTCGACGGCGTGACGGAGAGCGCTCGCCGTGTCGGCGCGCAAGTTACTATAGAACCGAAAGATCTGGAAATTCCGAGCAACCCGCCCCTTCCGGTGCGCATCGCGTTTTTCCGGGGTCCCGGCGGCGAGTTGATCGAGCTGTTCTGCCAGCGCAAGGCGTAGGGCGGCAGCAGAGACGACGTGCCACCCCCCACACAAATCGCGCGCGAAGTACTTGACAATCTAAGCATTAGCATGCATAATGCTGCCTGAAAGCCGGTGGGCTGTATCGAGGAAGAGGTTCCCGTCCCATCGGTGACGCCCGGATGGCAGCCGGGCGCGTTTGCAGGATGCATTGCAGTGACACATCTTTCGAGAGTCGTTTGCCCGACGGGGGTTACCCGAATTGCGGACACTTTCTCTCAGTGCCTGCGCATCTGTCGCAAATCCTGATCTGCCAATTTGCTTGAAGGAGCCTATGTATGGCTACCGGTACGGTGAAGTGGTTCAACAATTCCAAGGGTTATGGGTTCATCACCTCCGAGGACGGGACGGATTGCTTCGTCCACCACGGCGACATCCTCGGCGACGGGTTCAAGACCCTCGACGAAGGGGAGAAGGTTGATTTCGAGATGACCCAGGGCCCGAAGGGTCCCAAGGCCGTCAACGTGAAGCGCGGCAGCTAGCCGGGCTTTACTCCGGAACCATGTTCCAGGCGCCGCCTTCGGGCGGCGCTTTTTTATGCGCCGCCGGGGCGAGTCAGGGCGTTGCATTCGTCCCCGACGGCGCGTATAATCCCCGGTCTTTCGACAAGTGAAAGGAACGTCATGGGACAGCGTAGAGACCGTTTGGACAAGCGACTCCGCCGGCAGAAGGCGACCCGCGAACGCAACTGCATCCGCAAGGAAAAGGAACGCGCCCGCCGCGCCACGCGCGCCAAGAGCTGATTTCCGCAGAGTGCTTTGTCCTGTGCAACTGGCCCTCCCCGCCGGCAGCGCGTAGAATCCTGATGTGCGATCCCGGCGGACCATTCCCTGGCTTCGAGTCGCCGGCGGCATGATGCTGCTGGCGGCGGCGCAGTTTCTCGTGCTCGTTGCAGCCGCCATGGCTCGCTTCGGCGGCGGAACCGTGTTTGACCCTTCCGCCGAAGGATACAGCTTCTGGAACAACTCGCTGAGCGACCTGGGGCGGACAATCTCGCCCTCGGGGCGCTCCAGCGAAACCTCGGCCGCGCTGTACCACACCGCCCTGTTCGGCCTGATCTGCTCGTTCGTGCCGATGTTCCTCGCCCTGCCCGCCCTGATGCCCAACTGTCCGCGAACCGGACGCCTGGCCCGCGGCGCGGGGCTGGTCTCCCTGGCGGGAATGGTCGGGGTGGCCGTGACGCCCACCGATGTCTACCCCCTCGCCCACATGGTGACGATCGGACTGGCCGCGGTGCCCGCGCTGGCGGCAGCCTCGCTCTGCCTGACCGGCATGTGGCGCGACCGGGCGTGCCCGCGGTTCCTCGCGCTCGCCACCACGATCATGCTGGTCTCGGCGGTCGCGCATTTCTCGCAGTACGTGCATCACTTCTGGCTAGGAGGCAACTGGACGCCCGCCTGCACCGCCGCCCAGAAGGTTCTGGCGATCTGCGTGCTGGGGTGGGTGGCGCTGGTGGGCGCGGCGCTGCTGGGGCGATTCGTTCCGCGCACCCCGGACTGAGGTCTGGAAGCCCTGCGCCGGGAAGGTATAATGTGCCCGGCCGGTTTCGACCGAAGCCCAGGAGTCCGCAATGCCGAAGATTCACCCCACCGCGATCGTGCACCCCAAGGCCCAGCTTGCCGACGACGTGGAAGTCGGACCGTACTGCATCGTCGAGCAGGACGTGACGATCGGCTCGGGCACCGTTCTGAGACAGCACGTGATCGTCCGCCGTTACACCACGATGGGCAGCGGAAACTTCGTCGATTCCTTCGTCGTGCTGGGGGGCGAGCCGCAGGATTTCGGCTTCGACGCCGCCAGTAAGACGTTCCTCCGCATCGGCGACCAAAACGTCTTCCGCGAAGGCGTGACCGTCTCGCGCGCCACCGGCGAGGGCAAGACCACCACCGTCGGCAGCCGAACGTACTGGATGACCCATTCCCACGCGGGGCACAACGCGACCATCGAGGACGGGGTGATTCTCGCCAACGGCGCCGCCGTCGCCGGCCATGCCGTCATCGGGCGCAAGGCCATCCTGTCCGCGTGCGCCCTGGTGCACCAGTTCTGCTGGGTCGGCGAGATGGTCATGACCCAGGGACACGCGGGCGCCAGCATGCACATTCCGCCCTTCTGCCTGCTGGCGAACATCAACAACGTCGTCGCCCTCAACACCGTCGGTCTGCGGCGGGCGAAAGACATCACCGAGGAGGACCGCCGCCAGATCCACGAGGCGTTCCACCTGCTCTATCGCAGCGGTCTGCCCACGTCCAAGGCGCTGGAGAAGATGAACGAGCATCCCGAGTGGGGCGCCGCCGCGAGCCGGTTCCGCGAATTCATCCGTAAGGCGCTGGCGGCGGAAAAACCCTTCCGGCGTGGAATCTGCCCCATGGTCCGGCGCGAGCGAGAACGGGGATAATCGAAAAACGCGACAGGCGAGACGCCTGTTCTACCCCGCAAGCCAATCGTCAGACGATCCGCAGGGGATCGCGGTCGCGCCGCGAGAGGACAACCCGCAGGCCCGGCAGTTCGACCCGCAGGCGTCGGGCCAGTTCGGCCAAGGCAGGGCGCTCGGAGTGGCTGTGCCCCAGGCAGACGACGGTCATTCCCTCCCTCGCAGCCGCGAGCGCGTCGTGATGACGCATTTCGCCGGTGAGGTAAAACGTGGCGCCGGCCCGGAGGGCTTGGCGCCACAGGTCGCCGCAGGAGCCCGCGGCACAGGCGGCGCGCTTGACGCGGGGGGGAGTTTTCGTCCGCCGGGCGGAGGCAGGTTCCGCCACCCAGACCCGCGCGACATCGGCGGCACGCTTGACCCGCCGCACCAGTCCGGCAGCGCTCAACGGGCGGACGACGGCGCCCACGCGCCCCATTCCACTGCCGGGCGGAAAACGGCGGAGGGGGTAAACGTCCAGAACGGGTTCCTCGTAGCTGTGGGCGGCACGGATGGCGGCGCAGACGTCGGCGGCGCGCCCGGCCGGGGCCACCACCTCCAGGCGCATTTCCTCGACGGCTTCGTGCCTGCCCGCCCTTCCGATGGCGGGATGGGTTCCCTCCCCGCCGCAGAACGTCCCCACGCCGTGGGCGAAAAAGGCGCAGTCGAAGTAGTTCCCGATCCGTCCGGCGCCGGCGCAGAACGCCGCTTCTGCCACGGCAGACAGCTCCCGCGGGGGAACGAACGTCACGATCTTGCACTCATCGTCTGCGCCGGCCGGGGTCAGGGGGCGTGTGTCTCGCAGGCCCAGCATCCCCGCCAACACATCGTTGGTTCCTCCGGGCGCGGCATCCAGCGCGGTGTGAACGGAACAGACGGACAGTCCGCGGCGGACAGCTTCAAACACGAGCGGCGCCTCGTCCGCCGTCACGCGCCGCAGCGCCTTGAAGATCGGCGGATGGTACGCCATGACGACCTGTGCTTTGGCGGCAAAGGCCTCGGACAGAACTTCCGGGGTCAAATCGATGCAGAGCAGACACTTGCGGGCCTCTGCCCGGGCGTCGCCGGCCAGAAGCCCCACATTGTCCCATTCCGCCGCCAGCGCTGACGGAGCGATCCGCTCCAGCGCCGCGGCAACATCCTGAACATGCATCGGACGTTCCTTCTCCTATTCCGCGCGCCCCTCCCGCGTACCGCAGGGAATTCGATCTGGCGGCGTTCGAGGCGCGAACCGCCGAACCAATCCGCCAGGACTGACCGTTCGCGATTATTCCACGCGAACCACGGAGTTCATCGTTCCGAAGGGGTTTGCGGACCAGTCGCTGTGGTCGGGATCGACGGACCACTGTCCATCGACGACGAACTTGTACTCGTAGACGCCGGCAGGCAGGTCGACTGTCGCCGAGAAAGACCCGTCCTTTCCCTTGCGCATCGCCTGGGGCTGCCATTCGTTGAACGACCCGACGAGGAAGACTTTCGCCGCCCCCTTGGTCGGCTGGAGCGAAAAACGAACGCTGCCCTTTTTGCGTCCCTTGGTAATCATGTTCGGTTCCTTCACCCGGAGAGTGCAACGGGTTCGCTAGAACCCGCATGCTCGTATTGTATGCCCCTGAAGCGGCCGTGTTGCAATCCTGCTCGAAAAAAATCCATAAGTTCCTTCTTTGCAAGGGATTGCACGAACAGATCAATGGATTTCGATCTCCTGGACGCCGGGAAGTTCTTGCAGGATGCTCATCAGGTCGCCCGGGTCTTTTCGAGTGGAAAATGACACCCGGACGGTAATTCGGTCCATGCCGCGAGGCAAGTCGCGACGGAGATCGGTTTCGCGGACGTTGATTCCCCGTTGGATGAAGGTCTCGGTGAGACGGGCGGAATTCTTCCCGTCGCCCGTCGGCAGCAGCACGCAGACGCTTTTGTAGATCCGCGAGGGCATCCATTCCTCGAACTTGTGCAGGATGACGAGGGCGAAGATCATGATCGCCGTGGTCGCAACGGCCAAGAAGTACATCCCAAACCCGCACGCCAGACCGATGGCGGCGTTGCACCACAGGCTCGCGGCGGTCGTCAGCCCGCGGACGCCGATCTCGTGGCGGATGATCGCACCCGCCCCCAGGAACCCGACGCCCGCTATCACGCCGTACGCCACGCGGGCGGGGTCCACGCGGAGAGATCCGCCCATGGCCCCGAAGACCCGCTCGAAGTGCAGGCTCACCAACATCGCCATGGCCGAGCCTAGCGTCACCAGCAACTGGGTGCGGAACCCGGCGCTTCGTCCGCGATGCTCGCGTTCCGCCCCGACGATGGCGCCCAGCAGCGCCGCCAGGCCGAGTCGGCCCAGACCTTCCGCGTTCCATACCCAGTCATTCGCAAACTGACTCATGTCCGCCAGCATCGCCATCATGATTCACCTCGGCTTTCCCAATCTGGAGACGTCCGCGCTGGCTGTATTATGTGCGCGCGCCGCGACCAGTGCAACGTTCCGCCCGAGGGGGGGCGCTTTCTTCGTCCCGCTCGCACAGGGATTTGCATTTTCCCGCGGGAGGGGGGTATCATCTGCACACATGACCCGATTGCTTCACATGGTCGATCGCGACGTGCCGGCGGACTGCCTGGCCCAGTTGGCGCAGCTGGCCGACGAAGGCGACGAGGTGGTTTCGGTCGGAGCGCCGCCCGTGGGCCTGGACGCCGTGGTCCGCGTCGAACACGCGCCGTTGGGGCTGGCGTCACTCGCGGGGCGGCGAATGGCGCGCCGCGTCGGCGAGTTCGAAATCGTTCACGCCTGGTCGCCCCGGGCCGCGCAGGCCGGAGCGGTGCTGGCCCGCTTGGCGGGGCGCGAACTGCTTTTGACGCTGCCCGCCCTGCCCCGCGGAAACGCCCTGGACGAACTGTTGGCGCGGCTGCGCGATGATGCGTGGACCGTCACCGTGCCCACCCGCGTCGCGCGCGACGCGCTGGTCGCGCGCCAGGCGCCCGAGGGACGGGTGCGCGTGCTGCCTCCCCCGGCCGCGGCGATCGATCAGCCAGGGCAGCGCCGAATGCGAGTGCGCGAGCAACTGGGCGTCGGCGAATCGGAGTTCCTGCTGGCGGCGCCGGCGCCGCTGGTCCGCGGCGCGGGACACGAGATGGTCGCCTGGGCGCACGCGATCGTGCGGGAGATCGGCCCGCGCCTGAAGGTGGTCGCGCCGGACGGCGCCCGCGCCGGCGAGTTGCGCACGTTCGCCGACAGCACGGGATTCGGCCCAGACTTGCACATTACACCGGCGGACACCCTCGACCTGATCGCGGCGTGCGACGCTGCCGCGTTCCTCTGCAAGTTCGACTGCGGTGTGCAGGCGTTGGCCACAGCGCTGGCTGCGGGCAAAGCGATCGTTGCGTCTTCCACGCCCGATATCCGCGAGCTGACCGGCGACGGCGAGGGAGCGATGCTCTGCGCCCCCGGAAAGGCGCGGGAGGCAGCTGCGGCGATTCTCAAGCTCGTCGAGGAGCCCGAGACGTCGGCGGCGCTGGCGGCGCGGGCCTTGGAACGGGGCGCCCGACTGACCGTCGCAAGCGCTCGCAAGACCCTGACGGAAATCTACACCTCGCTGGGCGCGGACAGCCCGGCTTGATGCTCCCCTCCGCAGGGCAGTATAATCCCTCGATGCGCCGCCCCCGGCGGCCCGAGAGGTCCGATGAATCCGCACGCTGAGTCCAGCCAACCGCTCCCGAAGGGAGCGAAAGCAGACTACACCGACGAGTCGGCCCGCGCCCTGCTGGCCGGACAGATCGATTTGCTGCGCGTCCCGCGCGCCGACGCCTGGACGCTGGTCAAGCAAAACGATTCCCGCAGCGTTTACCGCGGACAAATCGACGGGCAGGAACTCTACCTCAAGCATTATCATCCGCAGTCGCTTGCGCGCCGTCTGGCCAGGGCCATGGGCTTTTCCGACGCCCGCCGGGAACTGACGTTCTCCCGCTATCTCTCCTCGCGCGGCGTGGAGACGACGCCCGCACTGGTCGCATACTGCAACGGGACGGTGGAGTTTCTCGTTTCCCGCGCGGTCGCCCCTGCCGAACCCGCCGACGCCTGGCATCTCCGCCAGCTCGCCGCCGGCGAAGACGGAAGGAAGGCGATCCAACGAGCGATCCGTCAACTGGCGGGCATGGTTGGGCGCATGCACGCGGCCGGGGTGATCCATCGCGACCTGCATTGCGGAAACCTGCTCGTCCGCACCGACGGGGCCGCCCCGAGGCTGGTGCTGACCGATCTGCACCGCATGACACGCCGACGCCGCCTGGGCAGACGCGTGCGAGCGGCGAACCTGGCGCAGCTGCTTCACGATCGCTTCGAGACGACCACGCGGACCGAGCGACTGCGGTTCCTGACGCACTACCTGCGCGCCAGCGGCGCCGACGGCACGCTGCGAGGCTGGCAAATCCTCGTCGAGGAGTTCGCCCGCCGGCACCGCCACAGGCAATACGCCCAACGAGATCGCCGGATCCTCGGGCGGAATCGCTACTTTGCCCCACTGAGCCTGTCCGGCGGGTGGCGCGGACACGTGGTGCTGGCGAGCAAGCGGCGGATGGCGGGGTCGCAGGCCGCCGAGGTGGTCTTCGATCCGTCGGCGTGGAAAGAGGCGTTGAAGAACCCCGACGTCCTGTTTTCCGGCGAGGGCGTCGAGGTCATCAAGGATTCTCCCTCCAGCCTAGTGGTGCGCCGGACGCTCCGCGTCGGCGAGCATTCGGTGCCGGTCTTCCTCAAACGCCCCCGCCGCAAGTATGCGTGGAAGCTTCTGATCGACTGCTGCCGGGCCGCCCGCCCCCTGCGGGCGTTCCGCCTCGGGCACATGCTCCTGGCTAGGAGGATCCCCACCGCGCTGCCCCTGGCGGCGATCCAGCGGCGAGTCGGACCGATCCTGCTGGACAGCATCCTCGTCACCGAGGCGGTCGACGCCCCCCACCTGCACCGGTTCCTGAATACCTGGTTGTCGAACCCGCCCCGGGGCGACGCCGTACTCTCCGCCCCCCAGCAGCGGATGCTCGCCCAGGACGTCCTCTGGCAACTGGGACGCACCGTGCAGCGACTCCACGACAACAACTTCGCCCATCGCGATCTCAAGGCCACCAATCTCCTGGTCCGTTGGTCGACCGGCGAACCGCCCGAGCTGGTGCTGGTGGACCTGGACGGGCTCAGCCGCAAACGACTCATGACCCTGCGCCGCCGGTTCCAGGGGCTCATGCGCCTCAACGTTTCGCTTCTGAAATGCCCCGTCGTGAATCACGCCGGGCGCCTGCGGATGCTGCTGGGGTACCTGCGTCGTCCCGGCTGCGGGCGAATCAACTTCAAGCCCTACTGGCGCGTGCTGGAGCAATGGTCGGCCGATAAGATCAACCGGCAGATTCATTCCCGGCGCAAGAGGCAGAAGGCGGTGCGGAGGCCCGGCGCATGACCGCCCTGCCCGTCCAGCCCGAATGCCCGCGGCGGGTGCTGCTCATCAAGCCCAGTTCGCTGGGCGACGTGGTGACCGCGATGCCCGTCCTGCGCGGGCTGCGCCGCAGTTTCCCGCAGGCCCATATCAGTTGGCTGGTCAGCCGCTCGCTGGCGGAACTGATCGCTCACGATCGCGACCTGGACGAGACGATCCTCTTTGACCGCCAGGGGCTGGCGCACTGGTGGCGGTCACCGCGGGCCGGGCTGGCGCTGTGGGCCCTGAAGCGCCAGCTGCGGACCGGGCGGTTCGATTGGGTGATCGACTTACAGGGACTGTTCCGCAGCGGATACTTCGCCCGCGCGACGGGCGCCGCCGTCCGGGCAGGTTTCTCCGATGCCCGGGAGATGGCCCGCGGATTCTACACGCACGCCGTTTCCGTCCGCGCTGCGCATACCGTCGATCGAAACATCGAACTGGCCAAGGCGCTGGGCGTGGACGCGCGGAGCGAGGACTTCACGCTGGAGTTGTCCGATGCCGCTCGGCAGTTCGCCGATGCCTTCTGCCGCGAGCGAACCTTGCGCCCGGGAGGGTTCGTTGCCGTTGCGCCGGCAACTCGCTGGGCCACCAAGGCGTATCCCGTGCGGCAATGGCGAAATGTGATCCGGGCCCTGTCCCGCGATCTGCCGGTGGTGCTGCTGGGCGCGCCCAACGAGCGGGACGTCTGCGCCGCGGTGCGCGAGGGAATTTCCGGCGCGATCGACCTGAGCGGACAAACCGGGATCGCAGCGCTGACGGGCGTTGTCGCCGCGTCTGCGGGAGTGCTCTGCAACGATTCTGCCGTCATGAACATCGCCCCCGCGCTGAACGTGCCTGCGGTCGTGATGATCGGACCGACCCGCGCAGAACACACCGGCCCCTATCGGCTGGGGCAAGCTCTCGTGGCCGACGTCCCCTGCCAGGGATGCCGCAAACGAACCTGCCGGCATGTGACCTGCATGCAGTCCATCGAGGCCGGTCGCGTCCTCGATGCGGCGCGGGCAATGCTTGCCCCTCGGAGCGCGTAAGATGCCCGTACGATACGTCCTGAATCGCGTGAGGCGCTTCTTCGTCTATCGCGTGTTGAGCCTGGACGACACCCCCCACCGCATCGCGCTGGGGGTGGCAATCGGCATCTTCGTTACCTGGACCCCGACCATCGGTTTCCAGATGGTTTTGACGGTCGCGCTGGCCTGCCTGCTGCGGGCAAACAAGCTCGTGGGCGTCCCCTTCGTCTGGATTTCCAATCCCTTCACCCTCGTGCCCATCTACGGCCCGAACTTCCTTCTCGGAAGCTGGCTGCTGGGCGGGCAATACACCTGGCGAGAATTCGATCGCGCCTTTCACCAGGCGATGGCCTTCCACGGCGCCTGGTACGAACGGGTGCAGGCGTGGTGGCATGCCATCTGGCCGATTTTCCTGCCGCTCTGGCTGGGAAGCTTCCTCGTAGGCCTCCTGCTGGCGATCCTGGCGTATGTCCTGGTCTATCGCGCGGTGCTATTGTTCCGCCTTCGACGCCAGTTGCACGAACCCGCCATCCACAAATAATCCCTCCCTCCCCCTGGGGTGCGATTTGGAGTTGTGAGAAGGGCCTTGCCCGGTATAATTGGGTGTGGAGGACCCCGGAGCGGGAAACGCCCGGGGGGCAGAGCACCATGAGCATCGGCCAAAAACAGAGACTGGAGAACCTCCGGTTCTACCTGTACGACCGACCGCTCCACCCGGAGTTGTTCGAGATCTACCATGACGATCGCATCGTCAAGGCCGCCTACGAGGCGCAGATTTGGGTCACCGGGTGCACGCACGTCGTCGGGTTCTACCGCGGGGGAACCTCGCTGGTGGAAGTGACCGCCGAGGCCGACGCCCTCCTGCCCCAGCGGGGACTGCTGGTTCAGTTGCCCTTCCGGGGAGAGCGCGACCACGAGTGCAAGCAGTCCGAAGGCATCAAATACATGATGAGTTTCCAGGTGGAGACCATGAGCCCCGCGGTCTACGCCAAGACGCATCACGACCTGGCGAAGGCCGGCGCCCGCCGGGGACTGTTCGTCCCCTTCCCGATGTGGATGACCCGTTCGTCGCTGACGCCGTTTTCGTACATCGACTACCAGGCCAAGCCCAATGAGCTGCACGTCTACTCGTTCCACGCCTTCCCGGAAGAAATGACGGTCATCCGCACCCAGTCGATCTTTGAGCTGGTGTAAGCGTCACGGGGGCAATTTTCGGTTTGCATATCCTGTCCCGTTGCCTGCATAGTCTCTGTCCTGACGGGCGCAATCCGAAGGAGTCTGGACATGCAGAAACAGTTTCGCATCATCATGGCGGGGGTGCTCCTGGCGGCGCCCTTCGCGGCGACGGTTTACGCCGTCTATTGGCTGGGTTCGTCACTGGATCGCCTGGGCAAACAGGCGATCGTGAACTTCTGGCCGGGCGTGGAAAAGCTGCACGGCTTGGGGATCGTCGTCGTGATCGTCTGCGTCTACCTGCTGGGGCTGCTGACGCACCTTTGGCTGTTCCGCTGGGCGCTGGGGCACGTCGAACGGGTCATCACGCGCCTGCCGGGAGTCAAGACCATCTACGAATCGGTGCGCGACCTGCTGAAGCTGTTCGGACCGTCGGGGGCCGAAGGCAAGATGGGGCGCGTGGTCGAATGCACCTTCCCAGGCACGTCGGTCACCGCGCTGGGCATCCTGACCAACGACCGACCGGTCGGCACGGCCGACGGAACCGACCGGGTGGCGGTCTACGTGCCGCTGGGATACATGCTCGGCGGCCCGGTGCTGTTCATTCCCCGGCAAAACGTCCGTGAGGTGGACATGCCCGTCGAGACCGCGCTGAAGCTCAGCGCCACCGCACAGGTGGGCGCCGACGCGTTGCTGTCCGCCTCAAAACATCGGATGGATCGTCGTCGGCACGATGCCGCCCATCCGGGATGAGAGCTTCTTCGTATCGCTTACAACGTGCTGAGGGTATTGGACTAACCGCTGCCGGCATTCCTGCCTTTCCGGGCAAAAGGCAACGGCGCTTCCTTCTTGCGAATATCGAGCATGTCGATATACAATGATGGTTAATGCCTAAACCGCTTTGCACAACCAAGCATTTCAAGCTGGCGCAAAGGCTTCGAAGCCGCATCCGGAGTTTGTCGGCGGGCGACCCCCTTCCGACCGTTGCGGAAATCAAGCGGGAATACGGCGTTTCCCAGGCGACCGCGGAACGCGCCTTGGACCGCCTGCGTCGCGACGGGCTCGTGGTGCGCCCGCCGGGACAGTTGCGGGTTGTGGTGGCCGAAGCGGGCGACCCGGCGGTGCGAAGGGTCGCCATGATCCGCCCGGACTACCCCTCGCCCACCTTCGATGAACTGTGCCGGGCCATCGCCCGCGCCGGGGCGGAAAAAGACTGGGCCTTTGACTTGGTCAGCTATCGCAAGCTCGAAACGCTGGACCTCAAGCGGGCCCTGGGCGACAACGACGCCGCCATTCTCCTGCCGCCCGCGGAGTTCTTCCCGCCTCGCCTGCTGGCGGCGCTTCGTCGTCCGCGCCGCCCCATCATCATCATCCAGGATCCACCCGAAGGCGCCCGCGTCAGCAGCGTGCAGATCGACGACCGCCAGGTGGGACGCCTTGCCGTCGAACACCTGGCGGGCCTGGGGCATCGGCGAATCCTCCTGCTGCTCAGCGAACCGGCGGCGCCATCGGGTGTGCAGCGGGCGGAAGGTTGGCGCCAAGCAATGGAAACCCTCGGCGAAAAAAACCTCGACGAGTTGGTCGTCAGCAGCGGGACGCCCATGTTCGCTCAATCCCTCGTTTCCACGTATGAGTTCTTCTGCCGCTGGTTGGACAATCCGCATCCTGAATTCACCGCCATTTTCTGCGCCGCGTGGACCGGCGCCGTCGCCGCCATGAGAGCACTGCGGGAACGCGAAATCCACATCCCCGAAGACATCAGCCTGATCTCGCATGGTGGAGAGGGGATGATCGGTCCGTTCCTCAATCCGCCGCTGACGGCCGTTGAAACCGACATCGCCGTCTACGGAAAAGCCGTCGTGGAACTGATGGAAAGGCACTTTGCGCCTCCCCATGTGGCGGAGCACCTGCTGATTCCTTCGGCCGTGGTCGTGCGTAAGACAACGGCTCCAGCCCGCGTCCCGTCGTAAAGCCCTTCGATCTTTCCCGATTGCTCGATCTCAACGGGGCGCTCTATGCCTGAAGCAGGTGAAGCGGCTGGAATTTGTTCAGCCCGTGGACATCGCCCCACTGCTTGAACCCCTTGCGGCAGGAGCCGTCGTTGTCGTTGACGTACAGGCCCAGGCTGAACCGCCCCTTCCGCGGCGCCGAGGCATCCAGCTCTCGCCAGGGCAGCGCGCATTCGTAACACGTGACGTCGCCTTCGCGCCGGACAACCAACCGGACGTCTTCCACCAGCCCGTCGGTTCCGACGCCTCCCAGGCGATAGCACTGCGGGCCCTTGGATGTCAGGGCCAGGCTAAGGTGCTGAGATGTCGGCTGCTCCCACTCGCCTTCCACCCACGGCGGATCCGGGGAGAAGCCCAGTTCGATGCTGTCGCCCATCCAGACGTTGAAGCTGGTGAACGGCTGGCAGAACACGTCGTCGCGGATGCGGGCGGCAAGGTAGAGATTCTCGGCGTCCCAGGCGAGGCGCACGTCGCCGCTGAGGTCCGCCTCGCCGGTGTGATCGGCCATCAGACGCAGGAACGGCGCAGCCGACAGGTCGATTCCCTCGATGCCGTCCCAGTCGCCCAAATCGCCATCCACGCAAATGGTTCGCCTAGCCACAGGATTGAAACTCGTCGTCCCTTCGCACCGGAGCGTTTGTCCATCCGCCAGGATCGCCTCGGTTTTCACGGGATATATCGTGAATGGCCGAAGGTTGCAAACCGCGAGTTCCACTGCCATTTCGCCGCCCGCCGGAACCATTTTTCCGACATGCCGCTCCTGCTGCGCGTCGCCAATGGTGCAGCGGACCGTCTCCACCCGGGCCTCTCGCGTTGCCGAGTGGTTAAGGACGCGAATCTCCAGCGTGTCCAGTTTCGTGAGTCTCGGGAAGCGGTCGATGCTCACCGGCTGCTCCACGTAGGTCTTGACCGTACCAGTGCAAACAAGCCGTTCTCCCGCACGAACCTCCAGCGGAATCCATCGCTCGCCTTCCGTTTCCGCCGCTGGCAGGACGACGCGCGCGCCCTCTGGAACGGTTTGTCCGCCAGCTCGAACCGACATCGCCCTAGCGCCGCGCGGCAGGGAAAACTCGACCGTCAGCGGATCGCCGATCGCCGACCGTTCGGGCACGCGCGCGGGGAATCTATCGTCTCGCGCCATGCCCGCCACCGTGCCAACCACATACATCGGCGCGTCGGAGAGGTGCAGGTGGACGTGTCCGTTCACTGGATGGACTGTTTTAACGGCGCCCATCATGTCCGTGACTTCCAGCGGCGCGTCACTCGCCAAGGCCGCGCCGGTCGGGCGCAGTGACCACATCACACGCACATCTCGCCCCTCCCGGCGGAATCGATAGCTGTAGATGCCGGCGCCGGTCTCGTCGCGCGCGACGAACTCGGCGCGGGCGATCTGGCGAATGAGCGTCGCGTAGGCCGCCAGCGCCGGTTTGGGAGCGAAAGCCCCGCGCGGGTCCTCGCGGCTGCACACAAGACCGATGTTGGGGAAGGCCTTGTCGTCGCAGCCGTGATACCAGAACGATTTCTCAATCCCGTGGGCGGCAAACAGCGTAAACCCCCGCACGAGATATCGGGCCTGCACGTGCTCGGTGATGGGCCGCCGGTTGCCCCGCGCCCCGGCCGGGAACGTGTACCAGCCCTGCTCCGTGACCCAGACAGGCATGTCTTTCCCATGATTGTACTTATGAACCAATTCGCGGAGGGCGGCCAGGTTTTTTTCCTTGGCCTCCGGTGGATGGAGATACCCATAGGGGTGGATGGCGATGCCATCCATGTTCCGCAAACCGTCGTGCCGAAAGACCTCTTCGAGCCATCCCAGCGGGATTCCAATCGTCGAGCAGCCCAGGACCTTGACGTCCGGGCGGATCGCCTTGATCGCGCGGTAGGCGCGCTTGAGCATCTCGGCGTAGACTTCAGGCCGCCCCGCCGCTGGACCCTTGGCGAACGCGCCGTTATATTCGTTCCAGACCTCGACGTAGCGGATTTGACTGCCGTAGTGTTCCAGCACGGCTTGGGCGTATCGGGCGTATCCGGCGAATCCGTTCTCGGTGTATGGCGCCGCGCACCACATCGGAACGCCCTCGGGAGCGTCGTACAGGCGATTGCCGAACGCCAGGAGGATCAGCGGCGGCATGTTCAGGCGCGCCAGCACGGATAGATAGGGATCATACCGATCGAACGTGAACTCCCCCTTGACCCGCTCGACACCGTCCCAATGCACCTCGTCGCGCGTGTGCTTGATGCCCGCCTTCGCCAGCACCGACGCCACCTCGATCGGCCAGCCCTGGGCAAAATGCGACATCGCGGCGAAC
>JAKPKY010000016.1 GCA_029553505.1 Planctomycetota bacterium
CTCGCCGGCTTGTTCGAGCACAGTGAGGACGTCCGGTTGGGCGAACGAGACGTGGCGGCGTCCGCCGGGGAGCCTGTCGCCGACCACGGCCTCGATGCCGGCGGCGATCTTCACGGGCGTGCCGGGTTTGACCTTGGACGAGGGGCGCACGAGGGCGTCCCACTCGCCCGGGCCGGTTTCGTGGAGGAGAAAGACCTCGACCTGTCCGCCGGTGGGTTTTCGCCCGTGGAGGCGCGCCCGGATGACGCGGGTGTCGTTGAATACCAGGCAGTCGCCACGCCGCAGGTATTGAGGCAGGCTGCGGAAGACGTCGACGGTCATGGCGCGGCTGGCGCGATCGAGCACGAGCAGGCGGGACTCGTCGCGTTGTTCGCAGGGGTGTTGCGCGATGAGTTCTTCCGGGAGCGAGTAATCGAGTTCCGATGTGTTCATGGCAGCTGGCCCGGGTTCATCCGTGCCCGGCGGCGTGTCGGGCGGCGTCCTGGGCCAGGGCAATGGCGCCAAGCACGCCCGACGTGTTGCCGAGTGCGGGAGGGACGATGTAATCGCGGGTGTGCTCGAGGATCGCGGGCGATTGCACGTATCCGTTAAGCAATTGGAGGACTTCCCGGCGGATTTTCGGGAAGAGGGCGCGGCGTTCCATCACGCCGCCGCCGAGGATAATGCGCTGGGGGGACAGGGTACAGATGAATCCCGTCAGGGCGACGGCGAGATAGTGTGCTTCGAGGTCCCAGGCGGGGTGCGCGTCGGGCAGGGTTTCGCCGCGGGTTCCCCAGCGCTTTTCGATGGCGGGTCCCGAGGCCAGGCCTTCGAGGCAGTCGCCGTGGTAGGGGCACACGCCTTCGAATTGGTCGCGGTGCGTGTCGCGGGGGAGGCGGACATGGCCCATCTCGGGGTGGACGAGCCCGTGCATGAGTTTCCCGCCGACCAGGCCGCCGCCGCCGATGCCCGTCCCGATTGTGAGGTAGATGAAGGTGTCGAGCCCCCGGGCGGCGCCCCAGCGGTTTTCGCCGAGGGCGGCGCCGTTGACGTCCGT
>JAKPKY010000019.1 GCA_029553505.1 Planctomycetota bacterium
CACGACAAGCTGCTGGGCCTGGTAGTCGGCGTCCTGAAGATCCGCGAGCAGGGTGTCGTAGGTCAGACGTTCGTGCAGGGCATGCTGGTCAATGATCAGCAGGCGGTCGTCCTCGGGGACCAGGAGATACGTCGCGAAAAGCTGCATCGGCGCCTCGCCGACCCGTCCCAGCGGCGCGTAAAAGGCCCGCGGCTCGACGCCGGGGGCTTCTTCGCGCGGGCTGCGCTCGGGCAACCCGGCAAACTCGGTCTGGGCGGGCGGCGGCGGATCGAGCGCCGGCTGAGTCCCGGACACGGACGGTTCCCGCGCGTCCCCGGCATCGCGGGGCGCGGGGTGCGGTTCCGGGCGGCGGGCGGAATCGCAGCGGAGGCGTTCGGGTGCTCCGGAGAACGCACGCCCGGCCGCGTCGCCTCCGTCGTCCGTACGTTCCGGCACAGGCGGGGACGTGCGGACCAGTTGTCCGAGGCGGTTGCGCACGGCCTCGCGGAGGGCCTGGCGGGCGGCGTTCTCGTCGCGAAACCGGATTTCGCGTTTCGCGGGGTGAATGTTGACATCGACGAGGCGCGGCGGCGCAGTCACCAGGACAATGCCCACGGGACGCCGTCCGACGGTGAGCAGTCCGCGGTAGCCCTCTTCAAAGCCGTACTGGAGACTTCGGTTAACCACCGGGCGGCCGTTGAAGAAGAAGAACTGGTGGGTTCGGCCGGAACGCGTGAGCGAGGGGGTGCTGATGAAACCCGAGAACACCAGCCCCGCGTCTTCTCCGTCCAGTTCGACGAGATCATCCACAAATCCCAGGCCCCAGATCAGGGCGATGCGCTCTTTCAGGCTGGCGTTCTGGGGTATGTCGAAGAGCAGTTTTTCGTTGTGCAGCAGTTGGAACGCGACTCCGGGCGAGGCCAGGGCATGGCGCTGCACGATGTCGATGGACTGGCTCAGTTCGGTGGTGATCCCCTTGAGAAACTTGGCGCGCACGGGCGTGTTGAAATAGAGCCGGTTCACGGCAACCCGCGTGCCGGGCGGGGCGGACACCTGCGACACGTCGCGCAAGACGCCGCCCTCGATCCGGATACGGGTGGCGTGCTCGTCGCCGGCCCGGCGGGTCACCAGTTCGAACCGGGACACCGACGCGATGCTGGGCAGCGCCTCGCCCCGGAAACCCATGGTCACGA
>JAKPKY010000042.1 GCA_029553505.1 Planctomycetota bacterium
CTGCCATCGCCCGGACGGTGACGGAGAAAGTCCGGCTCGAGGAAGACGACTGGGCGCTCCTGTCGCACCCCAACGTGCTCGAGACGCCGGAAACGCCCATCACGGTCTCGCAGGTAACCACGACGTACCGGCCCGTCCGGGATTTTGCCATCGACCGGGGGGATTTCGTGTTTCCCTACAAGGCGACCAGCGCGCCCTGGCTGATTCGCCGCAACATTGGCGGGGCCATTCCCGACGGCAGCACGGTAACCGTGACCTATGCGTACGTATCCCCCGGAACCTCCGACTGCCTCCCGCTGTCGGAGGCCACCGAACAGGCCTGGCTCGAGATGCTGGAACCGGTCATGCGCGAATTGAAACCCCGTTTCATTCTTGCGGCCCACGATTGGCCGGGCGATGTTGGGCACGATCCCCGCGCCGCCGCCTATTCCGGCCGCGCGGGAGCCATGCTGGCCGACTCCGTGCGCAACCTCGACAAACTGGTCCGCCGGACGGAGCCGGATACGCGGCTGCTGGTCGCGTCCGGCGCGTTCCAGGGTTCGCCGGAAACGACACGCGAACTCGCGGCGGCCTTGCCCCGCACCGCCGCCTGTCTGATCACGCCTCCCGAGACCGCCGCGGATCTGGCCCCGCTCCTCGAACCGTGGCTGGCCGCCGGCCTCGATGTGATCGGCGTGCCCCGGCCGGGAATCCAGGGCGCCTACGCCTGGGGCGGCGTGTTGTCGGGCGGGGAACGCCGGATTCGCGGGCTGCTGGTCCCGCTTGAGGCAGAAACCGCGCCAACGGCCGCGTTCAAGGTCGCGATGCAGAATTCCTGGTCGGCCGGCGAATTGCATTCTCCCTGGCCCGATACCCTCAACGCTTTTTTTAACGCGGACCTCTGGGAACCGGACTACACCGAGGTGCTGGCCGCGGTGGCCGACCACATCGACCGCAACACCCTCGCCGGCCTTGCCCCCGAGGAGATCCACCGCGCGTTTCTTGCCTTTGGCAAAGCCATGGGGCCGCGACTTCCGGCCGACGAGCCGCAGGTCAAACTTGTTGCCAGCCTCATGACGAATATGACCGAGTACCTCGCGCTGGAACGCGACTTCACCCGGAATCCGAATGCGGGGAGCATCCGGAAACTCCTGCCGCTGGTCGAACGCCAAACCGCCCTCGATCCGCGCGCCGACGAGGCCCGCGCCCAGCGCATCCTCGACACGGTGCGAGGAAAAGGCCTGTTCGTGCCGTCGTCCATTCTGTTCGGCCTCTATCTGCTGCCTTGCCGCGAAATGGCGCTCCTGGCGGGACATCGCCCTCTCGAGATCGTGGCGCAACCGGAATTCAACGACACCGAACATACCGCGCAGGCCACGTACGACTTCCTGGCCGAGCCCGGTCCCGTCTGCCGCGTCGATTTCGACACGGTCGGCGCCGCCACGGTCATGGTCGAGCGCAGCCGCGACGGCAAGACCTTTGAACCGGCGCAGCAATGGTCCTCGCGCGAGCGGGGCGGGTTCCGTGCGCCAGCCATTCTCGACTCCCCGGTCCGCACCCGCTACCTGCGCATCACGGTCGAAGCCCCGGCCGAACAGGCCGTATTGCGCAATCCGCGCGTGTTCGCCCTCAAGGGTCCCGCCGTCGGGGTCTGCGGGCGTTCGGACCTCGTGCCGGTGCTCGACGGGGCGTTCAAGGAGAAATGCTGGCCG
>JAKPKY010000053.1 GCA_029553505.1 Planctomycetota bacterium
CCTGGACGCCCGCTACGCGAAGTTCGACGCCGACGGCGACGGACGTCTCGGTGGCAACGAGGTGGGCGACTTCCTGGAGGACTTGGGCAGGGAGATGGGCGTGTTTCCCCCGGCCCGGACCGGCCGGGGCGCCCCGCAAACGCAAGCCAATTCGCCTTGAACCCCCTTGCCGACGGTGCTAAAATTCTTTTGTGTATGGCGGAGAGGGACTCATAGGGTCATTGCGGCGGTCCGATCGGGCCGCCGCGGTTTTTTGGGGCCCAGCCGGCCCTCCCGCCCCCAGCCGGCAATCAAAAATGGAGGGGCCCCGCCTCTCCCCCCCTATCCGCCCCGCTTGACAGCCCAGGACGCCCTGCTTACTTTGTGACCTTCCGTCAACCATTCGAGAAGGAGTTCGGCATGGACACGATTCGCGAGCCCCATCGCCAGACGCCGGTCTGTCACGAGTGCGACGTGTGCGTGCTGGGAGGGAGCACCACGGGGGTCTACGCCGCCGTCGCGGCCGCAAGGCTCGGCGCGCGCGTGGCGCTCGTGGAGGCCTTGGGATACTTCGGCGGGATGGCCACTGCCGCCCTGGTCAACTGCTGGCACACCCGCTTCGACGACTCGGGCAAGGTGGCCCTGTTCGCCGGGCTGATCACCGAGACCGTCGAACGCCTCAAGCGGCGCGACGCCGTGATCGACCGGGGGCATCACGCCTACTGGCAATACGCTTTCAACCCGTTCGAGCTGGTGGTGGAGCTGGACGAGCTGGTGCGCGAGCAGTCGAACATCCGGCCGTTCCTGCACACGCGATTCGTCGCGCCGGTGATGGAAGGCCCGGGGCACGTAGCGGCCGCCGTCATCGAAGACAAGACCGGGCGGCGGGCCATCCGCGCCGCGATGTTCATCGACGCCACGGGCGACGGCGACCTGGTCCACCGCGCCGGCTTCGAGACCTACCGTCGCAACGTCATCCAGCCGCCGACGACGTGCCTGGTGGCCAACGGATTCACCGCGACGAACGAGGAGGTGAAGGAGGCGGTGTTCGACCCACGGACGCCCGGCGCGCTGCGCCCGGGATTCCTGTGGGGCGCGCCCTGGCCGGGCTCGACGCTGCGGATGATCGCCGGCACGCGGGTCCACGGCGCGGACTGTTCCGACGCCGACCAGCTTACCCGCGCGGAGATGGAAGGCCGGCGGCAGGTGCGCGCCATGCTCGATTTGGCGCGGCGGCACGTTCCCGGCTGCGAGGACATGCGCCTGGCGGCGCTGCCCGCGCACATTGGCGTGCGGGAGTCGCGCCACGCCCGTTGCCTGCACCAGTTGACCGAGCGGGAGGTGCTTCGCGGCGAGCGGTTCCCCGACGCCATCGCCAACGGCAGCTACCCCGTGGACGTGCACGCGGGCGACGGCGACGGGCTGATCTTCCGCCACCTCGACGGGCGGGAGCAGCGCTGCTCCATGAGCGCCCCGACGGTCGAAGGCCGCTGGGCGCCGCAGGGGCATGTCCAGGCGACGTATTACCAGGTGCCCTATCGCTGCCTGGTCCCGCGCGGGTCGCGGAACGCGCTGGCGGCCGGGCGATGCCTCGACGCCGACGAAGGCGCCTTCGGCGCGGTTCGCGTGATGGTGAACACCGCGCAGACGGGCCAGGCCGCCGGCGTGGCCGCGTGGGTGGCGCTCGACACCGCCCGGGCCGTCAGCGAGATCGACACCGACCGGCTCCGCTCCCGCCTCGCCCAACAAGGCGCCATCGTGCTTTGAGAGAAGAAAATGGGTCTTCGGCCTTAGCGGCCTCAACCCAACCTACATCCTTTATTTCTGCATCGCTACCGCCTGCGGCTTGAGGCCCAGGGCCTGTTGAATGCCGGCTGCAATCTGTCGCGGATCGTATGCGGACTTGGCGGGAACGTGCAGGATCGGAAGAGCGGCATCTGCGAGCACCTTGTCCACCAGTTCATCCCGCTTTCCCCGGTCGTCCCTGGCGTGGGAAGAATCGTCCAGTTCAATCGCCAGGAGAGGCTGG
>JAKPKY010000057.1 GCA_029553505.1 Planctomycetota bacterium
TACAGCCTGGTCACCCAGCAGCCGCTGGGCGGCAAGGCACAGTTCGGCGGCCAGCGCTTCGGCGAAATGGAGGTGTGGGCGCTGGAAGCCTACGGCGCGGCGCACACGCTGCAGGAGATCCTGACGATCAAGTCCGACGACGTCATGGGGCGCGTGAAGACCTACGAGTCGATCGTCAAGGGCGCCAATATCAACGAGCCGGGCATTCCCGAATCCTTCAAGATCCTCATCAAGGAGCTGCAGTCGCTGGGGCTGCAGATCCAGGTGGAGAACGCCGAGGCCGAGCGCATCGACCTCGAACTGGAGGACGAGGAATCCATGCGGATGAGCAACCGGTACCCCGGGTAACGCCGGGGAGCGGGGCGCGGGCGGGGTCCCCGCCCGCGCCGGCAGGGCATCGGCTGCGTTGTCGAGATACAGATAGCGAGGTGTGTTGTGGTAGACACGACGAATTTTGATCAGATCCGCATCGGGTTGGCGTCGCCGGAGGAGATCCGCAAGTGGTCCCGCGGCGAGGTGAAGAAGCCCGAAACCATCAATTACCGTACCTTCAAACCGGAACCGGACGGCCTGTTCTGCGAGCGAATCTTCGGCCCCACCCGCGACTGGGAATGCCATTGCGGCAAATACCGCAAAATCAAGTTCCGCGGCATTACCTGCGATCGCTGCGGCGTGGAAGTGACGCGCGCGAAGGTCCGGCGCGAGCGCATGGGCCACATCGAGCTGGCGGCGCCGGTGGCGCACATCTGGTATCTGAAGAACGTGCCCAGCCCGATGTCGCTGCTCCTCGACCTCTCCCCGCGCCCGCTGGAGAAGGTGCTGTACTTCGCCTCCTACATCATCACGCGGGTCGACCTGGAGCTGCTGGGCGAACACGTCGACACCATCCACGCGGCGGTGGAAGAGCGCAAGCACCTGCTCGACGAGCAGCTGGCGGAGCAGATCACCCTGCTGACCGAACAGTTCCAGGAAGAGCTGGACGCCGTCGGCGAGGGCGGCGAGGCCGAGCGCAACAAGATCGCCGCGCAGCGCGACGACCGCATCGCCTACGAGCGCAAGGCGGTGGACGAGCGCAAGACCGAGCTGGACAATGCCATGCGCCTGCTGCTGGGCCAGAACCTGGACCTGCAGCCGGGCCTGACGCAGAAGCAGCTCCTCACCGAGCCGGAACACCGCTCGCTGGGCAACCTGGCGGAAGAAGTGGACGTCTTCCTGCTGCAGCGCGAAGGCGAAGAATCCGAATACGGCATCGAGGGCGACGAGGGCGCGGTGCTCTCCAGCGGCATCCGCATCAGCCTGCGCAGCGAGCCGCGCCGCACGCTGCTGGTCTCGCAGACCGGCGCCGACGCCATCAAGACGCTGCTCAAGCAGATCGACCTGGAGGAGGAGGGACGGCGCCTGCGCACCGTCATCCGCGAGACCTCCGGCCCGAAGCGCGTCCGCGCGGTCAAGCAGCTGGAAGTCGTGGAGGCGTTCCGCAAGTCG
>JAKPKY010000065.1 GCA_029553505.1 Planctomycetota bacterium
GGCCGAACGTCTCGCCCGGCAGTTCGACGGGCGGCTCAACGTGCATTCCATCCTCGCGCCCAACTACGGCGTGACGATCGTGGAGGCGTTCAGCCACGAGGCGAGCAAGTGGTCGGCCATCCGCTACGTCGCCCAGACCGACCGGATCGCCCCGGCGCGGATGATCGCCGTCGGCGACGACGTCAACGACCTTCCGATGATCCGCGGCGCGGGGCTGGGGGTGGCCATGCCCGGCGCGCCGGAGACAGTCCGGGCCGAGGCCGACCGCGTCGCCGAGGGCGGGCTGGCGAAGTTCCTCCACGACCTGCTCGCCGGCGCGTGACGAGCGGACTGCCGTGGTTGACGCCCGCGCCCCCGCGCGCTACCATCCCCGCCATGAAAACAACACGGTTCCTCCTGGCGGCGTGCGGCGCGGCGATCCTGTGCGGGTGCGGGCAGGACGTCGGCTGGGTCATCAAGCCCGTTCCCCTCGACGAGACGCTCCGCGAGACGGTCATCGCGGCCGACCCGGGGCTGTTCGTGTCCGACAAGATCGCCGTCCTCGACGTGGACGGTCTGCTGATGAATCGCCGCGCGACCGGCTGGATGATGCCGGGCGAGAACCCCGTCTCGCTGTTCGTGGAGAAGCTCGACCGCGCGGAGAGCGACCCGAACGTCCGCGCGGTGGTGGTTCGCATCAACTCGCCCGGCGGGGCGGTCACCGCCAGCGACGTGATGTACCGGCGCCTGGTGCGCTTCCGGGCGGCCAGGCCCGGCGTACCCGTCGTCGCCGTCATCGAGGACGTCGGCGCCAGCGGCGGATACTACGTCGCCTGCGGGGCCGACACGATCCTGGCCCATCCCACCAGCGTCACCGGCTCGATCGGGGTGATCGTCCAGACCGTCAGTTTCGCCGGGACGATGCGGATGATCGGCATCGACGCCAAGGCCGTCACCTCCGGCGCGCGCAAGGACATGGCCAGCCCGCTCAAGCCCCTCGACGAGAAAGACCTCGCCATCCTCCAGGGCATCGTGGACCAGTACTACCGGCGGTTCCTCCAGGTGGTCGAGTCGGCCCGGCCGAACCTCAAGCCCGACCAGGTCCGCGCGCTGGCCGACGGGCGCGTCTACACCGGCGAGCAGGCGAAGGACAACGGGCTGGTGGACGGCCTGGGATACGTCGACGACGCGGTCCTGATGGCCAAGAAGCGCAGCGCCCGGGCGCGCGTCAAGCTCGTCATGTACCACCGCCCGCTGGGCTATCGCGCCAACGTCTACTCGGCCGCGCCGAACCTCGCGCCCCAGGTCAACCTGCTGAACATCGACCTGCCGGGCGTGCTCTCGCTGGCCCAGCCGGAGTTCCTCTACCTCTGGACCGGCCGCGCCACCGGCTCACCGTAAGCGGGGAGAGACTCGTTCACGAAATCCCCAGGACGCTCCGCAGTTCGCGGAGGACGGATTCCCTCGCGTCGTTTTTGGAGAAGAGGTTCTTGGTGAATCCGACGGCCAGGCGGTTCTCCAGGTCGGCGATTCCGGTGGATCCGCCGTACCCGCCGTGCCCGAAGGTCGGTAGCCGCCGCCCGGCCGGGTCCTGCGGTCCTTCGAGACGGTAGCCCAGGGCGAAGTTCGGCAGCTCGCCGTTTTCCGGCAGGCGTTTGGGCAGTTGCCGCTGCACCGCCGCGAGGATTCGCTCCGTCGGCAGCAGTTCCACGCCGTCCACCCCCCCGGGCAGCAGGGCGGCGTAATGCCGCGCGATCGCGCGGGCGGTCATGATTCCGTTGGACGCCGGATTGCACGTGCGCCGAGCGATCGGGTGATTCATCATCCGATACAGCGGCTGCATGAAGCCGGGGACGCTCTGCGGCTTGCTGTCGTCCACGACTGGCTCCTTGCCCGATTCGAAGATTTCCTCCAGGACGGCGACGCGCGGCTCGACCTCGTCGGGAATGCCCACGAACAGGTCGTTGAGGAGCCCCAGCGGACGGCAGATTTCGTCCCGCAACATCTGCTGGAATGGCCTGCCATCCACTCGCCGCAGCGGTTCTCCGACCAGCCAGCCGTACGTCACGGCGTGGTAGAGCGCCTGCTCTCCCGCCGGCCAGACGGGCCGCTCTTTAGCCAGCAGTTCGCACATGGTGTCCCAGTTTGCGAGTTCCTGGTATCCAATGTCCATCGGCATGTAGGGCAGGCCGGCCGAGTGGCCCAAGGCGTGTCGCAGCGTGATTCCGCCTTTTCCGTGCGCGCCGAATCCCGGCCAGACTTCCGCCAGCGGCGTGTCGTAGGAAATCTTCCCGCGCTCGACGAGCAGGTGGGCGAGCGTGGCGGCGATCCCCTTGGTCGTGGAGAACACGGGGAACAGCGTGTCGCCGTCCACCGGCCGGCCCGTCGCGGGGTCGGCGACTCCCGCCCACGCATCGACCACCAGTTTCCCGTCCAGGTAGGCGGCCAACTGCACGCCGCGCTCCTTGCCGTCCCGAACCAGTGCGTTGAGAAACTCCTGCATCTTCTTCTGTGCGTTTTTCACGTCGGATTCACCTTACATTGAAAAGGGTTACTTGACCGGCAGGATGCGAATCTCGGTGACGACTTCCTCTTCGGCGCGGGGGCCGACCCGGGCCGCGTAAAACAGCATGTTGGTCATCAACTCCACGGCGCTCTGCGGGGAGTATCCCCGCAGGCCCAGTTGCGGGTATCCGACGAGTCCTGCCGTCAGATCGTCGGGGCTGAAAAAGACGGCGATCCGCCCGCCAAGCTGCTCGCCGTGGAGGCGTGGGGTGGTCTTGCCTTCGCCCAGCGCCAGCGCGAGGGTGCGGCGGTAGGCGACCTTCTCGATGGCGAAGGGTCGCCGGTAGACGGGATGCTGCGAGGAGAGGGTTCCGCCGAACTGCCCGCCCGCCAGCGGAAGGACCTGCTTGCGGACGCTCTCGGCGAAGGATTCCGACCCGCCGGCGGCGTCGGAGAGGATCGTTCCCCCGGCGGCGAGGTATTCGCGCAATCCGGCGGATTCGGCCTCGCTGAGCGTGAAGGCTTCCGTGCCGGTCATGTGGGCGACGGGCCATTGGCTCGCGTCCAGCGCGGTCGGGTCCATCGGCTCGGAGACCACCAGGCGCACGCGGCGGTCGCGGGCGAGGATCCTCGCCAGGCGATCGAACGCCAGCGGTTCCGGGTCGCAGTTGCCCTTGTGCTTGATCCTCGCCAGGCGAATCGTCGCCACGGGTTTGGTGGTCTCCTCGGCTGGCCAGGAACGCGCCCCACGCGAGCGAAGATGCCCCTTGTCTGTGGCGAACATGTACAGGTTGGCCATCACCTCGAAGATCGGCCGCTGCGTGGCGTCGGGACCGAGTTGCAGCGCCAGCGACAGCTCCCGCGGTGAATGCACCGCCAGCAGCCTCACCCCGTTGGACACGCCCGACAGCCCCGCGAAGTCCTTGACCTTGAAGTTGGCCGAGTAGACCGGGTGGTCGTCGCGCAGGCGGCGCAGGGGGAACTCGGGGAAGATGCGGGCGTAAAGCTTCTGCATGTCGAGGGTGAAGCTCCCGTTGTTGCAAGCCGCCTCGGAGACGATCAAACCGCCTCGCAGCGCGAAGCGGCGCAGCGCGGAGATTTCCGCGTCGGTCAGCTCGATGGGCCCCGCGCCGGACAGGTAGAGCAGGGGGGCGTCGTCGAGGTCGTCGGCATCGACGTCGGCCCGGACGATCTGCCAGCTCACGGGGCGCTCGAACTCGTGTCCGACGAATCGCGTGAAGTTGGCCAGGTCGCGCGGGCGGGCATTCCATCGCCCGGTGAACTGGAGCTTGTTGGCCAGCACCGGGTCGCGCCCGCGCACCAGGAAGATCAGCGCAAAGGCGGTCTCGGGAATCCGCTCGCCGTATCCCCAGCTTCCGTCGGCGTTCTGGGTTTCCAGGAGCCTCGCGGCCGCCTCGGCGAACCAGTCATGGTCGCCGAACCGCTTGCGCCCGCTGGCCAGGCCCACCCGCTCCAGCGCGAACAGCCAGTAGTGGTAACGGTTGGGGCCCAGGCGTGGGTTTTCGTCGGCGGAATAGTGTTTCGCCAACCAGGCGAACGCCTCCTCGATGGGCTTGGTGTCGCTGGTGGCGGCGCAGCGGATGAACTGCTTGGCATGGAGGTTGTCGAAGCAGGCGAAGAGGGTGGCCAGACCGGCGGCCGTCATCGACCCGTAGGTCTTGTTGGTGATCGCGCCGGGGCGGACGAAATATCCCCATCCGCCGTCGGTCTGCTGGTCGTTGATCCAGTGTCGCTCGATGACGCGCCAGTATTCCTGGGGCACCTCGACGCCGCGCCGCGCTGCCGCCCAGACGGCCAGCACGGCCATGTGCGTGTTCGAGTTGTCGTAGGTGTCGCCTGTGACGCCGCCGCGCGGGGTGTAGGTGTAGGCCCCGTCGGCGCCGGCGGCGCGGAGCAGCCATTGGGTGTCCTTCCGCAACGCCGGAAGGATGCGGTCGTCCCGTACGCCGGACAAGGCGCACGCCCGCATGGCGACGGCGTAGGTGCTCTTCAGTTCCGCCTTGGCCAACCAGTCCAGTGTCCGGGCGGTCGCGCCCTTGCGGGGGTCGGCCCCGGCCGAAACCAGCGCATACGCGCAGGCGGCGGTCTGTCCGCCGTACTGGAGCGACGAGGCGGGAAAGTCGCCCTTGCACATGCCGTCGGCGCCGACGGTGCTTTCGAGAAACCGCACGGCCGAGGCGATGGCGCGGTCGAGGCGTTCGCCGTCGATTGCCGGCGCCGGCTGCGTGGGCCCCTCGCCCGCCGCCGCAACCGCCGTCAGCGCGGCGGTCAGGATCGTCACGCGAAACGGGATCATCGGCGTCAATCGACCTTCCAGATCATCATCAGCCGCGGCGTCTGGAGCGTCTCGACGGTCTGCGCGTCGAGCCCGAGCGGCGCGGGCGCCCGCGCGGAAAGCAGTTGCGCCATCAACCCCATTCGCGGCGCGTAGCGCACGACGTTGGGGCGTTCCAGGTCCGCCAGTTCCGCCGCCCGGTCGATGGCGTCGGGCTGGTAACCGATGGCGTCGATGAGCCCGCGTTCCTTCGCCTCGTTCGCCGTGTAGACCTTTCCGTTGAACGGTTCGGTTTCCTCATGGAAGACGGTCTTCGCGCCGTCGCCGCCGGGCGAGGGAATCTCGTAGCGGGCCTTTTGCGTCTTGAGGCGGTCGCCGCGTCCTTTGCGGACGATGTCCTCGAAGCGCGTCTGCGCGTCGTCCAGCAGCGCCTGCACGTGGCGGCGCTGGCGCTCGTCGGGCTTGTGGAACGGGCTGATCGAGTCCTTCCACCCCTCGGCGTGGGCGGACTTCATGACCACCATCTCCACGCCGATCTTCTCCAGCGTGCCCTGGAGCACCGGCCAGGTGGCGATCACCCCGATCGACCCGGTGGCGGTCGTGGGCTCGGCGAAGATCTCGTCGGCCGGCGCGGAGACGTAGTACCCGCCGCTGGCCGCCACCCCGCCCATCGAGACCACCACGGTTTTCCCGCGGGCGCGAAGGGCCTCCACGCCGCGATGGACCTGGTCCGACGGCGCCAGCGCCCCGCCGGGCGATTCCACCCGCAGCACCACGGCGCGGACGTCGCCATCGTCGAGGACATGGCGGCAGAACTCGTCGAACGCGCCGGCCGCCTTGCCGTCCAGCACGCCCGAAATCTCGTAGACGGCCACCGTCTGGTTCTGCTCGCCGGCGCGAAGCACCGTCTTGGACAAGCGAGACTCCATCCCCATTCCAATCAGAGCCAGCAGGTAGACGTTCATCATCGCCGACATCACCAGCAGAAGCACGACCACCGTGATGAGAATGCGCTTCAGCGTGGAGTGCTTCCGCGGCGGCGACCACCACGGCGGAGCGAACGGAACCTGCGGGATGGGAGCGGGACGGTCGAGGGGAGGCTGGGGAGGCGGGCCGCCTTGCGGGGCGTCAGCGTTCATGGTCGTTCTCCTTGTCTGTGCGGACGGCTGTAGTGTACCGCGAGAGGGGGGGAGTGTCTTGCGTTTTCACGCAACCCGAGTGTCGCGGGATCCGAAGGGAGGCGTTCGACAGCGCTACCCCACCGGGGCTTCGGCGGCGCGGAGCGTGAAGACCGTCACCTCGGGGCGGGTGTTGAGGTTCCACCGCCGGCCGTAACCCAGACCGCGATTGGCGTAGAGGTGTCGATCGTCGCCGAGGGAATACTGCCCGGCTGAGAACTGCCGGCTCGCCGTGGGCAGGACCATTCCGCCAACGCGGCCGTCGGGCATGACCGATCCGTGCGTGTGCCCGGCGAGCACCCATTGGGCCCCGCAATGGGCGACCTGGACGGCGGCGTCGGGGTTGTGCACCAGCGCGACGGTTGGAATGTGCGACATGGTCATCTCGAACGCCAGCAGGGGGTTGAATCGCGGCGACCAGTAGTCCTCCACGCCGACGAACTGGAGGAGCGAATTTCCCACGCGGAAGGTCCGCGACTCGTTGAGCATCACGAAGATGTCGGAGTGCCCCAGTTGCTCGGTGAGGAAGTCGGCCAGCCCCCGCGTCTGCCCGAATCCGCTGGGGTGGAAGATTCCGTAATCGTGGTTGCCCAGGCAGGCGACGGTGGCGACGCGCGGGCTCAGGTGCCTCAGGGCGCGTGCGATCCGCCGGGCGTACTGGCGCGGACCCGTGATGAAGTCGCCCGTGATCGCCACGAAGTCCACGCCCAGCTCGTTGACGGCGTTGACGCAGTGGTGCAGGTAGCGCTCCATCACAATCGGGCTCAGGTGCAGGTCGGACACGTGGGCGATCGTGGCGCCGTCGAGGTCCGGCCCGAGCCCCCGCAGCGGCATCTCGCGCCGCTCGATCCGCAGCCAGTGATCCTCAAAACTCCAGACGAACATCCCGCCCAACGCGACGGTCTTGGCGGCCGACCAGAGCATGCGCTTGACCCCGGCGCGGGAAAAAAGGTGCCGCCCGTAGGGTGAAAAAATGATCTCGTTCATGTCAAAAGTCTTCAGAAAACCTTCGAAATCCTCTTACCCACTTATTATATCGCGGGCGGAGCGCAAAGGGTTTCGCGAATTCCCTCCGTTACGGCGAGCGCGAGGCGAGGGCCTTTCCGCGGTCCAGAAAGAGGGTCGGCAGCGAGGCGAATATGCCGCGCGCGTCGTAGAGGCTTTCGATCTCGCCGCGGCAGTTGTACCAGCAGTCAGCGCAACGGTTTCCGGCGGCGCCGGCGCGAAGCCGCCGCTGGATCGTCCGGATGCCGTCGGCCCAGAGGTTGGCGACGGGGCGGTCCTTCCGCTCGACGCAGATGGCGATATCGCCCGCGGAGTCGATGTTGAAGAACGCCCGCCCCGCGCGGCAGCCCGGAACCCCGCCGTGCAGGAACTCGTCGAACCGGCCCAGGTAGTAGGGGTTGGACAGGAAGTTCGGGCGGCGGCGCTGGATCTCCAGCAGGCGCGGGGAAACGGGCCCGTCGTTGTGGGCGTAGTCGCGCGAGCCGGTCTTGAGATGCCCGTACGGCTGGACCATGAAGTACGCCCCGCGCCGGGCCGCCTGCTCCATCAACGGCTCGAGGTCATCGAGGTTGTCGTCCATCAGGACGGCCATCACGTTCACGCGCTGCCACTTGTAGACCCGCGCCGCCGAGAGCAGTTCCACCGCGCGCCACGCCTGGGCCCACGCGCCGTCGACGCCGCGCCGGCGGTCGTGACGGTCGGGCGAGGCGTAGTCGAGGCTCACGCTCACGCCCCAGACGCCCGCGCGCATCAGCTCGCGCGCGGTCTGCGGCGTGACGAACCACCCGTTGGTCGTCACGAACGGAAAGTGGTACTTCCCGATCGCGCGAACGATCTCCGGCAGGTCGGTGCGGAGCATGGGCTCCCCCCCGGCCAGCGAGATCAGCAGCGTGCCCATCGTCGCGAGCTTGCGGGCACCCTCGGCGTAATCGGCGACGGTCGGCTCGGGCGCCCGTCCCAGCGGATCGTGCCAGTAGCCGCAGAACCGGCAGCGGAAGTTGCACCGGTACGTCACCTGCCAGGCGCACCAGACGGGGTGCCGACCCGCCCAGGCGCGGAACAGGCGCCATTTCTTGTCGAACGTCGAGATCATCGCTTTTCGTCCAAAACAAAAACGCCGGTCTCCACCGGCCGGGGCATTATACCCACGCGCGAAGCGCGGGCCAATCACCTGCGTCCGCGCGGGCGGAATTTGTCCAGCAGGCGGCGCAGCGCGGTCTCCTGCGGGCGCTTCAACAACGATCGGAACGCCGTCACGGCCGCGTCGATCTGCGCCGCCGGAAGCGAAGGCATGTCCAGCACGCTGCGCCCCAGCCAGTAATTCTCGTCGCCGCGCCCGCTGATCCAGCCGTTTTCCTCGCAGAGTTCGGCCGCCCGCGTCGCCGGCGCGGGGAAGAACACCCGCGGATCCACCGCGTCCAGTTCGGCTTGGCGGACCAGCGAGAGCGTCTCCTCGAGCGTGATTTCCGACTCGTACGGCGAGCCGAGGAAGACCTCGCCCGCCACGCGGAGCCCCGCGGCGCGGAGCGTCCGGCAGGCGGAGACGATCTTCTCGTCGGACGGGAACATCGCCAGGACTTCCTCGCGAATGAAGCGACTGCCCGAGCCCAGGTGCGTGTGCGTCCAGCGGCACCCGCCGGCCGCGAGAAGCTCCGCGCGCCGCTCCGTCACGTCGATCAGGCGGATGTGGCAGCGCCAGGGCAGCCCGCAACGGCGGGGGTATTCCCACGCGAACTCCTCCAGCCAGGCGTCGTCGGCAGCGAACGCGTGGTCGTAGAACTTGACGTTTTCGACGCCCGGCCACTCGGCGCGGACCTTGTCGATCTCGTCGAGCACGTGGGAGACGCTCCGCCGGCGGACGGGCGGGTCGCCGTAGAGGTCGGAGTACCAGTCGTTGACGCAGTAGGCGCACCAGTGCGGACAGCCCCGCGCGACCTTGAACGGCGCCTCGCGCGTGGTCCGCACGATCCGCCCGAAGTCGAACAGCCCGCGGTCGGGGAAGGGCAGCGAATCGAGGGGCGCCGGCGCGCGGAGGGCGCCCCGCGCCAGCCCGCTGTCGGTGTGCACCCAGACGCCTTCCAGTCCGGCCGGGTCCGCGCCATCCCGCATGGCCCCCAGCAGCGCCGCAGCCGACTGCTCGTACTCCCCGCGCAGCAGCGCGTGCACACCGGGAATGCTGACGGCCGGCTCGGGGCTGCACGTCGCGTACGTCCCGAACACCGCCACCGGAAGAGCGTATTGCTGGGCGATCTCGCCGATGGTCCGCCGCGCGGCAGAGACGTTCCATACGTCCAGATCGGTCAGCACATACTGGGGACGCTGTCGCAGAATCGCCTCGCGCAGCGCCGCCGGCGCGAAACCCGGCATGGCGACCAGCGCGGTCTCGAATCCGTCGGCCTTCAGTAGCGCCGACATCACGCCGATGGAATGGGAAAACTCCGCCAGCCCGCCGATCCGGGCGGGGTCCACGAACTGTAGGATGAGAACCTGCACTGCCTGCTCCGTTGCGTGAAGGACGCATCGTACCACGAGACGCGCGGCTTGCACAGGCGGCTTTGCGCCGATAGCCTGACATGCGAGCGAGAAAATGCCGGCACGCCGGCGAAAGGCGAGGGGCGATGATCTCCGACATCTGGCGTTGGCTGGTTTCCGAGCAGGGCACGGCGTGGCGCATCGGCGTGGGTGCGGCGGTGCTGCTGGGGCTGCTGGCGTGGGACATCCGGCGGCGAGGCTGGGCGAGCGAACGCTGGCGCGAATACCTGTTCCTGCTCGCGGCGACGGCGATCGCCGGCGCGTACGGCGTAGTCAATGACCAGATCACGCTGACGATCTCGTGGGAGTATTTCGTTTACGGCAAGGAATTATACCACCTGCTGCGAGGCCCGATGGACGTGGACATGCCGGCTGCCCGGCTCGAAGCCGTCCTCGTCGGCGTGCAGGCGACATGGTGGGCGGGCCTGCTCATGGGCGCCGCCGTGCTGCTGGCCAACAACCCGCGCCCGAATCGCCCGCGGCTCGCCTACCGCGAACTGGTCCGCCTGATGCTGCTTCCGCTGGCGACGGCGGCGCTGCTGGGCGCGATCGGCGGAATTCTGGGCCGCGCGGGCCTGCTGACGTGGGCGTCGGAGGATTTCCAGATGATGGTGCGGGAGGACATCTTCCGCCCATACCGCTTCATGGCCGTCTGGGGCATCCACCTGGGCGGGTATGTCGGCGCGCTGGTGGGCACGGGCCTGGCGGTCTGGCATGTCCGCCAGCGCCGCAAGGCCCTCGCGAGGCAAAATCCGCCCGAGGGGTGCGAATAGTCCGGTTGCGAATCACCACGACAGTCCGCGGGCCTGACTCGGGTGATTTCGCTGGCGTTGTCCGGGGCAGCCCGATTCAATGGTTTGGGCAGGGAAACCGCACATCCGTTGGCGTCGCCACAGCCAGCGCGGAGCGAACATGGACGCAGCGCCGAGGAAAATCCGTATCTGCCAGCTCATCACGGAGCTTCGTCCTGCCGGGGCGGAGCGATGCGTGTTCGAGCTGGCGCGACGGCTGGACCCCGCGCGGTTTGACGTGCGGGTGGCGGCGCTGCGCGGGGGCGAGGTAGCCGACTGGCTCGCGGCGGCGGGCGTTCCCATGCGCGTGCTCGACGTCCGCGGCAAGTGGGACCTGTTCAAGCTGGCGGGGCTGGTTCGGTGGCTGCGGGTCGAGCGCATCGACCTGCTGCACACGCACCTGTTCCACGCGGACCTCGCGGGGCGCATCGCGGCTGCGGCTGCGGGCGTGCCGCACCTGGTCCACACCGTGCACGTGGCGGAGAAGCGGTTCCGCCCTTGGCGGTTCGCCTGGGCCCGCCTGGGTGCGAGACGGTGCGAGCGGATCGTCTGCGTGTCGGAATCGGTCCGTCGGCAGCACGCCCGGCGGACCGGCTTGGCGGCGGAACGATACACGGTGATTCCCAACGGAATCGACACAGACGCCTACGCGCGAAACGAATCCGCCCGCGTCCGTCTGCGGCGCGAGTGGGGCGTCGGCGACGACGAGGTGCTGCCGGCCTTCGTCGGACGCCTGGACGTTCAGAAGGGCCTGGACGTGCTGCTGGCGGCGCTGGAACTGCTGGCAGCGCGCGGAAAGGCGGCGCGGGTCGTCTTCGCCGGGCGCGGCCCGCAGCGCCTGCTGCTCGAACAGTTCCTCCACACGCCGGCAGGGGCACGCTGTCGCGACCTGGGTTTCGTCCACGACGTGCCGGCGGTGCTTTCCGCCGCTGATGTGCTGGTGATGCCCAGCCGATGGGAGGGCTGGCCCCTGGCGGCCGGCGAGGCGCTGGCTGCGGGGCTGCCCGTCATTGCCACGCGGGTGGACGGCCTGCGGGACGTCGTGGACGAGACGGTCGGGCTGCTCGTTCCCCCGGACGATCCGACGGCGCTGGCCGACGCCATCGAACGCCTCTGCGCGGACGGGGCGCTCCGGGCCGCGCTGGGCCAGGCCGGGCGCCGCCGCGCCACCCAACAGTTCGCCATCCGGGCGTTCGTCGAGGCGCACGAACGACTCTACGAACAGATCGCCGGTGCGATTCCCCCCGGCTGCGGCGACGGCATCTCCCGCGAGGCAAATTAGCCTCAAGCCATTCAAGTCGCTCTTCCGATAAGCCGAACAGCCGCATTGTCGGCCTGTTGGGAATCTCCCCGTGCGGGAGTTGGCAATTCCGATTCCGGCCTCATCGCGATTTTTCGCGAGTTTTTCAGGCCCAATATGTCGGGCGCTTGGCCGCCGCGATCCCCCAAGCATGGGGCAAGTACGCAGGACGTTAGGACCCTGTCTTTGCGGAAATAAAACACATTTTCCTTTTTTTTGTTGTAGAATTCCCTGCTGGTGGTTAGATTTCCCTATAAATCCCATCCAGTGGGACAAGGGACCAGGAAATGGCGCTTCTCATCGGGGAGTTCGAGACGACGATCGACGCCAAGCATCGGCTGGCGGTCAACTCGTCGTTCCGCGAGCAGATCGATCCCGAGGAGGACGGGAGCAATTTCATCCTGGTCCTGGGTCCGGACCGTCACCTTTGGCTGTATCCGGACGAGTCGTACCGCCGGCTGCTGGCGTCGCTGAAGCGTTCGCCGTTGCCGGACCGCCGGACGCGGCGGATCGACCTGCTGTTCGCGATGGCGCGGCTGGTCAAGCCGGACAAGCAGGGCCGGATCGTCCTGCCCGAGAAGTCGATGGAGCGGGCGGTGATCTCGAGCGAGGTGACGCTGACGGGCGTGTTCGATCACATTGAGATCTGGCCTCGCGCGGAGTGGGAGCGGCACGTGGAAGAGTCGCTCCCGACGTACGGCGAGGTGCTGTATGACGCGTCGGACCACCTGGGCGTTTCGGGCGGTCCGTCGGAAACGTAGCCGGATTCGCGCGCGGGGCTGGCCGGTACCCGCGGGCGAGAGCGTGTTGGACCGGGCAAGAAAGGAATCGCACATGCTCGTCCCCCAAACAGCCCAGTGGGAGCTTGACGGGCGGCAGGGAAGCCGCGCGGCAAGTCTCTCGGAACTGCGGCGCCAGTTGGCGGAGCCCACGAGGATCCAAGATGGGCACCGGCAGCGCCTGTTGGACCTGGTCTGTCGACTGGCTCGCGTTCAGGCGTTGGGGGGCGAGTATGCCCGGGTTGCTTTTTCGGACGCGGCGACCGCGGCGCTGAAAAGGCTTTCAGCGTCCGTCTGATCCCCACCATGCCGGCAATGGAATGCGGCGGGGAACATCAGACGGTCTTGCGGGCCGAGGCGGTGGAACTGCTTCAGCCCGCAAGGCGGCGCGTCCTGGTGGACTGCACCGTGGGGTTGGGCGGGCACTCCGAGGCCCTGCTCGCCCAAGCCGGAAGCGAGACGGTCTTGATCGGAATCGACGTGGATGAGGACAACCTGGTCAAAGCGAAACAGCGGCTGGCGCCCTACGCCGGCCGCGTTCGTATGTTCCGGGCCAACTTCGACCAGCTCGACGCCGTGCTCGCCGAGGCGGCCCTCGGACCGGCCGACGCGGTCCTCGCCGATCTGGGCGTGGCATCCAGCCAACTGGACGATCCGGCGCGGGGATTGAGCTTCCTTTCGGACGGGCCGCTGGACATGCGGCTGGACCGCGAGCGGACCGTCACCGCGGCGGACCTGGTCAACCACCTTGGCGAGAAGGAACTGGCCGACCTGATTTACCTCAACGGCGAAGAGCGATACAGCCGACGTATAGCAAAGGCGATCGTGACGGCCCGGACGCGCGGACGGATTTCGCGGACGGGCGAGCTGGCGCAGATCGTCTCTTCGGCATATCCCGCGCCGGCGCGGCGCGCCCGGCACGGGGTGCACCCGGCCACGCGGACGTTCCAGGCCCTGCGGATCGCGGTCAACGACGAACTGGGCTGCCTGGACCGCCTGCTGGCGCTGCTGCCGAAAGCGCTCAGCGCCGGCGGAAGGGCGGCGATCATCAGCTTCCACTCGCTGGAGGACCGGCGGGTGAAGCAGGCGTTCGCGAACCTGGCAGCCGAGGGGCGGGCGACGGTGTTGACGAGAAAACCCGTCACCCCGGGCCCGCGCGAAATTGAGGAAAATCCGCGAAGTCGATCGGCAAAACTTCGTGGAATGGAAAAAATCGGGTAAAATGCTGCCATTCTGGATGGAGCCGGAATCATGACGAGAGAGACACGGATCGGATTGCTGGTCGGGTTTGCCTTCATCGTCGCCTTTGGCCTGGTGCTCAGCGAACTGACGGGGACGGGCAAACCCCCCGCGCCAGCCGTGGCGTCGACGGACAACGTGACGCCCGAATCGTGGTCACCGGTGATCGAGCTGAACGTCGCGCCGCCTGCGGCGGAATCCGTCGCGCCGCGCGAAGCGGCGCCCTCGCCCGAGCCGGGCACGATAGCCGTCTCACTGGAACCTTCCCAGGACCTGCCCGTCGGGGCGGTGGTCCGCGCGGAGGTCCTGCCCCGTCAGCCGGAGACGCCCGCGACGGTTGCATCCGCGCCCGCGCCGGCGGCGCGCACCTACGTCGTCCGCGCCGGCGACAGTCTGATCAAGATCGCCCGCACGGTCTACGGCGCCGGGCACGAGCGCGAGTACAAGCGCATCTACGAAGCCAACCGGAACCTCATGCCCGACGAGGCGACGGTCATCGTGGGCCAGGAACTGACGATTCCGCCGCTGCCCGGCGCGGCGCCGACGCCGGCGCCGGTCCGCCCGGCGACGACGGTTGCCGAAGCGCCCCGGCATTACCGCGAGGTGACCTTGGAGACCGCGGCGCGGGAACTGGCCGATTCGACCGCTCGCCGGCCGGCCCCGCAGCGGACCTATACGATCCGCCGTGGAGACAACCTGACGAAGATCGCCCGCGAGACCCTCGGTGACGACAGCCGCCAGGCGATCCAGAAACTCTACAATGCCAACAAGGACAAGCTCCGCAGCCCGGATTCGCTTCCGGTGGGCGTGACGCTGGAGATTCCGCTGCAAAGCTGACGGCGGCGGGCGGAAGCGCTCTCGACGGTTGGCAGGGCGTGGCAAGGCGAACCATTCGCCGGAATCAGGACGGGACAATGCGCCTCGGTTTGATCGTGGTGATGCTGGCGGGAATCGCGGTGGCGGTGGTGCACATCCGTCGCGCCGAGATCACCGCGCGCCACGAGATTCTCCGCCTCCAGGAGCAGCGCGGTCGTCTGCGCCGCGAGGCGTTCGACCAGCAGGTGCGCATCAGCCGCCTGATCGCCCCGGGCGAGGTGCAGAAACGCGTGAAGGAACTGGGCATCCCGCTGGTGGGCCCGGGTGAAAAGGTCGAGGGCAAAAAGATCGCCACGCGCGCCGCGCCGGCGCCGGGGCGCAACTGACGCATCCGGCGGCGGCTTGCGCCGCCTACGTTCATGAAGCGAGTCTTACCGGGCACATGGCGGTGCGATGTCTTCTTCGGCCTGCTGATGCTGGCGATGGTGGCGCTGTCGGTCCGGCTGGGGCTCCTGCTCCGCGACGAACGCAGCAGCCGGCTGCGGGCGGCGCAGCGCCAGTTCCGCATGACCCACCCCCTCAGCGCCCGACGGGGCAATCTCTTCATCCGCACCGCCGGCAGCTACGTGCCGCTCGCGACGAGTACGGAAAAGCCTTACTGCTTTATTGATCCGTTCCTCCTGCGCGACGAGGAGATTTCCCCGACGGCCGTCGCCGTGGCGGACATCCTCAGCACCAATAGCGTCGCCCTCCAGGAGCGGCTGATGCTCAAGCGCGAGTCGCGTTTCGTGGAGATTCCCCAGATGCTGACCGACGAGCAGGTCAGCGCCTTGCGGGCGCTGCGCAATCCTGCCGTCGGAATCTACTACGAATGGCGGCGGGTCTATCCCAGCGGTCCGTTGGCCGGGCCTGTCGCGGGCTTTTGCCGACTGGACCTCATCGACGGAGAGGGCGAAACGCTCGTTCCGGGCGGCGGGCTGGAGCTTTCGATGCAGAAGCGTCTGGCCGCCCGTGACGGACGACGCGTCGTCCTCGCCGACGCCTCGCGCCGTCCGATCTGGCCGTTGCCGTACGAAAGCCGCCCCCCCGTCGACGGGCAGAACATCTATCTCACCCTCGACGCCAATATCCAGGGCTATCTCGAAACGGCGCTCACCGCCTCCGTCGAGAAGTTCCATGGCGACAGGACGTGGGGCACCGGGATCGTCGCCGATCCTCGGACCGGCGAGATTCTCGCGATGGCCTCGGTCTATTACGACCCGAAAGCGGGAAAGATCGTCCCGTTCGACCCCAACCAGTACAGCACCTCCAGCGAGGAAAGCCGCACCAACCGCGCAATCGTCCTTCCATTTGAGCCGGGCAGCGTGGCCAAACCGCTGTTCGCGGCTGCGGCGGTCGAAGCCGGCGTCGCCCGCTGGGACACCCAATTCTTCTGCGAGAACGGGCTGTACCTCGCGCCGGGGGGCGGGAAAATCAGCGACCACGGGCAACGCTACGGAAACCTGACGGTCACGGACATCGTCGTCCATTCCAGCAACATCGGGATGGCCAAGATCGGCGAGAAACTGGGCAACGACCGCCTGTACGAAATCGCCCGGCGGTACGGATTCGGCGAGCCGACAGGCGTGGACCTTCCGGGCGAAAGCCCGGGGCAACTTCGCCCGCGGAACCGCTGGGACGGATACAGCACGCGGCGCGTTCCGTTCGGGCAGGAGATTTCCGCCACGGCCATGCAACTGGTCATGGCGTTCTGTTCGCACGCCAACGGCGGACTGCTGATGCGCCCGCGCCTGGTGGACCGTGTGACCGACGCACGCCAGCAGGTGCTCTGGCAGGGCGAGCCGACGGTGGTGCGTCGCACGCTGTCGCCGGCCGTCGCGGAGCAGTCGGTGCGCGCGATGGCAGAGGTCGTCGAGCGGGGCACGGGCAAGGCCTGCAAGCTCTCGCAGTGGACGAGCTTCGGGAAAACCGGCACCGCCCAGATCGCCGGGCGCGGGCCTGACGGAAGGTTCACCTACCTCGACGGGGCGTTCGTGGGCAGCTTTATCGGCGGCGCGCCGGTGTCCCAGCCGCGGCTGATCTGCCTGATCTCCATCTACTGGCCGAAGGCCTCCGTCGGGCACTACGGCGCGACGGTAGCGGCCCCCTACGTCAAACAGGTGCTCGAGCAGTCGCTGGCGTACCTGAATGTTCCGCCGGACAAGACGCCCCCGGCAACGCCCGTTCCTCCGCGTCCGAGGCGATAACGGCGGGGGACGTGCGGCCCGGAGGCAAGAGAGGTATAATCCCCCGTCGACCCCGGGTACGTGCGGGCCGCAGGAATCCATCCATGCAGTTTGCCGAACTGTTAAAACTGGCGGAACTCGACGCGAAGACAATCCGCGGAGGGGCGGACGTTGCCGACGTCCAGGTGGACTCGCGCCGCTGCAAGGCGAGGTCGTTGTTCGTGGCGGTACGGGGCTCGACCCACGACGGGCATGAATACATCCCGGCGGCGCTGGCGAACGGTGCGGCGGCCGTCGTCTGCGAGGACGAGTCCCGCGTGCCGCCTGACGTGCCCTGCGCGGTGCTCGGCGCCACCCACGAGGCCGCCGGAAAACTTGCCCAGGCGATCCGCGGATGGCCCGCGCGGAAGCTCGTCAACATCGCCGTCACCGGAACCAATGGAAAGACCACCGTTACGCACCTGATCCGCGCGGTGCTCGAATCGTGCGGGCACTGCCCGGCGCTGCTGGGCACGATCAAGTACGACACGGGCACGCGATCGGTTCCCGCCTCGACGACCACCCCCGAGCCCATCGGTCTGGCGGAGATGGCCGCCGAGATGGTCGCCGCCGGGCGGACCCACCTTGTCATGGAAGTCTCCTCCCACGCGCTGGACCAGGACCGCACCGCCGGGCTGGAGTTCCGCGTCGGAGTGTTCACCAACCTCACCGGCGACCACCTGGACTACCACGAGACGATGGAGCGCTATCGCCGGGCCAAACAGAAGCTCTTCGACCAGTTGTCGCCCGACGCCGTCGCGGTGATCAACCGGGACGACCCGGCCGGGGAGCACCTGGCTGCCGCGACGCGCGCGAAAGTGCTCTGGTACGGGCTGAACCCCGCCGCCGAGTTGTGGGCGAAGATCGACCAGATCGACGGGACGGGAACGCGTTTCGTCCTCATTCACGGGCAGCGGAAGGTTCCCGCGTTCACGCCGCTGATCGGGCGGCACAACGTGTACAACTGTCTGGCGGCGGCCGGGGCGTGCATCGCCCTGGGCATCGACCCCCAGCAGGTCGCCGAGGCGATCGCGCAGGTCGACCGGGTGGCCGGGCGGCTGGAGCGGGTCAACGTCGCCGCGCCGTATCAGGTGTTCGTGGACTACGCCCACACCGACGACGCGCTGGCCAACGTGCTCGGTTCGCTGCGCCCGGTGACGCGCGGGAAGCTGATCGTGGTTTTCGGCTGCGGCGGCGACCGCGACCGGACGAAGCGTCCCCGGATGGCCCGCGTGGCCGAAGACATGGCCGACGCGGTGATCGTCACCTCGGACAATCCGCGGAGCGAAGACCCCGCGAAGATCATCGAGGAGATCGTCGCCGGTCTCCGCGCCCAGGGGCGGGAGAAGGTGCAGGTCGAGCCTGACCGCGCCGCCGCCATCCGCGCCGCCATCGATTCCGCGCAGGATCAGGATGTCGTCCTCATCGCCGGAAAAGGGCACGAGAACTACCAGATTCTCGGCAGCAGACGGATTCATTTCGACGATGCCGAGGTCGCCGCCGAGGCGATGCGCCGACGGGAGGCCAAGGCATGAAGCCTCTCGGCATCCGCGAAATCCGCGCCGCTGTTCGGGGGGTGAACCTCTCGGAGCTGCGCGAAGACCTTGCCGTCGTCGGCGTGAGCACCGACAGCCGCTCCGCGCGGGCGGGGGAAGTATTCTTCGCCATCGAGGGCGAGAACTTCGACGGGCACCGTTTCCTTGCGCAGGCGGCAGACGCCGGATGCGTCGCCGCCGTCGTCCGACAGGGCGCGCCCCTGCCCGCTGACGTGCCGGCCATGTTCGGCGCGGGAGTCATCGGCGTGGAGAACACCCGCGCGGCCCTGGGCGAGCTGGCTGCATTCTATCGCCGACAGTGCGGCGCGACCGTTGTCGCCATCACCGGCTCCAACGGAAAAACGACCGTCAAGGGCATGGTGCACCACATCCTGTCGCGCCGGCTGAAGGGCTCGGCCAGCCCCAAGAGTTTCAACAACGAAATCGGCGTTCCGCTGACGCTGTTGGGCGTCAACGTGGGCGACGATTACGTCATCTGCGAGGTCGGCACGAACCATCCGGGCGAGATCGCCGCGCTGACGCGGATCGCCCGGCCGGACGTGGCCGTGATCACGTCGGTCGCCGAGACGCACCTGGAGGGGCTGGGGAGCCTCGAGGGCGTGGCGACAGAGAAGGCAGCCATCCTCGGCGACCTGGAGCGGGGCGGCGCGGGGATCGTCTGGGCCGACAGCCCCGTGTTGGCGCGGGCGCTGCGGGCGTACGACGTGAAGCTCATCCGCTTCGGGCAATCGGCCGACGCGGACCTCCGCCTGACGGGCTACGAGGCGGCGGGCGGGGGCTGCCGCTTCGAGTTGAACGGCCGGCGATGGGTCTCGCTGGCGTTGCCGGGGCGGCACAACGCCCTGAACGCCCTGGCGGCCATCGCCGTCGCCCAGCGGTTCGGGCTCGATCAGGACCAGGCCGCCGACGTGCTGTCCGACTTCGCCGGGGCGCAGATGCGTCTCCAGCGGATTCGGATCGGCGCGGTGACGGTCCTCAACGACGCGTACAACGCCAACCCGGCCAGCGTGGCGGCCGCCGCCGATGTCCTGGGCGAGATGCCCGCCCGCCGGCGCGTCATGATCGTCGGCGACATGAAGGAACTGGGCCCCCGCGCCGAGCAACTCCACCGCGACACCGGCGAGAGAATCGCCCGCGCGGGGGTGGATTTGCTCATCGCCGTCGGGGCGCTGGGTCGATATGTCGCCCAGGGAGCCGCCGGGCAGGGCCTGCGCGCGGAATGCTTCGAGACCGTCGAGGCCGCCTGCGCCGCGGCGCCCGCGCTGCTGACCGACGGCGACGTGATTCTCCTCAAGGGTTCGCGCGCCATGGCGATGGAACGCCTGCTGGAGCCGATCCGCCGCGCGTTCGAGGCGGACTCCTCGGCCGGGGCTGTCGCTGCGCAGGAAAGGCGCCCACGGTGATCTACCTGCTGTTCGAGAAATATTTTTCCGCCGGCGGACTGATGCTCCGCATGGCCGGCGCTGCGCTGATCAGCTTCCTGATCGTCGTGCTGCTGGGCCCGCGCGTCATCCGGTTCCTCGTCCGCAAGAAACTCGGCGACCGTCCCGAGTTCGACCACGCCGACCTCAACCAGCTCACCCGCCACAAGTCCAACACGCCGACGATGGGCGGAATCCTCATCGTCCTGGCGATCCTCGGAAGCGTGCTGCTGTTCGCCAACCTGCGGATCAAGTACGTGCTGATGGGCCTGCTGGCGCTGGTCTGGCTGGGGGCGGTCGGGGCCGTGGACGACTGGATCAAGCTCCGATACGCCGCCGGCGCCGGAACGCGAGACGGATTCAAAAGCTGGGAGAAAATCCTCTTCCAGATCGGCCTGGCGGTGCTGCTGGCTGTCGCCATCCGCGCCTACGGCAGCCAGAGCGACATCGTCGACGCCGCCAACAAGGTCTACAATCCCGCTTACAGCCTGTACCTTCCGTTCAAACCGGCGCCCATCTACCTGCCCGCGCTGGTCTACATCGTGATCGTGGTGCTGACGATGGTGGGCTCGTCCAACGCGGTGAACCTCACCGATGGCATGGACGGGCTGGCATCCGGCTGCACGGGCATCGTCGCGGGCGTCCTGCTGCTGCTGAGCTGGATCGTCGGCGTGGGGGCGTGGGCGCGGCAGTTCGAGATGCCTCTGGTGGCCGGCGCGGTCGAGATGACGATCTTCTGCGCGTCGGTGCTCGGGGCGTGCGTGGGTTTCCTGTGGTACAACGCCCACCCCGCGCAGGTGTTCATGGGCGACACCGGCTCGCTGCCGCTGGGCGGACTGCTGGGATACATCGCCGTCGTCACCCGCCAGGAGGTGATCCTCCTGATCGCCGGCGGGGTGTTCGTGATGGAATCGGTCAGCGTGATGCTCCAGGTGGGCTACTTCAAGTTCACCAAGCGGGGCGGGCGCCAGGGGAAACGCATCTTCCGCTGCGCGCCGCTGCACCACCACTTCCACCTGGGTGGGTGGGCGGAAACCAAGGTCGTCGTCCGCTTCTGGGTGATGGGATTGGTCTTCGCCGCGCTGGCCCTGGCGACGCTGAAGCTGAGATAAGAAGGCAATGGGCAACAGGCAATAGGCGATGGGACGGATTCCGCTGAAGGACAACCCGACGGGGCGGGGGCTGATGCTCCTGACGCTGACGCTGCTGGCGCTGGGCGTGGTGATGGTGCACAGCGCCCTGGCGTCGGTGGCCGAGCCCGGCGAGTGGTACGTGCGCGTGGACATCCGCCACACCATTTTCGCGGCGCTGGCGATGATCGTGATGCTCCTGACGTGGCGGATCGACTACCACTGGCTGAACAAGGGGCGGCGCATGCCGTACCTTGCCGGCGCGATGCTGGCCGTGGCGATCGTCCTGTCCGTCATCGTGCTGCTGCGGATTCCCGGCATCGCCCACAACATGGGGGGGAAGTGGCGGTGGATCCGCATCGGCCCGCCGGCTCTGCGGATCGGTTTCCAGCCGTCCGAGCTCATCAAGGTGGGGCTGGTGATTTTCCTGGCGGCCTGGCTGACGCGCGAGACCGTCAACGTGCGGAGCTTCTGGAAGACCTTCCTGCCGGCTGCGCTGCTGACGGGCCTGTGCGCGGCGTTGGTGGTCAAGAACGATTTCGGCAGCGCGGGGGTGATCGCCCTGGCCGCGATGGCGACGATGGTCCTCGCGGGCGTGCCGTGGTACTACCTCGCGTCGATGCTTCTTCCCGCGGCGGCTGGGGTCTACAAGTACGTCGTGCTCGATCCGGACCGCTGGTTGCGGATCCAGGCGATGCTCGATCCGTGGTCACAGGAAAATCCCAGCGCCTTCCAGCCTCGCCAGTCGCTGTTGGCGATCATCCAGGGCGGGTGGTTCGGTCGCGGTCCGGGCAACGGCATGCTCAAGCTGGGCTACCTGCCGGAAGACAGCACCGACTTCATCTTCGCGGTCTACTGCGAGGAATGGGGCTTCGCCGGCGCGATGCTTCTGATCGGCCTGTGGATGATGTGGATGTTCCTGGTGCGTCGTGCGGCCAAGCGGGCCCCCGACCGGTTCGGGTACGTGCTGGCGGGTTCGCTGGGGTTCGTCATCGCGGTGCAGGCGGTGCTGCACATTGCGGTGGATCTGGTGGCGGCGCCTCCAACGGGCATGAGCCTTCCGTTCATCTCCGCCGGAGGAACGGCGCTGGTGGTGACGGCGGCTGCGGCCGCGGCGATCGTGTCCGTCTCGGCGCTGCGGTCGGACGATCCCCTGGCAAGTTGAAATGAAACCACGGGCGGGCGCGGGTCCGTCCTCGCAAAGTGTCGGGTGGCACGGCTTGCTTGCAAGCCGTGTTCTTGGGTTTGCCGCGGATGCTGGAACACGGGCTGCAAGCAGCCCGTGCCACTCGTTCTTGTGATGGTTGTACGAATGGAAGCAAAACGGGCGGGCGCGGGCCCGCCACGGCAAAGCGAGGCGGCGGAATGAGCGGACCGGTGTTTTTTTTCGCAGGCGGAGGCACGGGCGGGCACTTGTACCCCGGCCTGGCCGTCGCGGGCGAGGTCCAGCGCCTCCGTCCCGACGCGACGATCGTCTTCGCCTGCTCCAGCCGCGACATCGACCGACGGATTCTCGACCCACTCGACTACGCGGTGGTTCCGCAGCCCGTCCGACCCATGCCGCGAGGCCTGCGCGGATGGGGGAGCTTCCTGCTGGCCTGGCGGCGATCGGCCTTGCTGGCAGCCGACATGGTGCGAGACTTGCGCCCCCAGGCCGTGCTCGGTCTGGGCGGATACGCAGCCGCGCCGCTGGTCCGCCGGGCATCCGCGAAGGGTATCCGCGCCGGAATGCTCAATCCCGACGCCGTGCCCGGAATCGCCAATCGTCTGCTCGCCCGCCACACCGACGCGATCTTCGCGCAGTTCGCCTCGACGGCCGACGCGTTCCCCGCACGTTGCCGGGGCAAGGTGCGCCACACCGGCTGTCCTGTCCGGCGCGAGTTGCTCGGCGCGTCGCGCGACGAGGCGCTGAAGCACTTCGACCTGGACGGCGCGCGCCGGACGCTGCTGGTCTTCGGCGCGAGCCTGGGGGCGGCGTCGATCAACATGGCCGTCGCGGCACTGGCGGGGGAGATGGAACGTTTCGCCGATTCCTGGCAGGTGCTGCACGTGACGGGGCAGTCGAAGATCGACAGCGTGACCGCGCCCGGCGCCCGTCTGCGCGTCCGCACGGTGGACTATTGTCACCGCATGGACCTTGCCTACGCGGCGGCGGACCTGGCGCTGTGCCGGTCGGGCGCTTCGACGATCGCGGAACTGACGGCGACGGGCACGCCGGCCGTCCTCATGCCCTATCCGCACCACCGCGACCGCCAGCAGTATCTCAATGCGCAACAACTCGTGCAGGCGGGGGCGGCGCTGGTCGTGGACGACAGGATCGAGCCCGCCGCGAATGTCGCGCAACTTCGCGGCACGCTGCTGGCGCTGATGGACGATCCGGCCCGATTGGCTGCCTTGCACGCCGCCGCCCGTGCCCAGCCCGGACAAGCCGCAGCCGGCGAGATCGCCAACTGGTTGTGCGGAGGCGGTTAAAGAAAAACGCCGCATTCGGGCGATAGAATCTACAGGTGATGTCCCTGCGCCGCTCGGATTGTGCGCCGCGCGGGCGGCATTTGACACACCCAAGGACTGGAGCGTAGGATGCCTGACGGTATGGAGACCGAACGGAAAACCTCTTCCGAACCCACCGGAACGACGAGTCGGTATGCCGGGCGGAAAATCCATCTCATCGGCGTCGCCGGCGCCGGCATGCGGGCGCTGGCGCGGATGCTGCTGGATTACGGCGCGTCGGTCAGTGGTTCGGACATGAGCGCCAGCAACACGCTGGACCGCCTCGTCGCCGACGGCGCGAAGATCGGCGTCGGGCAGAAGCCCGAGAACATCCCGTCCGACTGCGAGTTGGTGGTTTTCTCCGCGGCCATCCACCCCCAGAACCCCGAACTGGTCGCCGCGCGCGAGCGCGGGCTGGAGGTCGTCAAGTACAGCGAGATGCTCGGCCGGCTGATGGGCGAGCGCACGGGCGTGGCGGTCTCCGGCACGCACGGAAAGAGCACGACCACGGCGATGGTGGCGTATGTGCTGACGACGGCGGGGATGGACCCCAGCTACGTCGTCGGCGCGACGGTCGAGCAACTCGGCGGTCCGTCGGGCGTGGGCGCGGGTCGGCACTTCGTGGCCGAGGCGTGCGAGTTCGACCGGAGTTTTCTGAACCTTCACCCGCACTACGCGGCCGTGCTGAACATCGAGGAAGACCACCTCGACTGCTACCAGGATTTGGAGGCGATCATCGAGGCGTTCCGCGCTTTCGTGGCGCGGGTGGACCCGGCGGGGGTGGTGGTGGCCAACGGGGAGGACCGTAACGTGGCGCAGGCGGTGCGGGGCGCGCCGTGCGAGGTGCAGACGTTCGGACTGGCCGAGGGATGCACGTGGCGCGGGGTGAACCTCGCGTCGGAGAACGGTCGCTACCGCTGCGACGTGCTGCTGGGCGGGCAGGAGTTCTGCCGCCTCCAGTCGCCGCTGCCGGGCCTGCACAACCTCTACAACTCGCTGGCGGCGACGGCGCTGCTGCACCTGTCGGGCGTCAGCGCCGCCAAGATCTCCCGACTGCTGGGAGGGTTCTCCGGAACGCACCGGCGCATGACCCTCAAGGCGCAGAACGGCGGGGTGACCGTCCTGGACGATTACGCGCATCACCCCACGGAAATCCAGGCGACGCTCCGGGCCCTCCGCGAGTGCTACCAACCGCGGCGCCTCGTATGCGTGTTCCAGCCTCACCAGCACAGCCGCACGCGGTTCCTGCTGAAGGACTTCTCCCGCAGCTTCGCGCAGGCCGACGAGGTCATCGTCCCCGACATCTACTTTGTGCGGGACAGCGCCCGTGAAAGGGACTATATTTCCTCACAGGACCTGGTCTCGCAGATCCGCCTGTGCGGCGGAGCGGCCATCTACCTCAAAACGTTCGAAGAAATCACCGAGCACCTGGAACAGTCGCTCCAGCCGGGCGACCTGGTCGTGACCATGGGCGCCGGAAACATATGGGAAGTCGCAGATGAAATTGTTCGATGGCTTGGAAACAATCGTTAAGACCGACGTTCCGCTGGCGCAATACACCTGGCTGAACATCGGCGGACCGGCGAAGTATTTCGTCCAGCCGCGGACGGTGGACGAACTCCGCCAGGCGGTGCTGCGCTGCCGCGAGAACAACGTGCGGATGTACGTCCTGGGCGGCGGGGCGAACCTGCTGGTGGACGACGCGGGCGTGGACGGCGCGGTCATCCGCCTGCGCCAGGGCACGTTCCTGGATGTCGCCCACAGCGAGGCGGGCGTCCGCGCCGGCGCCGGGGCCGACATGGGCAGACTCGTCCTGCGCTGCGTCCGCGACGGGCTCAGCGGACTGGAGTGCCTGACCGGAATCCCCGGGACCGTCGGCGGATGCGTCAAGATGAACGCCGGCGGCGCCTTCGGCGACATCGGGAGCATCGTCGAGTCCGTCGAGGTCATGAACGACCTGGGCGAGGTTTTCACCCGCAGCCGCGAGGACCTGGCCTTCGCCTATCGCTCCACCAACATCAGCTCGCGGTTCATTCTCGGCGCGGAGTTCCGCCTGGGCGAGGACGATCCGCAACGGATCCTCAAGCAGGTCAAGCAGATCTGGATCTACAAGAAGAACACCCAGCCGCTGGGGGGGCACAACGCGGGCTGCATCTTCAAGAACCCGCGGGGCCTGTCGGCAGGGGCGCTCATCGACCGCGCCGGGCTCAAGAACAAGCGCGTCGGCGGGGCGTACGTGTCGGACAAGCACGCCAACTTCATCCTGGTGGACGAAGGGGCCCGCGCATCGGACATGCTCAAGCTGATCAACCTCATCCGCGAGACGGTCTACAAGAAGTCGGAAGTCTACCTGGAACTGGAAATTGAGGTCTGGTGACATGGAAGCCGAGCCGGCCGCCACGGAAGGCGAAACGGCGATTGCCCGCGGGACGACGCGCACGCTCGACGTGACGGTCCTGATGGGCGGTCCCTCGACGGAGCGCGAGGTGTCGCTGGTCAGCGGCGCCGCCGTCGCCGACGCGCTGACGCGCGTCGGGCACCGCGTGACCCGCGCGGACATCTCCCCGACCGACACGTCGGCCCTCGACGCGCCGGGCATCGACGTGGTCTTCATCGCCCTGCACGGCGATTTCGGCGAATCCGGCGAGGTCCAGGCGCTGTGCGAGGCGCGATCCCTGCGGTACATCGGCTCGGGCCCGCGCGCCAGCGAGCTGTGCATGGACAAGGCCGCCTCCAAGCAACTCGTCCGCCGGGCGGGCGTGCGAACCCCCGACTGGACGCTCGTGGAGGAATCCGACCCGCCGGAAGACGCCGCGCGGCGCGTGCGGGAGCTTTCGCTGCCGGCGGTGCTCAAGCCCGTCGACGGCGGATCGAGCGTGGACGTGACCATCGCCCGCGCCGCCGCCGCGCGGGATAAGGCCTTGGCGGCACTGGTGGACAAATACGGGCGCGCCATGGTCGAGCGGTTCGTGCCCGGGCGCGAGCTGACGGTGGGCATCCTGGGCGATCGGGCGCTGCCCGTGCTGGAGATCGTTCCGGACGGGACGTTCTACGACTTCCGCGCGAAGTATTCCGACGCGGCGGCCACCCGGTACGTCTTCGACCACGGCCTGCCGGAGAGCGTCTGTGCGGCCGTGCAAAGGGCGGCGCTGGAGTCGCACCGGGCGCTGGGCTGCCGCGATTTGTCCCGCGTGGATTTCATCCTCGACGCGTCCGGCGCGCCGTGGTTCCTGGAGATCAACACGATTCCCGGTTTCACCAGCCACTCGCTGCTGCCGAAGGCGGCGGCGCGGGTCGGCATCGGGTTCGACGCGCTGTGCGACCGCCTGCTGGCGATGGCGATGGCGCGCTGACGACGGAGAAAGGCGGCGGGTGCCGCGATGGCAAGGAAAGACAAGGTACGGAAGGAACGGACGCCCTCCCGCCTGGCGACGTGGTGGGCGGGGCGGAGCGAGCAGGGGCGGGCGAGCTTCCGCCGGGGCGTGACGGCGTTCCTGCTGACGGTGGTGTTCGGCGGGGCGGCCGTCGCGGGACTGGTCATGCTCGAGAAGCGCGTCCTACGCCGACAGGCGGCCGAGGCGCCGCGCCAGGTGCGCGTCTCGCTGGTGGGCAGCCCGTCGTGGATGCCCCCGACGCTCCAGTGGCGGATCGTCGAGTCGGTGCGCCCGCGGGGCGTGAACTTCGCCCACGCGGACCTGACGAAGGAAGTGCACGCGCTGGCCGAGGCCAACCCGTGGATCCGCAAGGTGCGCGCGGTCCGCAAACGCCTGGACAAAAACCCGCAGGTCGGGCTGATCGAGATCGAGGCGGAGTACCGCCGCCCGGTGGCGATGGTTCTGCTCCGCGACGAGATCAACTACGCCTACGTGGACGACGAGGGCATCCGCCTGCCGACCGAGCAGGTGCCCAAGTACGCCGCCGAGGTCGCCGACCGCACCGGGCACAAACGCTGGGTGTATTACGTCAGCCAGGAGGAGATCCCTCCGTACATCCAGGCGTCGCGGATTCACTACATCAACATCCAGTTGTACTTCGATCGCGACGGCGACCCGCCCGCGCCGGGCCGGAAGTGGCAGTGCCCGGCCCTGGCGGAGGGCATCCGCCTGGTCAAGCTCATCGCCACGCGCCCCTATGCGTGGGAGGTCACCACCGTCGACGCGCGGAACTTCAACGCGCGGATCAGCCGGTCCGAACCGGACCTCCGCATGTGGGCGCAGGTGGGGCAGGGCCCGCGGACCGACATCCGCTTCGGGCGATTCCCCAACGCCAGCGGCGACTGGGTGGTCTCTCCGGAACGCAAGATGTCGTATCTCGACGAATTCGTGGGCGATCACGGCAGGCTGGCCGGCGTCCGCGAATACATCGACCTGCGATACGACACGGGATATGAAAGCATCAACTGAGCCTTCCGGGCCGGCGGCGCGGTTGTGGCGACCGGCCGGGATTCTCTACCTGGCGGTCTGCCTGGCTGCCCTGGCGGTTGGGCTCTGGCCCGACGCGGTCTACCCCTCCCGCTCCAACTACCGTCCCGCGCCGCTCCCGACGTTGCAGACGCTGGCGGTGGGGCAGGCGGCCTTCATCCTGCTGGTCCACCCGCTGGTGCTGCTGCGCCGCCGGGACAAGGCGGCTCGGCCGGAGCATGAGGACGCGCGGGCGTTCTTGGCGTCGGCCGTACTGGAGACGCTCGGAATGCTCGCGGCGACGGCGCCGTTCTACGCAGCCGCCGCGTGGCTGGCCGACGCGACCGTCGGAGACGTGCTTCGCGCGGCGCTCTACGCGGCGTGCCTCTGGCCGACGGCGTGGGCCGGCGCGTGGTGCATGATCCGCCGGCCGCGATGGGCCTCGGCCGTCGTGCTGGGACTGCTGCTGGCGGCGCTGGGGTTGCCCGCGGCGTGGTATGTCGCCCGCGAGTTCCTCCCTGCCGTCGGCGACGCCGGCTGGCTGTGGCGGCTCGCCCCGGCGACCTTCGCCTGGGACAACGCCGCCTCCCGGCTGCCCAACGCCGCGCCCGAACCGCTCTGGGCGCTGCTGGCCTGGCCCGCTATCGCCGTCGCTGTCGCGATCGGGGCGCAGGCCGACGCTGTGTCCCGCAGGGACAATCGACAATAGCCCAGGAATCTTCCCAGCAGTGAACTGCTGGGCTATTCTCGCGACGTCCCTCCGGGACGTAAACCACTCGCCCGCCGCCGACGCGATCGGAAAATAATCAGGCCTGCCCGCATGAGCAGGCAGGCCCGTTCACGCCCCCCGGCCCGAATGTCGGCGGCGGTTGCGGCCTGTCACAGCGGCGCGGCGCCGGCGGGAGGGTTCGTCGGCGGCGGGGGAGGTGTTCGGCCCCTTGCGGCCGACGTCGCGGCGCCGGGGCGGGCGAACACCTCGAACCAGTTCACGCGACCGGTCGCCTGCATCAGCACGAACAGCGTAATGATCGCCCCGATGACGATCGCCAGGCCCGTCCAGCCGGGGTAGAAGAACGCGTACGAGAAGCCCAGCAGGTACACCAGTTCGGCCGCGCCCACGTACGCCACGGCGAACTTCACGCCGGCTACCAGGCGCATATAGCTGACGACGAGCAGCACGGCCGTCGCGGCGCAGATCCAGAACGCCGCGTGGATGGAAATCTTGTCCACGAGATACGCCAGCAGGATGTGGAAGGCGAAGAACCCCGCCGAGACGAACAGGTAGTGCATCGGGTGCAGGGCGATCCGCTTGAGCACGCAGACGGTGAACAGGACGGTGAAGAAGAACAGCAGGCTCACGGGGGCGAAGAAGCTCATCCGTGCGGCGATGGGCCCGGCGTTGGGGCGCGCGGGCATGACGATCCCGATCCACTTGTCGGTGCGCGGGGTGTCGAACTTCCAGGCCGCCTGCACGCCGCCTTTGATCGGCGCGGCCGGGCTGGCCGGGCTGACGGAGCCCTTGGCGTAGTCGATGTCGGCGAAGTTCGTCGTCGCCGTCAGCGAAAAGTTCCGCAGGCCCGTCGGCAACGGCCAGTCGCACCAGCCCGGGCGGTAGCGCCAACTGTCGCGCCCGCGGGCTTCGTATGCCACGGTGACGACGTGGTCGGCGTCGTTGGCCAGCCGGACCGCCAGCGTGTTGGGGAATCGCGCGGCGTAGGCGGGTGAAACGCCCTGGCCGTCCAGCGTGATCGCGACGCGCTCGACCTCCGACGGCAGGCGGAACAGCAGCATTCCGCCCGTCGTGCCTCCCGTCGCCGGCAGCCTGACCGTGTATCGCCCCTCGAACGCCACCGTGTAGGTGCTGAACCACAGCAGGCCCTTGTAGCGGTTGTCGTGGCGGAAGGAGACGTTCACCTCCGACGCCAGCGGGTCGGCGTAGCGGGACGGGTCGGCGCGTTCCTCGGCGCCGGCCACCACGTACGGCGACGTCTGCACCAGGTCGGCCGGGCCCCACAGGGCGTTGACCTCGGCCGACAGGTCGTCCTTCAACTCGGCCGTGCGGTACTCCATCGTCCCGCCCAGGATCATCCAGGCCACGCTCACCGCGCAGAAGATGAAAATCACGGCGAACAATCGCAAGACGCTCATGGTTTCCCCTTTCGATTTTTAAGCGAAAAAGCGAAGGAACCACAAAGTTCACAAAGGACACGAAGGGCAGAGAAAACGGAATCAATTCTCCCTTGGTGTTCTTTGTGCCCTTTGTGGTGAATCCGTTTTGTTTCGGTCGTCATCGTGCCTTGTCCAGAATTCCCTGGAGGATTCCCAGGTAGCGTTTCATCGCTTCGCGCCCCTTGTCCGTCAGAGAGAGCGTGGTGCGGGGCTTTTTGCCCTGGAAGGATTTCTCGATCCGCGCGTAGCCGGCGCGTTCCAGGGCCGTCAGGTGCGTCGAGAGGTTGCCGTCGGTCAGGCCCAGCTCGCCCTTGAGCTCGGTGAAGTCGAGCCGGTCCACGCCCGCCAGCGTTGCCATGATCGCCAGGCGCGTCCGCTGGTGGATCGTCTCGTCGAGGAGGTTGTGTTTCTGTTCGTCCGTCAACGGTTGCTCTTTCACGCTGGGTCGCTCATCCGCCGTGGCGGGCCCAGACGGCCACGCCGTAGACGATGTGGTATCCGCCGAAGGTGACGCCCAGCGTCCAGTACGGCGCCGTGCCCGCGGGCAGTCCGGGCAGGGTGAACTGGAACATCGCAGCCGGCAGGGCCGACAGCACGAACGCCGCCCCCAGCAAACGAAGCTCGATGGGGGAGAAGTCTCCCACCTGCCAGAGCGCCACGCCGTAGAAGGCCATCCAGACGGCCGGGATCAGGCCCCACTCGTTGGGGCCGATGCCGTAGTACCACCGCATCACGATGACGGCCGTCAGCCCCACGCCCGCGACGAACGGCGGAAGGATCGTCAGCAGGATGCGCTTCTTGACGCTCGACCAGAAGGGCATCCCGCGGCGTTTCTCGCGGAGGCGGGTGAGGGTTGTGACGGCGGCGAACGCGGCGACGAACACGCCCGCCCAGACGAGGGCGTTGATGAAGACCGCCTGTGCGGGTTCGAACGCCTGGGAGATGAGCCAGTCGGCCAGCACGCCGGCCAGCGCCGCCAGACCGGCGAGGATTCCCGACACGCCGCTCATGGTGGAGTATCGGAGGGGGCGTTCCATGAGCTGCCGAATGACGGTGAGTTCCGCGGAGGCCTTGTCTGCGTCCATGATCGCGTTCCTTGGCTATGAACTTTGTAATACAAAGTACTTTGTCATAGTCGCTCCCGCCTGTCAACGGAAAATCCGACGGCGCGGAGAGAAAATTATTCGCCCCTGCCGCGGAGGGGGAATTCGGCAACGGCGGGTGTTGCCAGGATCAGGCGGCTGGACGAAAATTGCGCGGCCCTCCCCCGGCCGGATTCGATCCGTGCTTGACGGAAACTCGATATCTTTTGCCGTTAAGTTGCAGGCGCAATTCCGCCAAAGTAAGATACCCTCTCCGGGATTCGCGGAGACATCCCGCGGCATGAGAGCCTATCCGAATCACTGCAAGGAGCCCCTTGAAGTGATCCGGATAGGCTCTAAGGAGACGGAATCGTGGTTCTCGCAAGCTTCGCGTTCTGGACGGTTTTGTTGACGGTTGGATTCCTTTTGTACGTCGGCCTGGCGGCGCATGCTGCCGGGCCCAAGGCGGCGGCCGGAAAGCCGTCCCGCCCGGTCGTGCTGACGATCGAGCCCGGCGAGCTGCGCGCACGGCCGGAATACGGCTGCCCGATCACCTACCGCTGGCAGGCCCAGCCGATGGCGAAGGACTGCACCGTCTTCGTCCGCGTGCTGGACAAGGACGGAAAGGTGGTGGTCCAGGAGGACCACGCGCCGCCGGCGCCGACCTCGCAGTGGAGCGGCGCGGTGGAATACACGCGGACGCTCTTCCTGCCGCGCTGGGCGCCGTGGGGCAAGCAGTCCGTGCCGGGACCGGGCGAAGGACGATACACGATCCACGTGGGCCTGGCGGACAAGGACGAGCGCCAGGAGCTTTCCGCCGGTCCGGGCGTGACGGCCGACGGCCAGGGCGGATACCAGGTGGGCGTTCTCGTCGTGGACCGCGACGCGCCGATTCCGGAACTCGGTCCCAAAACGCTGGACCTGACGGGCTACCGCCTGACGTTCAACGAGGAGTTTACCGAGCCGCTGAGCGTCTCTCCGTGGGGGCCCTGCGGGCCGGGCGGCTCGCGGTGGATCGCCCACACGCCCTACGCGGGCGACTTCGGCGACGCCGCCTTCATCGACCCCGTGCCGGGATTCCCCTTCACGATCGACAACGGAATCCTGCGCATCGAGGCCCGCAAGGACGAGGCGATCGCCGCGTCCGACCAGTGGAAGCGCACCTGGGGCGCGGGGCTGCTGTCGTCGGCCGACGCCAACGGCAACGGCTTCGCGCAGAAGTACGGATACTTCGAGATGCGGGCGAAGTTCCCCGAAGGCCCGGGCACTTGGCCGGCGTTCTGGCTGCTGGGCCTGCCGGCGCTGCGGAACAAGACCGACCCGTCCATCGTCAACATCGAGATCGACATCCTCGAGCAGTACGGGCACTGGCCCAACAAGCTCTGCACGGCCATCCACCAGTGGAACCGCGCCAATCGCGCCGCCAGCATCAGCGCGGGAAAGAACTTCCTCGTCTGCGGGATGACCGAGGGCTTCCACACCTACGGCGCAATGGTGACGGAGGAGTTCATCGCGTTCTACTACGACGGCGTGGAGCTCCGCCGCGAGAAGACCCCCGAATGCGCGAAGGTTCCGCTGTACCTGCTGGTGAACCTGACGCTGGGCCCTGGCTGGCCGCTCGACAAGACCCCCAGCCCGTCGTATATGTACGTGGACTACGTCCGGGCGTATTCCAGGTAGCGCGACGGCGCATCGGCGCGCCGGAGGACGGACCATGACGGACGACGTAACCTTTCTCAACGGCGTGGTGGACGTCAGCGGGGAGTTCACCCGGCTGGAGCCCACGTATTTCCTGGCCGACCGCCTGGAGCGGTTCGATGCCCGCGCCGCCCGGGGCGAGGTGCTGTGGAAACGCTACGCGCGCAAGGGGCGCCTGGCATTCAACCAGTTCGCGGTCCTGTTCGAGGAAAGCAAGCCGTGGGCGTTTCCCGCGGAATACCCCGCCGAACCGGCGCTGCCGTTCTCGGTGGACTTCATCACGCCGCGGACCGTCCGCCTGCGCGTCCGGACCCGCGCCGAAGCGCCGCCGGATGAGCCCTCGCTGATGCTCGTCGGGCCGCCGCCCGTGGACACGTCGTGGGCGGTCGAGCCGCAGGAGGGGCGGACCGTCTACCGCAGCCAGGCCGCGGGGGTGCGGATCACCGCCGACCCCTGGCACTTCGAGCTTCTCGACGCGCAAGGCCGCCTGCTCACCCGCACGCAGCACATGAAGGACAGCCGCAACCTCCAGAATTCCGAACCGCTGCCGTTCTGCTTCCTCCGCCGGGCGTCGGACCTCCAGCGCCGCATCGCTGCGTCCTTCTCCCTGTCGCCCGACGAAAAACTCTTCGGCGCCGGCGAATCGTTCACCCGCCTCAACAAGCGCGGGCAGAAGATCGCCCTCTGGATGCAGGATCCCCACGGCGTGCAGACGGGCAAAATGTACAAGCCGGTTCCGTTCTTCCTCAGCAGCCGGGGGTACGGCATGTTCGTCCACACCGCCGCGCCGCTGACGTTCGACTTCGGCTGCTCGTACGACGGGCTGAACACGATCTACTGCGGCGACGAGACGCTGGACGTGTTCCTGTTCGTCGGGACGCCCAAGGAGATTCTCAGCGAATACACGGCCCTGACCGGGCGGAGCCCCGTGCCGCCGACGTGGTCGTTCGGGCTGTGGATGAGCCGACTGACGTACAAGTCCGACGAGGAAGTGCGCCAGGTGACCGGCGAGTTGCGCCGCCGGAAGATCCCCTGCGACGTGATCCATCTCGACACCGGATGGTTCGAGACGGAGTGGCGCTGCGATTACCGCTTCTCGCCGACGAGGTTTCCCCACCCGGGCAAGCTGATGGCCGACCTGAAGGCTCAGGGCTTCCACCTCAGCGTCTGGCAGGTGCCGTACTTCACGCCGAGCAATCCGCTGTACACCGAGGCGGTCCGCGAAGGCTACATCGTCTGCGCGGGCGGGGGCCAGTCGGCGACCGAGGACGCCACGATCGACTTCAGCAATCCCCGCGCGGTCCGGTGGTACCAGGGCCTGCTGGAGGGCGTGCTGCGCGAGGGCGTCTCGTGCATCAAGGCCGACTTCGGCGAAGGCGCGCCGCTGGGCGGGCAGTACGCGTCGGGCAAAAGCGGCTTTTACGAGCACAACCTCTACCCGATCCGCTACAGCCAGGCCGTCTGGGACGTCACCCAGCGGGTCACGGGCGAGGCCATCCTCTGGGGACGCAGCGCCTGGGCGGGCTGCCAGCGCTTCCCCATCCACTGGGGGGGCGATGCCGAAACCACCGACTGCGCCATGGCCGCCACGCTCCGCGCGGGGCTGTCGCTGGGACTGTGCGGGTTCTCGTTCTGGAGCCACGACATCGGCGGCTTCGTCAAGCGGACCTCCGAGGAACTCTACAAGGAACTCTACCGGCGCTGGGTTCCGTTCGGGATGCTGACGTCGCACAGCCGCTGCCACGGGTTCCCGCCCAAGGAGCCTTGGCACTACGGCGAGGAATTCACCGATGAGTTCCGCCGGGCCGTCGAGATGAAGTACCGCCTCATGCCCTACATCCTGGCTCAGGCCAAGCAGTGCTCCGAGCACGGCCACCCGATGGTCCGCACGCTGTTCTTCGAGCACCCGGACGACCCGACAAGCTGGCTGATCGAGGATGAATATCTTTTCGGGCGGGACCTGCTGGTGGCGCCGCTGATGGACGAAGGCGCCTGCGGGCGGGACGTCTACCTTCCGCCGGGTCCGTGGCGCGATTACCAGACGGGCAAGACCTACGACGGGGCGCGGTGGCACGCCATCGACGCGGGCGCCGTGCCGGTGGTGGTGCTGGCGCGGGTCGGCGCGACGATCCGCGAGTGCCCGGTGGCGCAGTCCACGGCCTGGATCGATTGGAACGCGTAAGACCGACGTAACGGAACTCGGAACTGGGGAACCGGGAACACGGAAAGACCATCTTGCGCGAAGCCTAGTTCCTTGTTCCGAGTTCCTGGTTCCTTATTTTGGTTCCCTTGCTGTTGGGGGTTTCGGCTCGTATCATGTCTCGGAGCGGGCAACAAGAGGGCCCCGGCAGGAGCCGGCCGGCCTGGGTTCCCCCCCAAGGCGGGCTCGCGTTTCCGTGCCGAGGCCTGTTGCGTCGGCGGGCGGCCCCCCGGCGCCGTCCGGTCGACGAAACGGTTTGTAAGACGCCCCGCGGGGGGCAACAAGTCACTTCCGCAAGGAAATGCGACATGTCAGAACGATGCTGCGAAGAGCTGTTCGAGGCCATGGTCGAGTCGGTGGGCGTCAAGATGTTCGCATCGCGGATGGGCCTGAGCACCCGCCAGATTCACCGCATGCTCAACGGGGTCCAGCCGAATCCGATCGCCCGGATGTCCGAGGCGCTGAGCGCCTGCGAGGGCCTGACCGCCGACGCCGCCATGGACTACCTCTGCAAGCGGCGGGGCGGGTACTTCCTCCAGTTTCCCGACAACCTCTCCGACGCCAACGTCAATGCCGTCAAGGAATCGGCCGAGGCCATCGTCGCCATCAGCGAGGGACGCTCGGTCCACATCACCATCCGTGAGATCCGCGAGGCCATCGCCGCGCTGGCGGCGCTGGAGGGAATGCTCGGACGAACCGGGAAGGCGTAAGCCCGCAAGGAGCGCAAACGATGGATTGCAAGAAAGAGAAAAACCTGGAGTTCTGCGGATGCACGTACAGCGGTTGCAGCCGGCGGGGCGCGTGCTGCGACTGCCTCCAGTACCATCTCAAGAACCAGCAGCTTCCCGGGTGCTGTTTCCCGCCCGACGCGGAGCGCACCTACGACCGCAGCTTCAAGGCGTTCGCCCGCGCGTGGAACCTGTAGCGTGACCGTATGCTTCCCGCCCAGCCGAATGCGAGCCTGATGGACGGCGTGACGTGCCTCCAGGCGTTGGCGACGGCCGACGCCCCGGTCGGCGTGCGCGAGCTGGCCCGGCGGCTGGGCATGGAGACCACGCGGGTCAACCGCCTGCTCAAGACGCTGGCGCACATCGGGATGGCCCGCCAGACGGCCGGGCGGAAGTACGTTCCGGGCCCGGCCATGCACGTGCTCAGCGCCCAGAGCCTGCACGCCTCGGGGCTGATCCGCCGGGCGCTGCCCGCGCTGGAGGCGCTGCACCCATTGGGCTGCACGGTGGCGCTGGGGGTGCTGTGGCGCGACTCGGTGTGCTACCTGTACCACGCGATTCCGGGCATGCCGCCCGAGGCGGCGCTGGGGCGCGTGGGAGTGTTCCCGGCGGCGCAGTCGGGCATCGGGCTGGCGCTGCTGGCGGCGATGACCGATGACGAGGTTCGCGCCTTGTACTCCGATCGCCCGCCGGCTGGAGGAATCGAGGCGCTGCTGGAAAAGCTCGCCGAGGTCCGCCGCGAGGGGCACGCGTTCGTCCAGACTCGCCGCCGCCCTCGCACGGTGACGCTGGCCATCGGTGTGGGCAGCCCGCCCTATGCGGCCGTGGCGCTCGCGGGGGACCTCTCCACGCGATCCGTGCCGCGCCTGGCGAAACTCCTCCGCGAGGCGGCGGAAAAAATGGCGTGAACCGGCGCTTATTTTCCGCGATCGGTAGGGTGGGCAGCTCCGCTGCCCACGGCGTCACGGTTATCTTTGGTGGGCAGACAAGCTGCCCACCCTACACTGATTCCGAATCGAAGAGGGAACCGTTTTCGGGCGGGGGCGTGTAGGGCACGCCGAGGTGTTCGTAGGCCTTCATGGTGGCCAGGCGTCCGCGCCGGGTGCGGGCGAGCAGGCCCGCCTGGAGCAGGTAGGGTTCCACGACGTCCACGAGCGTGTCGGTTTCCTCGCCGAGGGTGGCGGCGACGGCCTCGATGCCCACCGGGCCTCCCTTGTAGACGTCGAGGATGACGCGGAGGAAGCGGCGGTCGAGTTCGTCCAGGCCAAGCGCGTCGATGCCCTCGAGCTTCAGCGCCGCGGTGACGGCGCCGGTGGTCAGTCGCCCGTCGCCCTTGACCTGGGCGTAGTCGCGGCAGCGGCGCAGCAGGCGGTTGGCGATGCGCGGCGTGCCGCGGGCGCGGGCGGCCAGCAGGTCCAGCGCGTCGCCGTCGCACGGAACGCGGATCATCTCCGCGGTCATCGCGCAGCGGAGGCGCAGGTCCTCGACCGGCCAGAAATCCAGGTGGTGGTTGATGCCGAACCGCGTCCGCAGCGGTGGGCTGAGCAGCCCCGCGCGGGTCGTCGCGCCGATCAGCGTGAAGGGTTTGAGCGGCAGGTTGATGGTCCGGCTGTGCATGCCGCTGTCCACCACGAAGTCCACCTTGAAGTCCTCCATCGCCGGGTAGATATACTCCTCGACGGCGGGGCTGAGGCGGTGGATCTCGTCGATGAACAGCACGTCGCGGGCCTCGAGGTTGGTCAGGATTCCGATCAGGTCGCTGGGGCGCGTCAGGGCCGGGCCGGAGGAGACCTTCAGGTTCGTGCCCATCTCGTGGGCGATGACGTAGGCGAGCGTCGTCTTGCCCAGTCCCGGCGGGCCGTGCAGCAGCACGTGCTCCATCGGCTCGTTGCGTCCCCGGGCGGCCGCGATCGAAATCCGCAGCTTCTCCAGCAGCTCGCCGCCGCCGATGCACTCGCCCAGCGTCCGCGGGCGCAGCGCGATGTTGAACTGCTCGTCTTCCTGTCCGGTGCTCTGGGCCGTGATGATCTTTTCTCGTGACATTTTTTTAGTAGCCGGCAGCCAGTAGCCGGTAGCCGGTAACGGCAGTGTCAGCTTTCGGAAACGGCCTTCTTTCTCTGCAAGTACCCAATATATCCGTTCAAGAGCTTCAGAAGCTCCAGGCAATCTTCCCGCTTGAACTGTTCCAGGCGTTCCTTGTCGGCGTAGCGTTCGTCAATGCAAACATGAATCTGATCGATCAGTTCCATCAGGGAACCGCGTGAATGCCTGCAAAACTGCGTATTTTCCTGCCAATGGTGGCGTCCATATCCTTCGGCAATATTGCTTGTGACGGATACGGAAGCCCGTCGCATCTGGTCGGCCAGCCCCTTCTGCTCGTGGGACGGAAGCATTTTTGCCAGGGCATAGATTCGCTGTCGGAATCTCCTTGCCGCCTTGTAGACGTCCAAATCTTCGAACCCGAACGGGCTTGCCGATTGGCCATACTTGCTCATGCTCTGTCCTCATCGCATGATGCATTCCGCCCCGACTACTGGCTACTGACTACTGGCTACGATTTTCCTCCGGCCTTCAGGCGGTAGGCGTGCTGGAGGATGGTCTCGGGACTGTCCAGTTCGGGGGCGACGGCCAGCACGCGCTCGACGAGTGCGGCTGCGTCGGCGCGTTTCTCGCCCAGTTGCACGAGCACGGCGATGGCCTCGGCGGCGGCGGGGGGCAGTTCGGGCTGGGGCGTCGCGGCCCGTTCGCCCGCGAACGCCTCGACCTTTCCGTGCAGTTCGGCGATGATCTGCTCGGCCGTGCGCTTTCCGATCTCCGGCAGGGCGACGAGGAAGCGGGCGTCCTTGGCCTGGATGGCGGCAGCGACCTCGGCCACCGGGCGGGCCAGCGCCCGCAGCGCCTTGCGGATTCCGATTCCCTTGACGGTGGTGAAGACGCGGAAGAACGCGCGGTCCGTCTCGGCGAGGAAGCCCAGCAGGCGCGGCGTGACCGCGCCGTGCGACGGGTCGCCCTCGTGATAGTGGATGGTGTGCAGGACGACGTCCTGCCCGACGCGCCGCGCGAGGCGCTCGACGTCGAAGGCGGGCACGAGCACCTCGTACCACAGGCCGGCCCCGGCGTCGACCAGCGCCGCGCCCTCGCCCACCTGCTCCAACCTGCCTGCGATACGTGCGATCATAGACCCCGAAGTCCACTAAAGAAAACAGCAAGAAAAGAACGGTCCACGGATTCCACGGATTTCACGGATTACAAAACAACAAGAAGCAGTCCACGAATTACACGAATTCCACGAAGTAAAACAGCACGAAAAGAACGGTCCACGAATTACACGAATTCCACGAAGTAAAACAGAAAGAAAAGAATCGTCTACGAATGTCCCGAATTTCGCGGAGGAGTTCAAACAAAAAGCGTTCGAATCAGAGGACGACTCTTCGGGATTCAAAACTTGCGCATCCGAAATTCATCAGGATCGCCAATTGCAACCCGGACGCCTTCAAATAGGATAGCGCCTGGGCCAGGTGGTCATCCGTCAGGCGGTCCAGGGCCTTCAGCTCGAGCACGATCTTGCCGTCCACCAGCAGGTCCACCCGGAAATCGCCGCAAAGACACTTCTCGTACCAGACCTGCAGGCCCTTCTCGCTCTCAAAGGGAATGCCCGCCTTTGCCAATTCATAGCCCATGGCCTTTTGATAGACCGATTCGGGAAATCCCGGCCCCAGGGCGGAGTGGACGCGCTGCGCGCAGCCGATGACGTCAAAGCTCAACTTCCGATGGAGAATATCCGCCATGACCGATTCCCCTTCGCTGCAATCTCTTCTTTTTCTTTTCGTGTAATTCGTGCAATTCGTGGACTATCTTCTCCTACCCGCGCAGAGGGCGATGGCCAGCGCGTCGGCCACGTCCGGCGGACTGGGCAGTTCGGCCAGGCGGCAGGCGGACTGGATGGCCAGTTGCATCTGGCGCTTGCTGGCGTGCCCGTTTCCGGTGAGGGACTTCTTGACCATGGTGGCGGGCAGGTTTCGGACGGGCACGCCGGCCTGTTCGGCCGCCAGCATGATCGCCCCGCGCGCGTGGGCCATCAGGATGGCCGTCCGCGGGTGCTTGTAGTGGGCGTAGAGCTGCTCGATGGCCACCAGGTCGGGCTTCAACTCGGCCAGCAGTTCCGCCAGGTCCGCGTGAATTTGGGCAATCCGCCGGGCGAGGGTCGCCTTGGCGTCGGTGCGGATCGTGCCGGCCTCGGCCACCGCCGGCTCGCGGCGTCCGAAGTCCACGCACCCGTAGCCGGTGATGTTCAATCCCGGGTCGATGCCCAGCACGCGATAAGACGACGTCCTTGTCATGCTGAAATCATAAAGGCCAAAGGGGAAAGGGGGAAGGCCGAAGAGGGATTGTCAATCCCGACGCGCCCGGGTTCCCGGTTCCTCGGTTCCGGGTTCCTTCTTCGTTCACGCCCGCCGCCAGGTGGTTCCCTGGGGCGTGTCCATCAGTTCGATGCCGTCGGCCTGGAGCCGGTTGCGGATCTCGTCGGCGCGGGCGAAGTTTTTGGCCTTCTTTGCGGCCGCCCGCTCGGCGATGAGCCGGTCGATCTCGGCCTCGTCCACCGCGAGGGCCTCTTCGTGCATCTCGGCGACGCCCAGGCCCAGCACGCGGTCCATCTCCAGCAGGGTGGCGTGGACGGCTGGCGGGGGAGCGCCATCGGCGTTCTTCAGTGCGGCCCAGAAGGCCGCCAGGGCGCGGGGCATGTTCAGGTCGTCCTCGACGGCCTGGCGGAACGGCGCCAGCAGGGCCTCGTCGGGGGCCGCCGGTTCGGCGCCGTCCCTGCGCAGATCGAGCACGGCCCGCTTGAGGTTGCGGTAGGCGTTGGCGGCCGCGTCGAGCGACTCCCACGTGAACGCGAGCTGCTGGCGGTAGTGCGCGTTGAGGCAGAAGTAGCGATAGGCCAGCGGGTCGTAGCCCTTCTCGACGAGCAGGTCGAGCTTGAGGAACTCGCCGCTGGACTTGCTCATGCGGGCGGTCTCGTTGCCGGCCTTGGGCAGCGTCAGGAACTCGCCGTGCATCCACCATCGGCACCACTCGTGCCCGAGGGCGCACTCGGCCTGGGCGATCTCGTTGGTGTGGTGGACGGGAATGTGGTCGATCCCGCCGCAGTGGATGTCCAGCCGGTCGCCGAGGTATTTGAGGGCCATCGCGGAGCACTCGATGTGCCAGCCGGGGAAGCCCACGCCCCACGGGCTCGGCCACTCCATCAGGCGTTTCTTGTCCGGCGGGGAGAACTTCCAGAGGGCGAAGTCGGTGGCGTTGCGTTTTCCCGCGGACAGCTCGATCCGCGCCCCGGCCTGGAGGCCCGCGATGTCCAGGCGCGCGAGCTTGCCGTAATCGGGCAGCCTGGACGTGTCGAAATACACGCCGTCGCCTTCGACGACGTAGGTGTAGCCCTTTTCCTCCAGGGCGCGGACCTGGGCGATCTGCTCGGCGATGTGGTCGGTCGCGCGGCACCAGACGTCGGGCTCGAGGATGTTCAGGCGGCGCAGGTCCGCGCGGAAGGCGTCCCAGTAGAACTGGGCGATCTGCCAGACGGTCTTCCCCTCGCGCTGGGCGCCGAGGGCCATCTTGTCCTCGCCCTCGTCGGCGTCGCTGACGAGGTGTCCCACGTCGGTGACGTTCATGACGTGGCGGACCCGGAAGCCGCACCATTGCAGGGCGCGCTTCAGCACGTCCTCGAAGACGTACGTGCGGAGGTTGCCGATGTGGGCGTAGTTGTAGACGGTCGGACCGCAGGTGTAGAGGCGCACCGTCGGCGGTTCGAGCGGCGCGAACTCCTCCACGCGGCGGGTCATCGTGTTGTAGAGTTTCAGGGGCATTTTCGATTTCGGATTTTCGATTTTAGAATGTCGGCGCGAAAAGCGGCGCCGTTGCTGTTTTATAGTTCGGAGTTCGTAGTTCGAAGTTCGAAGATCGCCTCGACCTTCTTCCGCCTTCGAACTTCGACCTACGACCTTCGACCTTCTTCTGCCAGGCACACCACGGCCAGCGCGGCGATTCCTTCCTCGCGTCCGACGAAGCCCATCCGTTCGTTGGTCTTGGCCTTGACGGACACGGCCTCGGCGCCGACGCCCAGCAGGGCGGCGATCCGCTCCCGCATCGCGAGTTTGTGGGCGGAGAGCTTCGGTCGCTCGGCCAGCACGGTCACGTCGGCGTTTTCCACCCGCCAGCCTTTCCGCCGCGCCAGTTCGACGGCCTGCCGGACGAACGTCGCGCTGTCCGCGCCGGTCCAGCGCGGGTCGGTGTCGGGGAAGCGCTCGCCGATGTCACCGGCACCCAGCGCCCCGAGCAGCGCGTCGGTCAGGGCGTGCAGGACGGCGTCGGCGTCGCTGTGCCCGGCCAGGCCCTGCTCGTGCTCGATGCGCACGCCGCCCAGGACCAGCGGCCTGCCGGCGGCGAAACGGTGCGAATCGTATCCGAAACCGATTCTCGGCATGGTCATACAGTACGGCATCGCCCGCCCGCAGACAAGCGCCGAGATGCGGGCAGTTCCAGCGAAGGGCGGGGCAGCGACATCGCAACCGAAGGTTGCCCAGACCCGGGAGCGATCTTCGATCCGTGTGCCTGAACGGCTTGCGGCGCTCCATGATTTCCTTCCCCCGCTTATGTTTTTCCCGAAGGGGTTCCTGCATTCCCGACACGGGCCAAGGCATGGTTTCCATTCCCAACCTCTCTTGGGCATATAACCACAACCATCTTTAATATAAGAATATATGATAATTCTTCGTTTTGATTCTCCGATGGATTTCCCCAGTCGTATGGGATTAAATCTGCCCACAATCCCCCAAATTATCTAAATTGCCAAAAATACTCAAGTTTTCTAAACCACCTCTCCGATTTTATCAGTGTTATGCAAATAACCCATCTTCTCAAATCGTATGCAAATTAACATAAGGCGGCGACTCGGCCGCGACGACCCCGAGAAAGGATCGTGACATGAACTACGCCGAACTCTTCAAGCAGTATGTCGAGCATCTCTTTGCCGGACATCGGGCCGAGAGCCGGGAAGTGATCTTCGCGGCCGAGGACCGCGGCGTGCCCGCCTGCAAGCTGCTGAAGAACATCATCTGGCCGGCGATGGAGCAGGTCGAGCAGCTTTACCGTCAGAACCATATCTCGCGCGTCGTCGAGCACATGGCCACGCGGATCAACCGCATGATCGGCGACCAGCTCCAGGGCTACCTGGCCCGCAAACCGAAGTCCGGGCGGCGGATCATCGTCACCTGCGGCGACGGGGAGATCGAGGAACTCGGCGCGCAGATCACGGCCGACCTGTTCGAGGCTGAAGGCTGGAGCGTGTGGTTCCTCGGCTCGGGCGTGCCGAACGACGAGATCCTCCAGCTCGTCGGGCAACTTCGCCCGGACATCCTGTGCATCTACGGGGCCCAGCCGCAGGGCGTGCCCAACATCCGCAAGCTCGTCGAACTGGTCCGCGAGGTCAACGCGGTGTCCGACATGCAGATCATGGTCACCGGCGGGGTGTTCAGCCGGGCCGACGGACTGGCCGACGAGATCCGCGTGGACCTGTACGCCCCCAACGCCAAGGAAGCGGTGCAGGTGGCCGAGGAGCATCCCGTCCGAATCCCCAAGCCGGACGTCCCCCAGCCGGGCCGCCGCCGCAAACGCAAGAGCGGAAAGACAGCCTCGGCGAAGATGCGAAAGCAAGCCGCCGTCGCCTGACGCGAATCTTCAAGTAGGACAGGCGTCTCGCCTGTCTTGCCGGGAGATCGAGGAGCCTGCATCGGCGCCGACGGGCCCACGCCCGCCGGCGTCGTGCTTTTAGTAGCCAGTAGCCAGTAGCCAGTAGCCGGGAGCCGGGGAAGAAAGGACCCGGAACTCGGAACCAGGAACCCGTTTCCGCGCAGGATGCTTTTCCCGTGTTCCCGGTTCCCCCGTTCCGGGTTCCGGTCTTCGGTCTTCTCCGTTACGCCAAACGGAAGGTCATCGCCGCCAGCGACAGCGGGGGGAGCTTGGCGACGGCTTGTCCGTTGCGAACGGCGGGCTCGCGCCACTCGACGGAGCGAATCACGTCGGGATTCTCGTAGGAGTTGGCGGCCTTGGCGTCCGGGCCGGTCAGCAGCTCGGCGCTGTCCAGCGCGGCGATGTCCGCGTCGGCAATCCGCACGGCCAGCTCCGCCTCGGCGTCCGGAGCGCGGTTGGTGGCGAAGACATGCATCCGCTGTCCGTCGAGGACGGCGCTGACGTCGATGTAGTTCGTCCTTCCGTGGGTCTTTCCCTCGTAGGCGGGCCCCTCGACGGCCGGGCGGAGCGAGACGCCATTCCGCCGGCGCGAGAACATCTCGAACGGGTAAAAGATCGACTGGATGAGCATCCGGTCGCCCTGCGTCAGCACCGGCGCGATGACATTGACGACTTGGGCGATGTTGGCGATCTTCACGCAATCCGCGTGGCGCAGGAAGCTGTGCAGGAAGCCCGCGACGACCAGCGCGTCCTCCAGGTTGTAGACCTCCTCGACCAGGTGGGGTGCGAACTTTCCCTGCCCGTTGCACTCCATGTTCTTGTACCAGACGTTCCACTCGTCGAAGCACAGGTAGGCCCGCTTTCGCGACCGCCGCCGGGCCTGGACGAACCGGCAGACGGCGTCCATCTCCTCGATCTGGCGGTCGACGGCGTTCGTCACAGCCAGGAAGTCCGCCGTGTCGTTGGCGCGGTTCTCGACGTAGCGGTGCAGGCTGACGTAGTCGGCCTGGTCGCCCAGGTACTCCAGCACGATGCGGTCCCATTCCATGTAGGTGGGTATGGACACGCCGCAGGAGCCGCAGGCGACGAGGGCGATGGACTTGTCGGTGTCCTTCATCATCTTCGCCGCCTGCTGGGCGCGAATGGCGTACTGGTCTGCCGGCACGTGCCCGAGCTGCCAGGCGCCGTCCATCTCGTTGCCCAGGCACCAGAGCTTCACGCCGTAGGGGCGGTCGTTGCCGCCGGCGACGCGGAGGTCGGCGTACTTCGTGCCGCCCGGGCAGTTGCAATACTCCACCCAGTTGCGGGCCTCCTCCGGCGTGCCCGTGCCGAGGTTGACGGTGAGCATGGGCGTCCAGCCCATCACGGCGCAGAGGCGGAGGTATTCGTCGGTGCCGAAGCGGTTCGGCTCGCTGCTCTGCCAGGCCAGCTCGCGGACGGTGGGGCGGGCGTCGCGCGGGCCCACGCCGTCGAGCCAGTGATATCCGGAGGCGAAGTTGCCCCCCGGGTACCGGATGGCCGTCATGCCGAGACGCTTCAACGCGCCGCAGACGTCGCTGCGGAAACCGTCGGCGTCGGCGTGCTTCGACGACGGGTCGTACAGGCCTTCGTAGACGCATCGGCCCATGTGCTCGATGAATCCGCCGAAGATGCGCTCGTCGACGGAGGCGATCGGAAATCGACTGTGCAGCGAGAGCAAGGTCGTTTGCATGGAAGGGCTCCTGTCGCGTTCGTGCCAGCCTGGCACAAGGGGGGCATTCTGCCCCCGGCGAACAGGGAAAACAAGAAGGAACCCGGAACCCGGAACTAAGGAACTCGGAACCCGGAATACGGCAAAACCATCCTGCGCGGAAACGGGTTCCGTGTTCCCGGTTCCGTGTTCCGGTCGTCTACGATCCGACGGCCATTCGGCGGAGGCGGCGCTTGAGGGCGTGGATTTCCGTGCGGATGGCGGCCACGCGGGCCGTGTCCTTGGCGGCGATGGCCGCGTCGCGCCCCGTCTTGAGCTTGCGGATGGTCGTCTTGATGCGGAGCTTCGCGGCGCCCTCGGCCGCGTGGTGCATGTGGATGCCCAGCACCTTGCACATCGCCGGAAGCAGGTGGTCCTTGTGCATCGTGCTGAAGCCTTCCAGCGAGTCGTCCTTCAGGCCCTGGGCGATCTCGCGCAGCTTCGCCACCGTCATGTCCTTGAGTTGCTCGTACGTATAGTCTGCCATCGATCTGTCTCCCGCGAGGTGTGGAAATGGACGTCGCTGCCCGATACGCCAAATCATAGCCCGCCGGCGGAAAAAGGGCAAGGGGAACAAGGCGAGGGACTCGGGACCAGGGAAACGGAACCCGGAATAAGGAACCCGGAACAGGGAACCAGGAACCCGGGTTTCGCGCAGTGCAGTTTTTCCGTGTTCCCGGTTCCTCAGTTCCGGGTTCCTGTCTTCGGTCTTCGGTCCTCGCAGCATCCGACGACCGCTCCCTTACGGTCGCGGCTCTGTAAGAGGTACCGGACTGACCACTCTCCACTATGCCCTCTCCACTCTCCCTCAGTCCTCGCTGTGGCTCCGCAGGGCGCGGGGGGTCTGGCCGGTCAGGCGGCGGAAAACGTGGTAGAAGTGGCTGAGGTTCCCGAACCCGCAGGCCAGCGCGACGTCGAGGATGGGGGAGGTGGTTTCCTTCAGCAGCCGGACCGCCGCCCGCACGCGCACCTCGTTGAGGTACTCGACGAAGGTCTTTCCCGTGTGCCGCCGGAAGAGGGCGTGGAAGTGGCTGCGGCTGAGCCCGGCGATCTCGGCTGCCTGCTCCACGGTGATCGCGCCGCGGTAGCGCGTCTCGACGAACCGGCAGACGTCCACGATATGGTCCCGCGCCTGGGGCGGCCCGAAGACGTCGCGCAGGTGCGGCAGCACGGCAGCGTCGCGGAGGATCGCCAGGAGCATCTCCTGGATGCGCAGGCGGATGGCGCAGTGGTAGCCCGGCGCCTTGCGCTGGTTCTCGGCGAGCATGGCCTGGAACGCGCCGGTCACCGCGGCGACGCCCTCCGGCGAGAGGCGCAGCAGGTTCTCGTCCCGCGCGCCACGCTCGCAGAGGAAGCGCAGCACGCCGGCGGCCACCTCGTTGGCGCCGATCTCCTGCGCGAAGACGCCCTCGGCGATGTAGAGCACGACGCCCTCGCAGGTCGCGTCGGCGGGGCGGTTGGCGTAGTGTCCCTGCCCGGCCGGGAAGAAGAACAGGTCGCCCGCTTGCATGGCAAACTCCCGCCGGGGGGTGAACTGCGCGCCGACGCCCGCGGTGCAGAGATAGAACTCGTGGAAGTCGTGGGCGTGCAGGCTGCGCGGCGGCGCGGGCGTCAGGGACGCCGGGAAACAAGTGAACGACGGCGTACTGTCGACGGTCTGTGTGGGCATTGCAGATATCCCCGGAATCGAAAAATGGCAAAAACCGGCGTTTTTTCGCAATACGGGCTTAGGCGGCCGGATAATATTACACGAGAATCGGACATTGGTGGAAGATAATTTTCTTCCGCGCGGATACACTTCCGACGACGTGTTTCCCGTGGCGACGACGCCTGGGACAGGGAATCTCACCATGGCAAAAGAACGCGCGGTGGTCGTGGGCGCAGGCGGAATCTCCAACGCCTGGTTTCCGCCGTTGCGGCGGGAGAAGGTCCGCGTCGCGGCCGTCGTGGACCTGAACGTCGAGGCGGCGCGGAAGCAGATCGCCAAATACGAGTTGGAGGCCGAGGCGTCCGACGACCTGAAGGCGACGCTGCGGAAGCACCGCCCGGACTTCGTGGTGGACCTGACGGTTCCCGACGCGCACTGCGCCGTGACGTGCGCGGCGCTGGCGGCGGGGTGCCACGTGATCGGCGAGAAGCCGATGGCCGGGAGCATGTCCGAGGCGCGGCGGATGGTTCGCGCCGCCGAGCGCGCGGGCAGGCTGTACATGGTCAGTCAATCGCGCCGGTGGGTGGACAAGCACTATGCGATCCGCGACGCGATCGGCGCGGGCGCGATCGGCCGCCTGACGACGGCCAACTGCGACTTCTACATGGGCTGCCACTTCGGTGGATTCCGCGACCGGATGCCCAGCCCGCTGATTCTGGACATGGCGATCCACCACTTTGACCTGGCGCGGTTCCTGACGGGCGCGGACCCCGTGTCGGTCTACGCGCGCGAGTTCAACCCGCGCGGCTCGTGGTATCGGGGCGACGCGGCCGCCTGCTGCCTCTTCGAGATGACCGGCGGGATCGTGTTCTCCTACCGCGGCTCGTGGTGCGCCGAGGGGTGCCACACGAGCTGGCAGGGGGACTGGCGTCTGATCGGCGAAAAGGGTACGCTTCTGTACGAGCGCGACGAATCGCCCCGGGGGCAGGCGGTCCGAAAGGCCGGCGGCTTTTACAGCGAGTTGAAGGACCTGAAGGTCCCCGTGCGGGCGATGAAGCACGGCGGAATGCACGGGGCGCTGCGCGAGATGCTGGCGTTCCTGCGCACGGGCAGGCGCCCGCAGACGGAATGTCACGACAACATCCAGTCGCTGGCGATGGTGTTCGCCGCGATCGAGTCTTCCCGCAAGGGCAAACAGGTTCCCGTCCGCGCGACGTGACGGGGCAACAGAAAGGAACGCAGACATGGCAGAGATCATTCGAGGCTACACCGATACGCCCGTGATTCCGGGCTCGAAGTATCGCGTGCACGATCCGGACCGCCCGCAGCCGCGGGTCGTCACCCCCGGCACCGAGAGCACGCAGTCCGCGCCGGGCAAGCCGCCGTCGGACGCGGTGGTGCTGTTCGACGGGCGCGACCTGTCCGGATGGGTGACCGTCAAGGACGGCTCGCCCGCCAAGTGGAAGGTGGAGAACGGGTACATGGAAGTGGTGGCCGGCGGGGGCGATATCGCCAGCAAGAAGCGGTTCGGCGACTGCCAGCTCCACGTGGAATGGGCCGCGCCGGCCGCCGTCTCCGGCGACAGCCAGGGACGCGGAAACAGCGGCGTGTTCCTCATGGGCCTCTACGAGATCCAGGTGCTCGACTGCTACCAGAACCCCACCTACCCCGACGGCACGACCGGCGGAATCTACGGGCAGTACCCGCCGCTGGTCAACGCCTGCCGCAAGCCCGGCGAGTGGCAGATGTACGACATCGTGTGGACCGCCCCGCGCTTCGACGGCGACAAGCTCGTCAGCCCCGCGCGCATTACCGTGATCCACAACGGCATCGTGCTCCACCACGACAAGGAGCTCCAGGGCCCCACGCAGCATCGCAAGCTCGCCACCTACGTGCCGCATGACGCCGAGCTGCCGGTGGTGCTCCAGGACCACCGCGACGCGGTGCGCTTCCGGAACGTCTGGTGCCGGCCGCTGACCGGGTACGACCAGCAATAGGCGTGCCGCGCCGGGCCGCCCCGGCGACTCGTCCACTCTCGACGCGCGAGGCGCGGCGGATTCCCCCTCCGCCGCGCCTTTCTTTTTCCCCCATTTCCGCGCTTATTTGCGGATTTCGCGTCCTTTTCCGCGCGATTTCGCACCCATTTCGGGGGGCTTTTTTACCCCTTTTCCGCCCCCTCCGCCACGACCAATCAGACAATCCCACAACCGCCCCGCGCGCCTCTTACAGAGCCCCGACCGTGAGGGAGGGGTCGCCGGGAGTCGCCGAGTGGAAAGCTGAAAGCGGAAAAAGGAAAGCTGAAAACAAAGAGTAGCGAGTGTCCTCTCGCCGCGTCAGAGGTTTTCGTCGGACACGTTTCCATTGCGTTTCCTGCCATGACGGTTAGCATGTCTTCCTGCGGGCTGGGAGCCCACGGCCCGAAGGACAGATGCTCGAACGAAAATATGATAGCGCCCGCCCCTGGCCCGCAAGCAGGAGACGCAGACCGTGGACTACACCTACGCCGACATCGCGAAGATGATCGATCACTCGCTGCTGAACCCCACGCTGGACGCCGACGCCCTGGAGGCCGGGTGCCGCCTCGCGGTCGAGTACGACGTCGCCAGCGTGTGCATCCTCCCGTACTACCTCAAGCGGTGCGCGGAGATCCTCGCCGGCTCGACGGTCGTTCCGAGCACGACGATCGGCTTCCCGCACGGCGGGCACGCGACGGCCGTCAAGCTCGCCGAGGCCCGGCAGGCCCTTGCCGACGGCGGACGCGAGCTGGACATGGTCGTCAACATCAGCAAGGTGCTCAGCCGCGACTGGGACTACGTGCGGGCGGACATCGCCCCGATCGTCGAGGCCGCCCACGCGGCCGGGGCCAAGGTCAAGGTGATCTTCGAGAACTGCTACCTCGCCGACGAACACAAGATCCGCCTCTGCGAACTCTGCGGCGAATTGCGGGCCGACTGGGTCAAGACCAGCACCGGATACGGCACGGGCGGGGCGACGATGGACGATCTGAAGCTGATGCGCCGCCACGCGCCCGCCCACGTGCAGGTGAAGGCGGCCGGCGGCGTCCGCGACCTGGACACGCTGCTGGCCGTCCGGGCGATCGGCGTCACCCGCTCCGGCGCCAGCCGCACCCGGGAAATCCTCGACGAGTGCAAACGCCGTCTCGGCCTCTGAGACGCCCGACAGATTACACCGCAGAGGTCGAAGAGGACGCAGAGCAAGAGGTTTTTCACAAGCCCCCGCAGTAATGCGGGGGTTCTTGCCGTTTATGGTCTTGTCACATTTAGCCCCCTGTTAACACAGGGGGCTTGTTATTCCGCACGCGCCGCGCGGGGACGGTTTTTCACAAGCCCCCGCTGTAAAGCGGGGGTTCTTGCCGTTTCCCGCCGCCGCGGGTAGCATGTTTCCATGCGGCGGGGAACGACAGCCAACCCGGGCGGGTCTGCGACGACAAGGTTCCTGCCCCCTCATCTCACTGAGGAGCAATGAGCCATGATATACGCCATGCAAACGAACAGAAATGTGCGGTCATTCTTGTTGTTCGGGATATATGCCGTGGCGATATTCCTGATCAGCGGCCTGATGGGAGCGTGTGCGGAGAGTGGTCTCGGCCGTAGCCGTCTCGACGGAAATGGATCACAAAATATGCCAACCGCCGATAGCGAGCCGGTTCTCCCGCCCTGGGAAGTTGTCCGGGAACGAAAGTCCCTCCTTCAGAAGGAGTCCTTGTCGCCTATCCTGGAGGCGGCCTGCCTCAGGGCCGAGATCGCATGTCTGGCAGATCAGATACTGCCCATGCCCTATTATCCGGAAAAGAAGGAAGAGCAACAGCGACTTCGCGAAGAGATAAAGCCGTTGGTTCAGCGTTCGAATGACGTAGAGGCGAAACCGTTGGTTAAAATCGCGGTGCTGAAATATGTGACCAGACTTCCGGATCCCGCCACGTTCTCGAATGACCTGTTGTACGCACACGTATTCACGTGGGCACTAGAGGAGAGGCAGAGAACGGCATCCGTTTCCTGGCAGGAATGCATGAGCATATTGGACATGATCAGGAAGAGCAGTAGCCCGTACCGTAAAGAGGTATTCATAAATTTGGCGTGGGCATCAGACTATCGGTTTGTGGAGTATGTGGCTGGCACCTTGTCGGAATCCATGGAGGAATGGGAATACGACTGGATGCGATGGCTGATGCAGGATGCGGAGCACCTTATTCCTGACAACAAGGGCATGGAGCGAAAGACGTGGATTGAGTTGAGCAACGACCTGCGAGGCAAGGTTGTGTGGCGTGGCGCATGGAACGTGAACCTCCACGAGGATAAGGGAGGTTTGCAAGACGCCGAAGCGAAATCCTTTTATGACATATCGTGGGAATCGCTTTACTTGAACAAGAATGTGTGGGCTGCCAATGGCCGGTTTCAATCTCCCCTTACCCCCGCCGAGAAGGAGCAATTCCGAACCTTCATGGAGATGCCCCTTGAGAAAAGGCGGGAAGCGGCCATCTCAGCTTATCAGCGAAGAAAACAGCGGTAGGGCGCGTGGCCTTGGCCACGCACGCGGAAGGGTAGAGATTACGAATTGCATCGGCGTATCCGTCGAAAGGTCCTGGAGATGAATCGCGTTGAGAGTCCGGCCTGGGATGAGTATCTGCTGGGCGGCTATTTTCTGTGTGAGACATATCCGGCCGGGAACGCCGCGGAAGCAAGCGATTCATCCGGCGCAGTTGTGAGTGTCTCCGGCTGCCTCTGCCAAACCATACCCGATTCTTGGGCGTTCCGCTGGGCGGATTGCGAGGAATCCGACCGGGTTGTCCAGGCCGGGCGATTTGGCCTTTCCCAAAATGCGCTGCGGCGGCTGATGGACTGGGTGGAGGAACACTTTGGCCGGGATCTGGGCTGGCCCGACGTCTTTTTCTCGCGGGAAGCGGCGAAAGCCTTTGCGGACGAATTTCTTTCGGACAAGAAGCGCGCCATGCTCCTCGGCATTGGACTTCCCGTTTCGTTGGCGGCCGGGTTTCTTGAGGAAACCGCGCCGCGCAAGACGGACATGGTTTCGGGCATCTGCACCCTGATCGAGCAGGGCCGTCTCCTGAGTCGCGAAGGCGAGATCATGGGTTACGAGGTTCTCGGCCTGGAGACGGACCTGATGCATTCCTGGATGTGCCACAGCGAGTTTGGGATGGAGACTGTCGAACGCCTTGGCATTTCAGTGGGGGCCCATGGCTTGTTAACGAGCGAGTCGGACGCTGCCGCAGTGGCCCGGGCTTACAATGAGGGTCCTGGCACGGAGCCGGTGTGGTGGGCGCCGTGGCTGCTGGCCCGATATGAGTGGTAGGCAGGAGGCGTGGTCTTGGCCGTGCGCGCGGTGGGGGAGGTAGCGAGATGGGAGTGCGATCGTGATCACTACGTCAGCCTTGAGAAGAATGGCGAAAGCCGGCGATGCGGATGCGCAGTTCAGGCTGGGCTATCGGATTGCTTTGGGCAGAAAACGCCCTCGGCCGACTCGTTGGAAGGATTCGATAGCTTTGTGGCAGAAGGCTGCCGTCCAAGGACATGTTCGTGCTATGTACTTTCTCGCTGTATGCCATGATTGTGGATATGGCGTCCCTCAAGACTACAAACTGGCCATGAAATGGTACAAGAAGGCAGCTCAGGCCGGGGATGAAGTCGCTCAATACAACCTCTCTCTTAGTTACCGGTTCGGAGAAGGGGTGGCCAAGAGCAAGCCGAAGATGGTCTATTGGCTGCGAAGATCTGCCCAAGCCGGTTATCCGGATGCGATGCGAAACTTGGGATTCTGCCTGCATGAAGGTTTTGGGACGCCGAAGGACTACGCGGGAGCAGTGTATTGGTATCGGAGGGCGGCGAAGGCGGGGGACCGCATAGCCCAGTTTAATCTGGGATTGTGCTATCTCGACGGCGATGGCGTCTCGCGTTCGCGGCGTTGGGCTCGGTACTGGCTAGGGCAGGCAAGCGATAACGGCCATCGAAAAGCTCGCCGCCTTCTCAACAAGATTAAGCAGCGGTAGCGCGTGGCTTGTCCACGCGCGGAGGAGAGTGACTCGCAACTCTTTGTTTTCCGCTTTCCGTTTTCAGCTTTTAGCTTCGGCCTTCGGCCTTTCCCCCCGGCGGCATGCGGTGACCGCTCCCTCACGGTCGCGGCTCTGTAAGAGGTGTCGCGCTCGTCACTCACCACTCTGCACTCTTCACTTCTTCTCCTTCGTGTCATTCGTGCAATTCGTGGACTGTATTTTTCCGCATGTCCCGGCGACCGCTCCCTCACGGTCGCGGCTCAGTTATCGTATCCGGGAACTGGGGAACACGGAGCCCGGAATCCCGGCACGCCGTAACTTGCGCCGGGCTTCTGTCTTCCCGGGCTCCTTGTTCCCGAGTTCCGGGTTCCTTTCCCTTAGCGGCTCTAGGCGACCCCTCGCTCACGCTCGGGGCTCTGTAAGAGGCGCCGGACTCGCTTCTACATCCCTATTGCCTATTGCCTGCTGCCTCATTCCTTCCCCTCCAGATCAAAAATCTTCCCGGGGTTGAGGATATTGTTGGGGTCCATCGCGCGCTTGATTGCCCTGGCCATGTCCAGGTACGACTCGCTGACGAACAGCGGCATGTATTTCTTGCGCTTGTGGCCGATGCCGTGCTCGCCGCTGAGCTTTCCGCCCAGCGAGGCCGTCAGGGCGTACAACTCGGAGAGCACCTTCGGCGCCAGCTCGTTCCACTGCGCCTCGGTGGTCTCGGCCGGCGGGCTGATGCGCGTGTGGATGTTCCCGTCGCCGGCGTGTCCGTAGCAGGGGGCGTGCACGCCGTACTTGGCGGCGAGCCGTCCCACGCCGGTCACCAGTTGCGGGATGGCCGCCGGGGGAACCACCAGGTCCTCGTTGGCCTGGAGCTTCGAGAGCAGCGCGAACGCCTCGGCGATGTTGCGGCGCACCTTCCAGATGCGCTCGCTGGTGGTGTAGTTGTCGGCGACATACACTTCCGTCGCCCCGGCCTGGAGGCACAGTTCGCCGATGGCCTCGTATTCCGTCTCCACCTGCCCGGCGTCGGGCCCGTCGACGGTGATCAGGAGCATCGCGCCGGCCTGCCGGTAGGGGAGGCTCTCGTTGAGGTACTCGCAGGCGGCCTGGACGCTCGTGCGGTCCATGAACTCGATGGCCGTCGGGATGATTCCGCTGTCGGTCTGGATTTTGGGCACGGCCGCGATGGCCGCCTCCGCCGTCTCGAACAGCGCCAGCAGGTCCACGTTCGCCTTTGGCAGCGGAAGCAGCTTGAGCGTGATCTTCGTGAACACGCCGAGCGTGCCCTCGCTTCCGACCATCAGTCCGATGAAGTTGTACCCGGTGACGTCCTTGAGCAGCTTTCCGCCGAGCTGGACGATCTCGCCGGTGGGGGTGACCATCTCCAGGCCGAGCACGTAGCGCCCGGTGACGCCGTACTTGACGGCCTTTCCGCCGCCGGCGTTCTCGGCCACGTTCCCGCCGACGTAGCACGTCTCGAGGCTCATGGGGTAGCCCGCGTAGAACAGCCCGTAGGGGCGGAGGTGCTCGTTGATCTCTGCCGTCACGACGCCCGGCTCGACGACGATCATCAGGTTCTCGCGGTCGAGCTCCACGATGCGGTTCATCCGGTCGCACAGCAGGACGATTCCGCCGTGGAGCGGCACGGCGCCGCCGGACAGCCCGCTGCCCGCGCCGCGCGGCGTGACGGGAATGCGCTCGCGGTTGGCGAGCTTGAGGATGGCGGCGATCTGCTCGGCCGAGTCGGGGCGCACGACGGCTTCGGGCATGTGCGCGTAGCGGCGGTCGGGAACCTCGTCGTGCGAGTAGGGCTCGAGTTTCTCGGCGTCGCCGAAGAGGACGAAGCGGTCTCCGACGATCCGCCTCAACTCGTCGGCGAGGGCGGGCGTCACCGGATTGTACGTCGTTTCAACCATGGGTTTCCTGCTCCGAAAGAACCTGTCCACGAAGTTCATTGTGTGTTGCGGAAAACTCGGTCACTCTTGCTCTGTAGAAAACATTTGTTTCCGGGATGGGTGGCACGCTTTGCTCGCAAAGCGTGTTGCCCGAATTTGCCCGGAACACGGCTTGCAAGCAAGCCGTGCCACCCTCTCTTTTTGATGTTTTCTACAGAGCAGGTCACTCTCAATCCTCGCACCCTCAAGCTTCGCTTGAGGGTGGCACCCGACGCGAAGCTTCCTTTTCAATCCAGCACGAGCGTGTTGATGGACTCGGGCGGCAGCGTGAGGGCGAGTTTCCGGCCGGCCGCCTCGAGCATCAGTTCGCGCGGGCCGTCGAACGGATTGCGGACGGCGACGACGGTCCGGCCTCGCGGGGTTTCGAAGGCGACGGCGTTGCCCGTCCACTGCCCCTCGAGTCCGCGCCGCACCGCGCCCGGCGGGACGAACCGCGAGAAGTGCCTCATCACGTGGAACTCCGGGTTCCGCGTGACGCGCCGCGTCTTCGGATCGACGGTGATCATGCTGTTCTGCTGCCAACCCCACGTGCTCGCGCCGCGCGGCGCCAGCACCATGTTCCAGTAGACGTAGGCGTTGGCGCCGTTGGACAGGTAGTGGCGCAGCAGGCTGAAAACGTATCCCGCGTAGGCCCAGGTGTTCCGCCCGTCGCCGCACTCGTTTTCCGTCTGCATGAGGCGCGCGTCGGGGAAGCTCTCGCGCGTCCGCTGGATCGCGCCCTTGCCCGCCCACTGGAAGCCCACGCCCGCGACGAACCGCCGGGCAGCCGGGTCGTCCAGGACGGCGTGGACGTAGCCGTCGTAATCGTCGGTGTTCAGCGTGCCCAGCCAGATCTCGCAGTCCAGCCCGTGGCGGCGGAACGCCGGGCCCAGGCGCCGCGCGATGAATTCCCGCAACTGCGCGCCCGTCCACAGGCAGGAGGGGAACTTCTGGTCGGCCACCGGCTCGTTCTGCACGTGCACCTGGTCGATGCGGATGCCCTCGCGCGCGTACGCCTGCACGAACTTCACGAAGTACAGGGCATACGCCTCCAGCATCCTGGGCTCCTGGATCAGCGTCCCATAGTTGTACGCGCGGGGAAACTTCATCCACGTCGGCGGGCTCCAGGGCGAGGCGAACAGCTTCAGGTCCGGCCGGTGCTTCAGCGCCGCGCGAATGTAGGGAATCAGGCAGCCGCGGTCCCGCTCGATGGAGAACCGCTTCATTTCGTAGTCGCCGTCGTGTTCGTTGTGGCTGTACCACTCGGCCGCGTAGTCGCTGGCGCCGATGGGCAGGCGGCAGAGGGTGAAGCGGCAGCCGTCGCGCGGGTCGAACAGCGCGCGGAGAACCTGGTCCCGCCGGGTGGCCGGGAGCGATTGCAACGCGATCCATCCCAGTTCGTTGAAGCACCCGCCGAAGCCCTCGATGGCCTGGTGGCGCGCGTCGGTGACGCGCAGGCCGGCCTTGCCCGCGCGCCGGGCGGCCTTGGGCGACTTGCGCGTCCAGGGCGACTCCGGCGTGGTGCAGATCCAGAGCGGTTCGCCGCGCGATGTCATTTCACGGTCTCCCTTTTTTCTCGCCGCGTCGCCCAGCGGTAGCGGTCAGTCCTGGCGGATCGTGACGTTGATCCTTTTGCTGGGCCGGGGCGCGGCGGAATCGTCTCCCGAGGCCTGTTGCTGCCGGGCGATCATGCGGCGGAGTTTCCACCGCAGAATCAAGACGGCGGCGGCGCCCAGCACGGCCGCGAACGCCGCCACCCCCAGCGCGATGGCCAGCAGGATTCCCAGCGCCGGAAGCAGCAGGACGCACAGCAGCGCCCCGCCCGCCAGCGCCGCGACGGCCGAAAGCGCCGCGGCGAACTTCTGCCCCGGCGTCCGCTCCGGTCCGCCGATCTGGATGAAAATCCGCCTCAACGTTCCGTCCCTTCGCCGCCGGGCTTGCCTTGCGCCGCGCGGAGCTTCACGGTCAGCGCCGGCGCCACGTCGAACAGGCTGCCCACGATCCCGACGTCCGCCACGCGGAAGATCTGCGCGTCGGGGTCAGTGTTGACGGCAACGATCGTCTCGGCCGTCTGCATGCCCGCCAGGTGCTGGATGCTGCCCGAGACGCCCAGCGCGACGTACAGGCGCGGCGTGACGGTCTTGCCCGACAGCCCGATCTGGTGCGGGTAGCTCAGCCAGCCGCGGTCCACCACGTCGCGCGTCGCGCCGAGGGCGGCGCCCAGGGCGTCGGCGAGCTTCCGCGCGACGGGCAGGTTGTCGGCCTTCTTGATTCCGCGTCCGACGGCCACCACCGCGTCGGCGTCCTGGAGTCCGTGCTCGTCGGCATTGGGCACGAAGTCCACGCGCCGCACGCGCGACGGGGGCAGGTCGGCCGGAGCGGCCAGGCGCTCGATTTCCCCAACGCGCCCGGGTGTGCGGTCGGCGGGGCGGGTGCTCCGCGGACGCACCGTCGCCATCTGCGGGCGGTGGCGCGGCGTCTTGATCGTCGCCAGGATGTTTCCGCCGATGGCGGGGCGGGTCTGGAGCAGGTTGCCCGTCTTTTCCTCGATGTCCAGTTCGGTGCAGTCGGCCGTCAGACCCGCGTGCGCGAGGATCGCCACGTACGGCATCAGCGTCCGCCCGGTCGTCGTCGCGCCGGCGATGACGATCTCCGGGCGACGGTCCGCCAGCAGCTTCAGCAGGCACGCGGCGTACGGCTCGATCAGGAAGTGCTCCAGGCGAGGCGATTCCATCGCGATCACGCGGTCCGCGCCGCGCTCAAGGAGTTCGGCCAGGTCTGCGTCGTCGATGCGGTTTCCGAAGATCACGGCCGCCAGCTCGCACCCGCGCTTGTCCGCCAGCGCCCGCCCGCGCGTCAGAAGCTCGTGACTGATCCGCTGCACCCGCCCGCCTTGCTGCTCGGCCAGTATCCACACTCCGCTATGTTGCATCTGCCTCTCCTGACAACCAAATCCGAAATTCGAAGCACGAAATTCGAAACAAATCCAAAACAGACAAATTCAAAACTCCGGTTGCCCAGTTCTGGTCATTCTGATTTCTGGAGAATGGCCCCGAAGATTTTCATCAATTCGGTAGATTCCTGGATCAACGAAAGCCTTTCCTTTTCTACGGAAGATTCCGCCGCCGTATGGACAAGTTTGAGCCAGTACCGGCTTTCTTTGGCCTCCTTGCGGCAAATCTTGATTCGCATCACAAAATCCTTTTTGCTCAGAGACTCATTCGCCTCAATGTAATTCGCGCCGACCGATCCCGAAGCTCTGATGAGTTGTCGCCCGTCTTCAATGTTCGCCAGTGTCCGCGGCAATGTTTTGGCGAAGGCCCTGACTTTCCTGGCGAAGAGAAATGTCCGCTCTTCTAAATCATACTGGCCGGTGTTTTGGGTTTTGGACATTGGAATTTGTTTCGGATTTCGTATTTCGGATTTCGTGCTTTATCAGATGAGTTCCCTGGTCTGGAGGAATTCCACCACGCGGTCGGCGGCCAGCGCGACGGACGTCTCGTCGGCGGCGACGAGTTTTTCGCATTTCCGCGCGACGCTGGGGCGGAAGATCTTCACCACCCGCGTGGGCGAGCCCTCTAGACCCAGCTTGGAAGGCTCCACGTCCAGGTCGCCCATCGTCCACACCGGCACGTCCGCGCGCTTGGCCTTCTGCTTGCCCCGCAGCGTCGGCAGGCGCGGGTCGGAAATCTCCTTGACCACCGTCAGCACGCAGGGCAGATCCGCCTCGAGCACCTCGTAGCCGTCCTCGACGAGCCGGTGCATGCGGCATCGCCCGTCGGAAACGGACTCGATGCGGCTGACGTAGCTGACCACCGGAAGCCCGAGGAACGCCGCGATGCCCGGGCCCACCTGCCCCGTGTCGCCGTCGGTGGCGCGCTCGCCGCAGAGCACGAGGTCGAACTCGCCCAGCCGGCGGACGGCGGCCGAAAGCACGTAACTCGTCGCCCACGTGTCGCTGCCGGCGAACGCCTTGTCGCTGAGCAGGACGGCCGTGTCGCACCCCATCGCCATCGCCTCGCGGAGCGCGGTCATCGCCTTCGGCGGGCCCATCGACACCGCCGTCACCTCGCCCCCGTGGGACTCGCGCAGGCGGATGGCCGCCTCGATGGCGTACAAGTCCAGCGGATTGATGATCGCCTCGACGCCCTCGCGGATCATCGTGCCCGTCGCCTCGTCCATCCGGACGGCGTTGGTCTCCGGCACCTGCTTGATCGGAACCACGATTCTCATGCTCGCTCCCTTGGATGCGTGAACCGTTGTTTGTAGCCGCTGGGTGGGAGGCAATCAAGGCCCTGCCTTTCGCCATTCTTCCGTCAATCTGCTGGTCTGGGAGAAAAATTTTGCTATACTTCCCCGCCTGAGCAAAGGAGCGATCATGAAGGCTGCGGTTCTGACGGCTACAAGGACGATGGAAATCCGCGATGTGCCCGCCCCGAAGCTGGAGCACGCCGAAGACGTGCTGTTGCGCGTCGAGACGGTGGGCGTGTGCGGCTCGGACATGCACTACTACCGCGACGGGCGGATCGGCGCGCAGGTGGTCGAGTTCCCGTGGATCGTCGGGCACGAGTGCGCCGCGACGGTGCTGAAAACCGGGCAGGCTGTCAAGACCCTGCGCGCGGGCGACCGGGTGGCCGTCGATCCGCTCATCTGGTGCACCACCTGCGACCAGTGCCGCGTCGGGCGGATCAACACCTGCCGCAAACAGAAATTCCTCGGCTGCCCCGGACAGGCCGCCGGCGCCATGACCGAGCAGATCGTCATGCCCGCGCGGAGCTGCGTGCCGATTCCCGACTCCATGACGTTCGAGCAGGCGGTGCTCACCGAACCGTTCGCCATCGGGCTGCACGCGGTCAAGCTGGCGGCGGCGCGGGGGCGCCTGGGCAAGGCCGCCATCCTCGGCGCCGGGCCCATCGGGCTGTGCGTCCTGGCGGCGCTGAAGCACCTTGCGCCCGACTGCCTGGCCTATGTCACCGAGTTGCTGCCCGAGCGCCGCGCGCTGGCCGACCGCATGGGCGCCGACTGGACCGGCGACGGAACCGACGGCGCTGCCGCCGCCGAGATCGCCCGACGCGAACCGCTCGGCGTGGACGCCGTCTTCGAGTGCGCCGGAAAGCAGGAAACCATCGACGAGGGCGGCGTCCTGCTCACCCCCGGCGGGGTGATGGCCGTCGCGGGGATCCCCGTGGACAGCCGCGTCAGCTTCGACATGAACTTCTACCGCCGCAAGGAACTCTGCATCCAGAACGTCCGCCGCCAGAACGAATGCGTGGAAGAGGCCATCGACCTCGTCGCCCGCGGCGAGGTGGACCTTGCCCCCCTGGTGACGCACCGCTTCACGCTCGATCAGTCGCAGGAGGCGTACGACCTGGTGGCCGACTACCGCGACGGCGTGGTCAAGGCGATGATCCGTATCGCCTCCGAACCCTGACCGCGCCTACAATGGCGTGGAAAGGGGTGCGGCCATGAAAGACTTCCTGCACGTCGTCGCCAGCCCGCGCGGGGACGAGTCGTTCTCCGTCCGCGTGGGGCGGCGGTTCCTGCAATCGCTCCCGGGCGTCGCCGTCGAGACGCTCGACCTGTTCCGCGCCGACCTGCCGCCTTTCGACGCGCCATACGCGGCCGCCAAGTACGCCGTTCTTGGCGGCGCGACGCCCGCCGACGATGCCCAGCGCGCCTGGAAGCGCGTCATCGAACTCGCCGACCACTTCAAGTCGTTCGACGGCTACGTGTTCTCCGCGGGCATGTGGAACTTCGGAATCCCGTACCGCCTCAAGCACTACCTGGACCTGGTCGTCCAGCCGGGGCTGACGTTCTCCTACTCGCCGCAAAAAGGCTACCAGGGTCTGGTCACGGGCAAGCCCGCGGTCCTTGCCCTGGCGAGGGGGGCCGACTACTCCCCCGGAAGCGGCGCCGAGGCCATGGACATGCAGCGCCCATACCTGGAGGCGATCCTGCGGTTCATCGGATTCGCCGACATCCGCACGATCGTCGTCCAGCCGACGCTGGGCGACGAGCGTGCCCTGGACGCCGCGCTGACCGAGGCCGACCGAATCGCCCGCGAATTCCGGTAGGGTCCGTGCCGTGGTTTGCGGAGTTCCGCGCCAGCGGGACGAAGCAACCACGGTTGTCAAAGAAGAGAGCGGGATTTCGGGATTCCAGGGATTCCACGGAGTTCTTGAATTCAAAACCTCCTTGGAATCCCTTGAATCCGTGGAATCCCGCTCTGATTTTCCCTTTGCATGCCCCGCGCTGCGCAAGACAAAGGCGTGGCGGTTCCCCCTTGCCGCCACGCCTTTTCGGTTGTCGCGCGGGTGCTACTCGGCCGGCTTCCACCCGCTGTAGGACACCTCGAAGTACAGCTCGTCGCCGGGCAGGGCGAGGATCTTCTCCAGGCGGAAGAGCTTTCCGTTGATGGGCAGCTCGACCTTCATCGGCGTGGCGCCGGCTGCCATCGCCTCACGCGCCACCCGCTCGTCGAACTGCTTCTGCATGCCCCGCGCCTGCTGCGCCGCGTTGGCGCGGATCACGGCCGCGCCCGGGCCCGTCGACAGCGAGGCGAACTCCGTGACCAGGCGCATCGGGCCGGTGAAACCGCTCTTCTCACCGAAGAGCCCCTCGGGCACGGTGTATTTGCCCTCGGCCGGCAGGTAGTAGTTGAACATCACGTGCATGACCGGAACGGTCAGCGACGGCAGCGTGACCTTCAGGCGACCCTGCGCCGGGGCGGTCTTCTCCGGCGTCTGGACGTAGACGATCTCGACGGGGAATGCCGTCATCTCCCGCGAACCGGTGCCGCTGCGGATCAGCGGAATCAGCACGTTTCCGTCCTTGTCCTTGGCGGGCGAGGCGGCGTTGCCCGCCACCGCCACCGACCAGATTTCCGCGTCGGCGGGCATCTTCACCCGCAGGAACTGGTTGCGGTTGTTCCGCACGCTGTAGACCAGGTTCGTGATCCGCCGACCGTCGTTGAGCTGCATGGCCGTCAGCAGTGCGCTGTCGACGATCGTCGCCAGCACCGACACTTCCTCGTGGCGGCGGATCGTCAGCGGGACGGTGAACTTCTCGCCCACGTAGCGATAGGCCAGCAGGATCGGCTGGTTGGTCATCGCCACGATGTCCGAGGGGAGTTGGCGGACGTCGATGGCCGTCGCGCCCGTCGCCTCGCCCGCGGCGATTTCCACGTTCGCCAGCGCGATCACGCCCACGTAGCCCCGCTCGCGCTCCACGCCGACCGTCCGCAGCACGGGGGCAGCGGCCGAGTCCTTCGCCGGCTGCTCGTAGGTGACGTACAGGCTGTACGCCCCGATCGCCTCGCCTCGCAGCACGACCGTCAGTTCGCCCGCGTCGCTGACGCGCCAGTCGGAGACGCTCTGCCCGATGACCGTCAGCACGCTGGCGCCCTTCGGCGCCGTCAGTTTCAGCTCGCGCACGCCCGAGTGCAGGATGTTGTAGTTGACCATCTCCTGGCAGAGCAGCATTCCGTCTCCGACGGCGACCAGCGTGCGCGTCTCGGCGTAGAGCTTGGGGTCGGCCTTTTCGACCTTCGGCAGCGCCCGCTCCCAGGAGACGGCCACGTTGGGCCCGGCGGGAATCGCGGCGGCCACGGTCGTCTTGCCCGCGGCCGTCTTGGCCAGTTGCGACTGCGCCGACGCCACCTTCACGTCCACGTTCTCGCGGTCCAGCGTCATCTCCAGCACGCTCGAACTCGCCAGCGGGCGCGAGAACGACACCGTGTTGATGCCGCCGGCCTTGTTGACCTTCACCGTGAACGTCAGCGTCGCCTCGATGACGCCGCTCTTCTCCGTCAGCAGTTCGTACTGCCCGCCGGCGGCGCTGAGATACACGCCGTCGGCCGGCTGGAACACGTACTTCGTCAGCGCCACCTCGTTGGGCAAAATGGCGATGCGCTTCCAGCCCTTCTCGCGCAGGATGTTGAGCTTGAGCTTCAGCGTGAACTCCGCCGACTCGTCGCCCAGCGCGCCGGTGTAATCGGCCGCCGCGACGATGTAGTCCGTCGGCGGGGGGATCGCCTTGTCTTCCGCCGCGCGACGCTCCACCGACCACTTCAGCAGCTCCTTGAACTCGTTCCACGGAAGGTCGATGGACGTCCCCGGCCCGATGCCCTTGACCTCCACGTTCAACAGGTCCTGCACTTCCTTCCACGGAACGGTGATAAGGTTGCTCTTTTTCGTCGGGTCGTAGCCGGTGATGCGGACGAATTCGTCCCAACTGAGCGTCACCGTGCCCTTGCCGTCGGCGAGCTTGGGAACCTTCGGCGCCTCCTGCGCCGTGGCCGACCCCGCAAGGCCCCACAGAATCGCCGCCGCCGTCAGAATCGCAACAAGACGTTTCATTGTGCGTCTCCTTTCCATTCGTATTCGACCGTGATCCCCATCGGGTCGGTCGGTTTGACCAGCGTCTTCTCGAACTTGACCAGCCGCCCCGCGCGGGGCGGATCGATGTTCTGCGGAACGTCCGCGAAGCGCACCAATTCGGGCTTCTCCGTCCAGTGGCGCATTTCGCCGGCCCGGACGGCCGTCAGGTACCTGCCGTTGTCGATCAGCACGTACTGCTCGTGCGGAAGGGCGATGGCGTTGCCCCCCACGTCGAAGGTGTTGGAATCGCCGGCCGCGTAGGTCAGGTTGGCCGTCATGCTGTTGGCCAGCAGGGCGTCCGAACCAACGATTGTTTCCTGCCCGCGCTCGCCCGGCACGCCTGCCAGCAGACCGTTGCGGGCGTCGATCTCCCGCAGCGTGAGGAACTGGGCCTCGTCGATCACCGCGTAGCGCACGCCGTTCGCGCCCTCGACGAACCGCGCCCCGGCCGCCGACGCGTCCGCCGCCGCGGCGTTGAGGTTGAAACTGCCCAGCGCCACCTTCTGCCCGAGGTTCGTTTCCAGCCGCCCGGCCAGTTCGTCGGCGGAAAACGTCACCTGCACCTGCTGGCCGTTGAACATTACGATCCGCGGCGCCTCGAGCGCCCATTTGTAATTGTTCTCGATGAACTCCCGCAGCCTGGCGTCGTTCCGCAGTCCGTCGTGGTCGGAATCCGTCGGCTGCGCCAGACCACCCCCCCACCCGCCGTCGAGAATGCCCTCGGCGTGCTGGCGGACGATGCTGGAGGCGCTTCGGTCCACGTTGGCTCCGCGCGCCTGGCGGAGATTGTCCAGCAGGACCTGCACGGCCCACTGCTGGGCCTCGCCGCCCGTGACGACGAGCTGGCCGTTGGTTTCCCAGATCACGCCGCTGCTGGTCCCTTCCGCGCCGGCGCCGGCGGCGGGGGCGGTCGAAGGCACTCCGAGCGTCTCGCGAACGCCGCGCAGCAGGTTGCCCTTGTCATCCGTCGGGCCCAGGCCGGAAACGCCCGGCGGGCTGACGACCAGGTCGCGCACGTCGTAGACGCGGGTGAACCGCTCGCCGCCGGCCGGTCTGTCCTGTGCTCCGCCTCGGCGGGGCAATTCCATCCGGTCCTTCGGATACCGTATATATTCGTACCAGCGGGATTCCTCACTGTCGGTCGTCTCTTTGGGTGGGGCGGGTGGAGTTTCCGCCGGCGCGTTGACGAGCAGTATCCGGCGTTTCTCTTCCTCCACCTGCCGCCGCATTTCTTCCAGCTTCCGCGTCTGCTCCAGCATCCGCCAGGTGTCATCGGGCGAGAACTCCGCCGGCGAAAGACGCTCGCCGGAGGCGATTCGCGCGCCCACTTCGCGCTTCCTGGCCTCGTAGTCCTCAAAGTTGCTGGTCGGCCCCCGGCGCGACTCTTTGTCTCGATCCGCCGGCTGCGCGATGCGCGCCCGCAGCCGCCAGTCATCTTCCTCCGTCGGTTTCCGGGGCGCGCGGCCAGCGGTGCCGAAGAACACCGGCTTCGGCCCGGTCGCGGGTTCTGATTCGGACCTCACAACATTGGGCTGGGGCGGTTCCTCGGCCACCGGCGTCGTTGGGGCGGCGGTGGGGGTCGGTTGGACGGTGGGGGCGCCTTGGGCGGCTGCGCCCTGGCGGGTGTCGAGTTTGCGGGCCAGGGCGACGGCCTGGTCGATCACGTCGGCGGGGGCCTGGATTTCCACGCTCGAGCCGTCGGCGCCCGGCTGCACCTGCACGCGAGACTGCCCGTCGCGGCGGGTGTAGAGGTCTTCCAGCATCGCCTGGACGTCGGCGGGGTCGGCGTGTTCCAGCGAGATTCGGGCGGCGGACAGCGGCGTCGCCTGCTCCAACATCTTCTCCGTCTGGGCGAGGCGTTTCGCGCGGTCGCGCAGCGGCCTGGCGGCTGGGGCCGCGTCCCCGGAGGTCCGCCGGGCCTGCTGGAGGGCGGCGGAGTATTGCTCGATTCGCTCGTTGAGCTCGGCCCCCTCGCGCTGAAGCTCCGCGACGTCGTCGAATTCCTGGGCGGCCTGCTGGGCCAGCTCCATTTTCTCTTCCTGCGGAACCTCCGCGCCGGCCTGACGGGCGGCAATCATCAACTCGCCCAGTTGCCGGCGCTTCTCCCGCACGTCGCGGCGGAGCGCCTCGCGGCGAAGATCGCTGGTTTCTTCCTTCGCGGCCTTCGCCGCGAGTTGCATCATCTGCGGCTGGAGCTTTTCGCCCTCTTCGGGCGCGAGCTCCTGCGCCTTTTTTGCCAGTTTCAGCGCGTCGGAATATTTTCCGGATTCCTCGAGTTTCTTCGCCTGCTCGACGAGTCGTTTGCTCTCGTCCTGCTGTTGTTTTTGCGCCACGTCGAGCTGGGTCTGAACGTCGCCCAGGACGGCCCGCTGCTCGGAGACGTCCTCGCCTCGCTTGAGCAGCTCGTAGCTGAGGCTCTGGGCGGCCTGGTACTGCTGGAGGGCCTCCTTCTTTCGGCCTTCGAGCTGGGCCTGCTTTCCGCGCTCGAGGAGATCCTGCTGGCGCGAGAGGAGTTCCTTGTTGGCGGCCGCGATGTCGCTCCGGACGGCCTGTCCCGCCGCCTTCTCGCTGCGGGTCTTGAGCTTCAACTCGCCCTTGGTCAGCTTGATGTTGCTCAGCAGTCGGTCGGCGTTTTCCGCCTCGACGCTCTTGGGGGCGAGCTTCCGCACGTTCTCCAGCGCGAGACGGGCGTTCTCGAAATCGCCCTTCTCGTAGTAGTCCTTGCCGGACCGCCAGTAGTTCCGCCCGAGTTGCTCGCTGGAGACGCTTTGACCGCCGCCGAGGAAGAAAGACGAGCCGCCTTTTCCGTTGGCGGCAGGCGACGGGAGCGTCGGCGCGGCGACGGGTTTGGTTTCGGGCACGGAGGCGGGCCGGGCCTGCGGCGGGGGCCCCTGCGCGACCGCCGGGGCGGCGCCGCCCGCCTGTCCGCCGACGGCGAAGCGGTCCTTGCGGACGTATCCTTCCGCGGCCTCGCTCTTTCCGTAGCCGATTTTCGCGACGGCCGTCTCGCTCGAATACTGCTCCACGCGGCGCATCGGTCCGGACGCGCGGACGATCTTCATGCCGTCGGGCAGGTAGACCTCGCTCCAGGCGTAGGCGATGGGCATGTCCACGCGCGGCAGGGGGATGGTCACGCGCCCCGCGCCGCTTCGCAACGCCTCGCCCCGGCAGATGTAGACCACCTCCAGCGGGAAACTCACCAGCCCCTTGACTGACGCCCGCGACCGCACCAGCGGCAACAGGCACGTGCCCGGATCCCCCGGGACCGGCGAGATCGGGCGGCTCTGGTCGTTCACCCGCGCCAGCAGCACTTCCGCGCCGGCCGGCAGCGACAGGCGGACGAACTGCCGCGTCCGGTTGCGGATCTCGTACTCCGCCTTGCAGACGATCGCCCCGTCGGGACGGAACGTCAACTGGTAGTGCGCCAGGTCGGCGATGGACTCCTGCAGCGCGAACTCGCCCAGGGCGAGCACCTCCACCGACGCGTCGAACTGCGGGGCGACGATCTCGTACGCCAGCGCGGGCGTGCCCGCAAGAATGGCCGACGCCGACGAGGGAATCTCCGCCAGCGCCATCTCGCGCAGGCCGGAGGTCTCGCCCGGAAGCAGCTCGCTGCCCCCGGCCGTGTTCGTCACCACCAGCACGCCGCCCGCCCAGCGACCGTCGCGCACGGTCAGCGCGCCGAAATCCGCCGTCTCGCCCCGTGGCGCAGGAAGCTCGTAATGCACGTTCAGACGCGTCCGCTCGGAAATCCGCCCGCGCAGGTACACCGTAGCGCCGCCGGCGGACGCCTGCGCCTCGCGCACGTCCGGGCCGTCCACTTGCACCTGCGCCGCGCCGCCCGGAAGCACCAGTTCGATGCGGTCCGTCTGCCCGCCCAGGATCGCCACGTCCAGTCGGGCCGATACCTGCATCCGCCCGGCGTCCAGGTTCCACGCCACCGGCCCGCGAAGCTGGTATCGCGCTGGGCGATCCGTCTGCGGCTGGACCGGGGACCACTTCAGGTGCAGGAGCTTCCACGGCGGGAAGACGAACCGCCCGTGCGTGCCCCCGTCGGGGCCTTTTGCCACGCCGATGAGTTTGCGGGCGTGACCATCGGCGGAGATTTCCCACGCGTCGGGCGAGGCAACCTGGACGGACGCCCGCGAGGCAAGCGGGCCGTCCAGCCACAACTCGCCGCTCTCACCGGCGGGAGTCATCGCGCCCTCGGCCGTCACGAGGTGGACGCCCTCGCCCGGCGGGACGAACAGCAGCCAGCCGCCTTTGGCGGAAAGCTCCACGTCCTTGCCGTTGACGGAAATCCGACGCCAGACACGGTCGGTCTTGAGCAGCCCGATGGGCATGGCGCGGGCCGCGTCGAGGACGCGGATGCGGAACTCGGCCGTCACCTTGCCCGTCGCGGACTTGGACATCTCCAGGCGGTAGGACTTCTCTTCCAGGTACGCCGCGACGGGCGGTTTGGGTTTCGCCGCGTCGCGACCAGTCTCGGCGAGGAACTCCCGGTAGATCGAAAGGGGAACGCGAAACTGGCGGTCCTCGAGCAGCCGGCTGCGGAGAAGGAATTCCGACACGACCGCCGCGCGGCGGGGTTCGACCGGCGGGGGCGCGGACACTCCGTCGCCCGAGGCGCATAGCGCCAAGGCGCTCAGGAGCAGACACGTCGCGAAACTGGCTGGGAGCTTCCCGGACACCGGTCAATCCGCCTGTCGCGCTGTACGGAAACCGCGTTCGTCTCCTACTGAGACGCTGACGACGGCAGAAAGTTCCGTCGGGGTAAAAATATCCGCGCGCCCGTCCGTCCGCCAGCGGAATCGCCCGTTGCCCGCACGGCGGACGGCAGTTACAATTTCGCCGCAAATCCGACGTCGCCCGCGAGAAAGGAGATCGCCTTCGTGACCGAAAGAACGAAGATTTTCCGCCCGTTGCCCGAGAGGGCTCGGTAAGATGCGGTCTCCTTCCGCCTGTGACAAGGCGATCCCGCTTTCGGTCAAGTCGCCTTCTGTCTTTCTCCGCGCGATCCTCCTGGGGGAGGTGCTGCTCTTCGTCGGCGCCGCCATGATGTATCTCTGGTGGTATCTGCCGTCCGGCGAGGCGACGCGGACTGGCGGCGTAGTATTCTGCATTCTGCTGGGCGCCTGGCCGATTGCGCTCAACCTGCTCCATGGCGACGGTCTGCGCGAAGCGGGGCTCCGCGTGGACAATCTCGCCTCGTCCTCCCGCCAGGCGGCGCTCGTCGTACTCGTTGTCGGCTTGGGCGTTTTGGGGGTCGGGGTAGCGACCGAGGGGCTGCATTGGTTCGGGTGGAGTCAACTGATCGCCAAGGCCGGGAAATACGCCGTCTGGGGACTGGTGCAGCAGTATCTGCTCCAGTCCTTCGCCCTCCGACGCATGCGGCAGGCAAGGCTGCCGGCGGCTTGGGCATGTGCATCGGCCGCCGGATTGTTCGCCTTCCTCCATGCGCCCAACTGGATGCTCGTCGGATTGACCGCGGCCATGGGGATGGTCTGGTGCGCCCTGTTCCTGCGCAGGGCGAACCTCCTGCCGTTGGGGCTGGCGCACGCGCTGCTGGCGATGCTGGTCTATTACGCCTGGCCGGAGAGCTGGCACGCGGGTCTGACCATCGGTCCGATGTATCTTCAGCAGGCGGCGGGGGGGCTTGGGCCCTGATCCGGCGCGAGGAAACGTACCTTGACCGTCTCGCCGGGGAAGACTAGAACTGGTTTGCGGTGGAATGAAGGAGACGACTCCGTGACGTCGAGAGAGCGAGTGCTGGCCGCCGTCCGCCACCAACAACCGGACCGCTGCCCCCTGGACTTCGGCGGAATGCCGTTCACCCTCAGCCATCCCAAGGTGCTCCAGGCGCTGCGCGACCTGCTGGGGCTTCCCATGCCCGACGACCGCGACCCCAATGAGCAGTGGCCGGAAGAAGCTGTCCTGAAGCACCTCGACGTGGACATGCGGTACGTGCCGTCCGGGCCGCCCGACGCCATCCTCCGCCACTACGACCCCGCCGGTTACGAGCAGCGCCTCGCCCAGCGCGCCCGGAAGAAACCGGAAAAACGCCACACGGTCTCCGCCTCCGGACAGCACCTTTACCGCGACCTGGGAATCGCCGACCTGACGCTCGAGGAAATCCGGAAGCTCAAACCGAAACTGCCCGACCCGCCGAAATACCTGGATTGGTCCATCGCGCAGGCCAGGGAGTTCCGCGCGCAGGGGAAAGCCGTCTCCTACTTCGTGTGCAGCGGATTCTTCGAGCTGGGCTGCTGGGGACGCGGGTACGAGCAGTTCGTCGTCGAGATGATGACCGAGCCCGACCTCGTGCGGGCGCTGTACGACCTCTGGCTGGCCGAAAAGCTCCACCTCGTCCGCACCGTCGTCCAGCCGCTGGCGCCGCACATCGACCTGTTCGTCTTCGGCGACGACCTGGCCTTGCAGACCGGGCCGTTCTTCTCGCCGGAGGTCTTCCGCGCGATGCTCAAGCCGTATTTCGCCGAACTGTACGGCGCCATGCACACAACCGCGCCGCAATCCGCCGTCGTGCACCACTCGTGCGGGTCGGTCTATCGCCTGCTGGACGACTTGGTGGACATGGGCGTGGACGTGCTGAACCCGCTCCAGCCCAATGCGGCCGACATGTCGCCCGAGAAACTCAAGCCCGCCGGTGCGGGGCGGCTGTGCTTCCACGGGGGGATCGACCTTCAGGACCTGCTGCCTCACGGCACGCCGGAGAGGGTCCGCGCCGAGGCCGCCCGACGAATGCGCATCCTCGGGCAGGGCGGCGGGTACCTGTGCGCCCCGGCCCACTCGCTGCCGGAGGATGTCCCCGCCGAGAATATCGTGGCGCTGTGCCAGGCCGACCGCTCGCTGAACTGACCGCCGCGCGTCCGCCGCTCGCGCCGCGATGACGATGCCGCGAAGCGGGAATGCATGTTGCCGCCTCGCCGCCCGAGCCGATACAATCGACGCCGATGACGTTGTCCGCGCCGCCCGCGGGCCCTTAGCTCAGCGGTTAGAGCAGGGGACTCATAATCCCTTGGTCGTAGGTTCGAATCCTACAGGGCCCAGTCCCGAGCGTTCCGCGAAACGCACTATGCGGCTATGTGGAACGTGTCAAATGAATACTGCTCCCGGAAGTTGGTGGAATAGTAGTGCGTATTCTCGTTACCCCGCCTTTCTTTTCTACTTACCACTTTCAGCCGGTGTCACCACGATCGTGTGAACCACCGGTTTGACTCCGGCTGCGGCAGTTGCGCGCAATGCCTCGTCATGCTGGACACATTCCTCAACCACCTGTTTCAACGTTTGTGGGTTCTTTATCCATTGGGCCAGTCCATGGAAGGTCGTGGACATCCGTATTTCCACCGACTGATGCGCGGAAATTGTTTTCTGTACTTTTTGGAACGACTCACAGAAGGGATTATCCAGAAACTCGGCGGCAAGATTGATGCCTTGGGCCAATTGTGCGGAACCGAACGTTTTCTCTTCGTTGCCCCATTTCACCCGTGCCCGTTGTGGCGCGTTCTTGACTACCAGCATGAAGCGGTTGAGATCTTGGTTAAACGGAAGGAATTCGAGAATGCTTCTGACGGTGTCGGCCGCCTTGGTGCTGTCAATGAAGCAGAAGGGATAACGCGTGCTTTGAATTTCCACCTTGCCCACAGCCGACGATTGCACCATATGGCCATCGGTGGCATCGGCTTTGCCGTTGGCATAATCCATCGTGATCGTTCCGATGTTGCCGTCGCAGCCCAGGGCCTTCAGGAACGCATAGGCCATGATTAGATGGCCGTTCGGGCCCGGATGCACGCCGGTGCCGGCGCCACATACGGGATACTCCAGTCCAAGCTTGGCTTTTGCCTTGGACATGACCTCCATCATCGGCGTATGGACGTCGGCAAACAGGACGCCTTCTTCCTTGGCCACTTTCGCAGCCAGTTCCGTCAAGGCGCCCAAGGTCTGATTGTAAACGGTTGCAGGCGGACGACTTTTTGGCCCGTGATCAAAAAATGTCGTGTCCACCGCGCCAGGAGAACCCAGTATGATTGTCCGCACGCCCATCGTCTTGAACTTCGCCGTGATGGCTTTCATGGAGTCGTAGTAGTGCCTGCCCGTTGCGTCACTCATCGGTCGATAAGCGCCGTCGTTCATGCCGTAACATAGGGTGACCACGGTGGGCTTGAATGGCTTAATGCACTGATCAATTCGCCATCGGAATCCCCAGGAGGCTTCGCCGGGCCAACCCGATTGCATCGCTTGCAGTTTTGCCGCTGGCTGGCACATCAGCAAATACTCCTCAACGAACACCGAGTAGAGCATTTGCGCCGTGATGGAATCGCCGCAGATGGCCAGGACATCTCCATCCTTTAGTTGGAGTTCCGCCGAGGTACCCCTCGCGCCGGTTGCCGCCACAAACAATGCCACGATCAGATATCGCGAACGCATTTGCTGCTCCTTTCAAGCAGGATCAAGCCACTTGAGACCAATCAAACGCAATGCCCATGGTTTGGCCGCGTTGTTTATTGATTGTGCGATACGCCTCCATGCAGTCCTGGGGCGCAAAACGGTGTGTGATCAAACCGTCCACGTTGAAACGTCCCTGTCGCACCAGGTCGAAGAACAATTGAACGATCATGGGCGTGTTCCATTCCGGCCGGTCGTGGGCATCATGCGCGCCGACGATGTGCAGGCCACGGGTCATGACATCATCGGTCAGATGTTGTTGGGCCGGGGTGCCGGGAGTGCCTAGAAGCAGCAGGATGCCGAAGCGGCGTACCGCCCTGAGTGCCTGACCGAACACGGCAGGATGGCCCGTACTGTCCACGACGATATCGAGGAGCTGGTTTTGGGTCATGTCGCTGATGTCCGCCACGGCCTCCTGGATCGACTTGGCCAGAGTATCCGTCACGCCTCCGCGGCGAGCCAACTCCAGGCGCATCGGCTCCGTGTCGATCGCGATGACCGGCTGTGACCCCGCCGCCAGCGCCCAGCGCATCGCCATTTGGCCCACCGGTCCCGCCCCGATCACCGCGACCGACTTGCCCAGCCTGAATTCCGCCGCCTTCATTCCCATGGCCGCGATCTTCGCCAAGGCAAACCACACCGCCTGATCCGACGAAACTCCGTCGGGTACGGGAAACATCTTCTCTGCCAGGTCCGTCGTGTAGGACGTATGGCCGCTCCGGCTGACCACCCGCTGGCCCACTTTGAGATCTTTCACGCCCGCTCCCACTTCCACAATTTCACTCAGCAGTGAATAGCCTGGATAGAAGGGATACTTCTTCACCCATTTGTCGAAGCTTGTGCCCGGATCGAACAGTCGGTTGAAAACGATGCCCTCCGTCCCCGTGCTGATCAGGGAGCAGATCGCTTTCGCCATCACTTGCCCCGCCTTTGGGGCTACGGGTTCGAATGTTTCCAGATGGACTTCCTGTTTCTCGCTGAACACAAGACGCTGCGCTTTCATAACGAGGTTCTATTCCTTTTTAACCAGTAGCCGTATCAAGCTGTAACTGTTAACGGAAGCAGGGCAAATGAGTGTGTATGATTGTTGCCATGTGCCTGGAACGATTGCTGAAGCATTCGAAAAATTGCTGTTTTAGACTTTTGGTCCTCCCGGTCGGAAGATCCCAGAATGCCAGGCGTTGGGGCATGGAAACGGCGGGAAAAACCATACTTCCACAGGTCGGAAGAGAAGCAACTGTAGCGATCGCTTCCCTTCCGACCTTGATGGCTTTGCAGCGCTGCGCCAGTCTTTTAGCTTCACGCGGATGCGTGGATTCGTACGATCTGTTGCACTATCGGCGGCTCCGCTTGCTCAACAACAGCCCGGCCCCGACGGCGATCAGAGCGAGACTCGCCGGTTCGGGAATGACACCGTTGGCCATGATGTTCTCGATCGCGGATTTACTCAGCACCTCGTTGTAGATCGCGAAGTCATCCAGAAGCCCCTTGAAGACAAACGGCGTACTGGTGCCCACAATGCGGCCGCCGATCGTGAAGTTGTTCACGTCGTTGAAATACCAATAGGAATCGCCGTCTTCGACGACTGCATTGCCATCGATATAAATCGCGGAGATGGCGTTGTTCGAGAAGGCGATGGCAAAGTGATGCCACGTATTCGCGCTCAGGTTGACGCCGCTCGTGCCGGTCCCGTCCAGCTTGACGTATGCCTTGCCGCTGTTCGGCGGTGGCGACGTGCCGCCGGAAGCACTGCCGTTGGCCACGCCAATCGTCAATCCATAGTTGCTGCTGTTCAACCCGACGCTGAAGCGCATGCCATTGGCGTTGTAGTCGCAAATGATCGCATTGTCGGTGGACCAATTGTTGGCGCTGTTGGCCCAGAAGACAATCGTGATCTCATCGCCGTCCCCAGGCATGCCGGCGTCGGGGGTCATCAGCAGGAATTTGCCGCCTGGATTGCCGTCGGTGCCGTTGAAAAACAGGGCACTATCGAACTGGCCTGTCTGGCCGTACGTCAAGGCATTGCCGGAACTCGTCTCGCTCAAGTCGCGATCGTTGCCGCTGGAGTCCGACACGCCGGGGCCGGATGTTTCGTCAAAAGTGTAGTGGGCATAGAGGCTGGCCCGGGCCACTCCTGGAATGCTGAGGGCACAGACGAGCATGCACAGCACCGTCATTCTTTTGAAGGTCATCTGAGATTCTCCTTGTCCTGAATCCTGCCGTTTGATCTGCATAGACCGACGATAACTCGCATCACGCGAGTATCTTCGAGCATTATTATTTCATAATTGTGTCACAGTCTCTTGATTTTGTCAATAGTTTTCTGTAAACTTTCCAATACGCGGTTGACTGCGACTCCATCGGAAAGCTAACATCATGCAAAATGACAATTTGCCCAAAATGGTGACGCTGAGTCACGTGGCGAAAAAGGCGGGATTCTCCCTGGCGACGGTTTCCCGCGTTCTGAATCATGGAGGGCCGGCGTCGGACGAGACGCGGCGTCGCATCCTGGAGGTGGCGAAGCAGCAGGGCTATGTGCCGGATCCGCGTTTTCGCCTCATGGGAAGGCGCCGAGAATCTCAAGCGTATCGCACAGGAAACATCGGCGTTGTGCTGGGGCAGGTTTGGTCACCTTCCGGATTCGTGTCGAGTTCTTTTGCCGGACGGCTTTTCTGGAGTCTGGAGTCGGAAGCCACGAAGCATGGCCGGAACCTGATCTTGTCCACTTATGGCGCCAGCAATGATCAATATGTGCCGCGTTTCGTCCGTGATCTACACGTGGATGGCGTCATCGTGGCCGAGCGGTTGACTGCGGGCGTGGTACAACGCATCGCCGCCATCCGGCCGGTAGTGCTGGTCAACATCGAAGAAGAAGATGTGCCGACGACTTCGTTCATGCCCAATGAGGCGGCTTCTGTTCGTAAGGCATTGGCATATTTGTCGTCTTTAGGGCATCGACGAATCGCTTTCTTTTTCATTGATGATCGCAATCCGCCTTGTCTTCACCATCATCGCCGCAGGGAGGAATTCTTCGCTCTGACCCAGGCCGAACCCGGTCGGTTTTCGCCGATTCTCGCGGTTCTTCCGCGAAGGGGGCAGAACCTGGTGGAAACGGCAATGAATCAACTCCGCGCCTGGACCGATTCCGGGCAAATGCCCACAGCACTGCTGTGTGCGGCAGACACCTATGCGATCGCGTTTCTGGAAGCGGCCGAGAAAATGGGGATCCGTGTGCCGGGTGATCTTAGCGTGATGGGGGTGGACGATATCGAAGCGGGTCGCTATGTGCGGCCAAAACTCACCACGATGAGGCACCCCTTGGAAGCCATGGGTCAGGCAGCCATCCAGGCGATTCTCCAGCGCATTGACGCTTCCGACGATGAGACCCCGGTCAAGACGGTACAGCTGTTTGATGTGGATCTGATCGAGCGCGAATCTTGCGGGCCTTGCCCCCAATGAGGGATTGTCCAGAGTAATGGATTGAGGAGTGGCGGAAGATGCCGAAGGCTGGTTTCCCGTGGGCCCAATTGTTTTTCCTGATGAGTGCGGTGGTTGTATTTGCCATCGACAACGCAGTGTCTGGTGATGAGCAGACATACTTCTTCGAGCCTTTTGATGCTCCGTCGGCGACCTGGATTGCACCTGGGGCGAAATTGAGCGATGGGCGGCTCCACTTGACGGTTCCCGGTTCGGGAAAATATGATGGCACTGCATTGCAGTTCAAGCCGAAGTTGAACATGCCCGCAAAGGAAGGGGAATCCCTGCGGCTGTCTTGGGTTGTGGATACGTTGGGGGATGTCGAGAACAGGCCGCAAACGTCATGCTCGGCGCGGTTTTTCCTGGTGCCGGGCGAGATTACCAATTTATGGCTCGATCCCTATTCAGCCAAAGACACGTTGCACGTCATGCTTACACGTCCCGCTCCCGGCGAGGACGCAATCCTGGTTCTTTACGGCAAGTCTGACGGACAGCCTGCTGGTTACGGAGAACTGCTGTACAAAGCCAAAGTGGCACCCAAGCAGTTTCCCTTGCAAATCGACCTGACGCTTACCGCCCAAACCTATCGATTGGCCTTTAACCGTGAATTGACTTCCGACAAGGGACAGGTCCGCGGCATGCACAAGCTGCCCGCGGAGCGATGGCGAGACGGAATGTCATTTGCGATTCGCGTGGTGAATCACGTCGCGGATATGCGGGCGCAATTGTCATTGGATAAGGCCACGGCAGCCAGCGAGACAGCCCCGGCGACAGTCAAGCCGCCGACAACGGCAAGTCAGAAGGAACCGGAAACCGCAAAACCGATCGAAGTGGTGGTCCGGGCGCGCCCGGACCTGCGTCGGCAGGTAGGGGGGATCAGCGAAGTGCAGCCGATTTTCGGCGGCAACGTCAACGGGAGCACCCCCGCGGAGGCCGACGCTCTCGTGCGAGCGCTCAATCTCAACAGTTCGCGCGCCCATTTGTGGCCCGACGTATACGGTGTGCCCGCAGCCTACCGCGCCCCCGTCACTCCCTGGTATGGCGCGCAGCACGGTTGGAAATCCCTCTCGCGCGAGGAGGCATTGGCCGCCTGGGATCGGTGGTATCAACTCGACTTCGATTCCATCATCGATGACGCAGCCCGTCAGGGCGTGAACGCGTCCAGCGGCATGTATTCGCAGTTGAAGCAGTTTCAGAAGTGGGGATCGTCGCAAAACATCGTCTTCTTCTCCAATCATCGCATCGACGGCAGCGCCGATCGTCACCCCCAAGGGGTGAACAACTACTTCCACGGGTACATCGAGGCCGTCCGCAAACATGCGCCATGGGTGGATATCGCGTTCGTCCAACTGAGCAATGAGCCGACTTACGGCTGGTGGACCGGGCAATTCGACTCCACCCAGGAAGCGGTTCAGACATGGATCCGCGTGTTTAATCGGGCCGATGATTATTTTCACCGGAATTATCCGGATATCGTGCTGTTGGGACCGTGCCTGGCCAGCGACACTTTCTTCTCCTGGTCGGGGTGGAAAACCTGGACGGTGCCGGTGCTCAAGGAAGCAACCCATCCCCTGAAATATTTCAACTATCACAACTATGAGAGCGGCAGCTACACGCAACTGGCGTGGATGGAGATGCTCCAGGCACAGGCCGACGTTCTGGGGCGCCCCCGCCCCCAGGCGGTGGTGACGGAAATGAACCGCGGCGCCAATTGGGCCGTTTCCGAGGGAAAATTTGCCTGGTGGGCCCAGCACCTGTTTACCGCCCTCGATCATCCGGATAAATATCACCTGATCTCCTACTTTCTGCTGAACTGGGGACGCAAGCATGCTTTGGGAAACCTGATCAGCGACGTGAATGGCCGCATGGTTCCCACCGACACGTATTGGCTCTATTGGGCGCTGCGACAGACGCGCGGCACGATGTGTCCCGTACAGGCGACACCAGGTGATCCCGCCATCAAGGTCTTTGCGTGCAGGCCCGAGGACAATCAACTCGTTATCAGCCTGTTGAATGATTCATCCCGACAAGCCCATGTGGTGGTGGAACCCGGTCTGGCCGACGACACGGCCGTGGAAAAGGTCCGTCGCTGTTATGCGCATCCCGCTGGAAGCATCATCCGTCACGACGAGGAGACGCTGCCCTCCGGCGTGGCTCCATGCACCCTCGATGTTCCGCCGGGAGGTGTGGAGAGCATTGTCTGGGAGTTGGCGAAACCGTTGGCGCCCGCGGCGCGAACCTTGGCGGAAGAGCAATTCTATGCGCCGATGGTAGCTCAGCCGTTTTCAGAAGACATTACAACCAGCATCATTCTGCCGCATTTGCCGCGAGAGGATGAAACCGTCGCCCTGCGTTTCGCGGTCAGCACCGATGACGGGCTGGGAGCCCAGGGAATCACCCTGCGCTTCAACAAACATGAGATCCCGGTGGCCTGGAGCGATGCTCCTTCGGAAACCGCCGATCGCCCAAGCAATGTGCGATGGATGCAGGTTCCGCTGGACCGGGCGTGGGTCGAGAAGAAAAACCAGCTCGTGCTGGCTGATCCCGATACCTCCTACCGACTGATGTTTGCATCCCTTGTTTTGTGTCAACAGCCGGATGCCCGGTCCGCTGCCGCGATTCAAGCCGAACAACTGGCGCGATTCACGCGGCGCGTCCAGGCCACGTTGAGTGTGCCGTCTCATCTTGTAGCCGGCACGGCCGTTCCCGTCACACTGATGGTAATGAATCGCTTTCCCGAGGCGCAGGCCGTGCAAGTAGATTGGCAACTGCCACCCGGATCGCATTGGATTACGCCGCCCGAGAAGAAGATCCAACTGAACAGCGGGCAGCGTTGTCAGCTATCGGGAACATTGTCCATTCCGGCAGCCCAGGAGGCGACGTGGACCCAAATTGGGGCGACGCTTCGGGGTTCATCAACCCCCCTGGTCATCGAGTCGCCAATCCGGGTGCTCCCCAAACGGGTCGCTCCAGCCGCGGGTTCGCCGCCCCGCATTGACGGCAACCTGTCGGAGTGGGCGGACGTGTCGCCGGTGACATGGTCGTCCGGCAATTTGAAAACCCGCATCCGTCTGCGTTGGGATGCCGCGGCGCTCTACGCTGGCGTGGAAGTGGAAGGGGATTTTTCCCCTCGGGCCCCCACAAGCCTCGATCGCTTCTGGGATGGGGATTGCGTGGAGTTCTTCCTCGATCTGGAAAATGACAAGAGTCACGAGAGAAACGCCAATGATTGCCAGCTCTTCTTCTGCCCGTTGGGCGTCAAGGACGGCAAACCGTTGAAGGGCGGGTTCGCCTTCTATCGCAAGGCGGAGTCCCTGAAACGCCGTCTGGTGCCCGGCGAGTCGTTGCAGGCTGCCGCGGTCGTGGGCAATCATGGATACATCTTGGAGTGCGCCATTCCATGGAACGCGCTATCGGCTGACTTTCGCCCCCAAACCGGCATGCGCATCGGCTTCGATGTGGCTATTAACCATAACGTCCAGGGATCGAGAATGATGAAATCGATTTTCGGAATCGAAGGAAAACCGTACAACCAGCCGAACCAGTGGGGGACGCTGTTCTTGGAGCCGTAATGTCCCCCCGTGGATCGTAACGCTGCGTATCTTTATGCAGACAGGAGCCGACCAATGATCCATACCTATTTCAATACGCCGGTATTGTCTGGTCGCCGTCGAAAAACACTCCATCAGTTGCTTGGAAAAGGATTCACCCTGATTGAACTCCTGGTGGTGATTGCGATTATCTCGCTGCTGGTTGGCATATTGACGCCATCGCTTCAGAGGGCAAAGGACATTGCTCGAGACGTCTACTGTTCCATCAATTTGCGACAAATTTCCGTCGCCATGAACTTTTACGCCGATGATGCCGGCGACTGGTTTCCGCCCCCGCGGTTCGCACCGATGGCCACCGTGTATGGCTCCTGGTGGTTCCATCATGCGAAGATGGATCCCTACCTGCCGGGAAATGGCATCGTCGCGGGGCAGCACGGGTCGCAATATGGAGGTTCGGTGCGCAGGCAACTGATCATGTGCCCGCGCTGGAATGGCACCAACTGGTCCGGCGACGATTATCCGCAGACTGGAAATTGGGCCTATCCCCTGAACCTGCTGAGCCCCGATCCGATCAATGATCCTATGAACAAGGGCCCGGACGAAACGCTGGCGATCATTCGTCGCGCCGATTTCCACACTCCGGGGGTGACGTTCGTGATTTTCGACGGTCGAACGACGCCCCCCGCGATCGGAGGCCCGACACCTTACGTTCCCAATGTCTGCCGGCAATGGGATTGGTCAGTATCGCAGACACGCTCGGTATACATATTCCGTTATTGGAATTGTGAGCCTGCGGACGGCGGCGTGTATGCCGGCCCCACGCCATTCCGGCATGCCGGCGATACGACCATGAATGTCGCCCATGTGGATAGCAGCGCCGCGGCCTTGACGTTGGATCAAGTCACCCGGGAAACCCTTCAGCCACGTGGACGACCGTGAGGACGGCAAGAAGCATCTGACCACTCAAACGCAAGACGCTGAATACGACAGAATCTCCCAATGGAACCGTATATCCCCAGAAAGATGTAACTGATTTGCGGCCCATGCGGCCGAGAGGTGTTCCTTCCATGACGAATCCCGTTTCCCTCTCCCCGACTTCCGATGCGTGCGCCCGGCGCCTGCAATGGTTCCATGAGGCCCGATGGGGAATGTTCATTCACTGGGGGGCCTATTCTGTCGCCGGGCGGGGCGAATGGGTGATGAATCGCGAGCGAATTCCCCTGGACGAATACACGCGCCTTTACGTTGAGAATTTCCATGCCGAGAATTTCGACCCGGACGCCTGGGTGCGTTTGGCGCGTGACGCGGGCATGGGATATATGGTCCTGACCGCGCGGCATCATGATGGCTTCGCCCTGTGGGACACGGCCACACGCGAGTTTAACAGCGTTCGTCACGGTCCCCGGCGCGATCTGGTGGCCGCCTATGTGGACGCGGTGCGTCGCGGCGGTCTGAAGGTCGGGCTGTATTATTCGGTGGCGGATTGGACTCATCCGGATTACCCCGATGCTTTTGCCCGCGACTGGCCTCAAGGTTGGCAGAGCGAGGCCGCCCGCCAACGCTTTGTCGCCTATTATCGCGCACAGCTTACGGAACTGATGACGCACTACGGCCCGATCGACCTGTTGTGGTATGACGGGTGCATTCCCGGACCGCTGGACGGAGCGGAGACGAATGCCATCATCCGGAGTCTCCAGCCGGATATTCTCATTAACAGTCGCAACGGCCCGCAGAAGGAGGATTTCGTCAATTGCGAGCAAGCCATCCGTCCTCCCAAGGAACCCATCGCATGGGAAGCCTGCATGACGCTGAACAGCACCTGGGGCTATCATGCGGGCGATTCGGCGTGGAAATCCCCGAGAGCGGTGGTCCAACTTCTGACCGAAACCGCTCGGCATGGTGGAAATCTTCTCCTGAACGTCGGCCCCTATGGCGATGGGAGCATTCCCGAACCCTCGGTGCGAATTCTCCGCGAGGTGGGCGCATGGCTGCGACAGTATGGCGAATTCCTGCCCAACAGCGAGCGTTCGCCATTCTCCTGGACCAAATTCGGAAATGTGACCGTACGCGACCGGACGGTATATCTGCACATCCTGCAACATGTCGGCACGTCCCTGTGTTATTCGGAAATTGCCAATCCCGTTCGGGCGGTGCGCCTCGTCGAAAACAACCATCCGTTGCCGTTCCGACAGGAGGGTTCGCGTCTGTTTATCGAGAATCTGCCACAGCCGTTACCGAATCCTATCGGCATCAGTGTCGCGGTCGAGGTGGAAGGAACCCCGGCGGCAATCACTCCCCAAACAACTTTCTGGGTTCCCGGCTGAGGTGATCCGCCCCCCGTTTCTCGTTCTTTTCGTGACGCGGTTCGCGCAGGCCGACGGGTTGCGGGGAAACGGTGCCCCGGGGGGCCAACACCACGCCAATCGGTGCCTCGAGCGCATTGCAGTAGGATTTGGCGCTAGGCACAAGAAGTGGTCAGGCTTTCATGTCGGAAGGAGAAGGGACCTTCGTTTCTTGCTTAAAGCAGACGTGTTCCTGCGAAACGGAAAGGGGAGTTGCCCAATTCAAGCCGCACCCGACAGAGATGATTTCGTAGCCTGGAACCCAATATCCAGTCCCACAGAACTGCGCGGATCAGGAGAAAAGAAACCTCGCCACGGAGAAACACGCCGGATCCCCGATAGCGGTCCGCCGCTCTCCAGCGTTTCCCAGGATTTCTGCCTCGAAAAGCCGTCAGCCTCCCCCGAACGTCTGCTTCCGGAAGCTGTGAGTTTCTATTCGGCCGAGTCGCGATCGACCCGCCCCAGCAAAGTCAGCAATCCGTCCAGGATCGTCAGGGGATGCGGCGGACATCCGGGAACGAAAAGGTCTACGGGCACGATTCCGGCCGCACCGTTATGCTGCTCCGGATGGTCGATATACGGTCCGCCGGAGATGGAACAAGCGCCCACGGCGATGACGATTTTCGGCGCGGGCACGGCATGGTAGGTCTTGAGAAGCGCCTCGTGCATGTTTTGCGTCACGGGCCCGGTGATGAGCAGGCCGTCGGCATGGCGGGGGGAGGCGACGAACTGGATCCCGAACCGTCCCATGTCCCAAGCCAGCGTGCCCAGCACGTTGCAGTCGGCCTCGCAGGCGTTGCATCCGCCCGCCGACACTTGGCGTAGCTTCAAGGATCGCCGGAAGAGCCCAGCCGCCAAGTCGTTCCGCGCCGCGGCGCATTCCGGCGAACCGGCGTGTACCCGCAGGTCTTCGCGGCGAGCGGCGGACAGGCGATACTCCCGTCCGAAGCGGATCGCTTTTCGCGGACAGGCTTGTTCACAGGCTCGGCAGAAGAGGCATCGCCCGGTGTCGATTTCGGGTCCATCGGCCTGGCGGGTGATGGCCTTCGTGGGGCAGACGGCGACGCATCCGGCGCAGTCGCTGGCGCAACGCGACGGCGCCACGACGGGGCGCCCCGCGAACCGCGGAGGAAGCTCCGGCGCCGGGCCGGACGGATACGCCAGGGTCCGATGCTTTTGCCTCGCTCTCGTTTTCACAATGGCGAACATGGTAGGGCTCCCGGCCCGATCAGAGATCGTGGCCGCAATACGACAGGTTGAAACTCTTGTTGCAGAGCGGGAAGTCGGAGATCTGCTGTTCCCGCAAGGCGCAGGCCAGCCCGAACCAGTTGCGGAAGGAAGGATCGACGATCTTGTAGAAGGCGAACCGTCCGTTCTCGTCGGTGGCGGCGAGGTGGCAGATTTCGCCGCGCCAGCCTTCCGCCAGCGTCACGACCAGCAGTCCGGGCCTGAGGGGCTTGGGGATTTCCCGCGTCGCGCCGCCCGGCAGGGCCTGCAGTTGCTCGCGGAGGAACTTCAGCGATTGCCGCACCTCCATCCATCGCACGTAGGCGCGGGCGAAACAGTCTCCGGTCGTCCAGGTGCAGACGGGCATCTGGGCGAAGCGGTACAGGCCGTAAGGGAACTCCTGCCGCACGTCGCAGGTCAGCCCGGAGGCGCGGGCAGCGGGGCCCGTCAGCCCGATTTCGCGGGCAAGGGATTTCGCGACGGAGCCCGTGTTCTCGAACCGCGCGAGGACCGAAGGGGTGTTGAACATCAGTTCCACCGCGCCCGTCGCGTCGCGATCGAACTCGTCCAGCCCGGCGAGCAGTTTTCCGGCAAGCCCGTCGTCCACGTCCCAGGCCACGCCGCCGGGCGCGGCCAGGCCGCGGCCGAATCGGTTCCCGCAGAGCGCCGCCGTCAGGTTCAGAACGTCGCCGCGCAGGCGACCGCAATAACTCAGGGTCGGAAGGAATCCGACATCGCCCGCCATCGCGCCCAGGTCACCTGCGTGATTGGCGATTCGCTCCAGTTCGGCGGCCACCGCGCGAATCCCCTCGGCCCGCGCCGGAACGCGCGTGTCCGACAGCGCCTCGACGGACCGGCAGTAGACGGAGGCGTGCCCGACGGTCGTGTCGCCCGCGAGGGTCTCCATGTAGTGGATCGTCCTGGCCGTGGGGCCGCCGACGAG